>JBAXRO010000047.1:0-15324 GCA_037131165.1 Actinomycetes bacterium | reverse complement strand
ATCGCGACAGTCACGAACATCAGGGGGAGCGTCACCCAGGCCGCTGCGAGCACGCCTGACGTCCCCGCGAGGTGGGCACCCAACGCGACCGACACCATCGCGATTAACCCGACGATCCGCAGTGGCCGTCGGGCCTCGACCAGTTCGTAGAACTCATGCAGGCAGAGAAACCCGACCAGCACCAAGCCGATCGTGAACACCCAACCGCCCGCCGCGATCATCACGCAGGCGAGGACAGCGAGTGGAATCGCGACAAGGATCCTCGGCAGAAGGTCGCTGCGGTTCACTTGCGGCCTCCGAAGCGCCGTTGGCGCCCAGCGAATGCGTCGAGACACGATTCGAAGTCGTCGCGAGTGAAGTCGGGCCAAAGGGCGTCGTGGAAGACCATCTCGCTGTAGGCACATTGCCACAGGAGGAAGTTGGAGATGCGATGCTCACCGCTGGTTCGGATCAGGAGGTCGGGGTCCTCCAACAGCGGATCGCCGACGAGCCGGCCGAATGCCTCCTCCCCTCCACCCTCGTAACGCTCCGCTGCGCGCACGATCTCGTTGCGGCTGCCGTAGTTGAACGCAACGAACAGGTCGATGACCCCGTTGCCCGAGGTCGTCTCCTCGGCCCATTCCATCTGCTTCTTCAGCTTCGAAGGGATCCTCCTGTCTGAGCGATCCCCGATGAACCTCATGCGGACGCCCTCGGCGTCGAGCTCCGGGGTCTCCCTCTCGATCCGCTCGGCGAACATTTTCATCAGCCCTCGAACTTCGCTGGGTGAGCGAGACCAGTTCTCGGTCGAGAACGAATACACGGTGAGCTGGCGAACCCCGAACTCGGCGGCATCCCTCAGTCGGGCCTTGACGGTGTCGGCCCCGGCCCTGTGCCCCTCGACGGTCGGTAAGCCGCGCTGCTCTGCCCAGCGCCCGTTGCCATCGGTGATGATCGCGACGGTCTCAGCCCGCCGGCCTTCCGAGGGGGTCAAACCTCGAGGATCTCCGATTCCTTGCGAGCGAGCGCCTCATCCAGCTGCCCGATGTTGTCGTCGGTCAGCTTCTGGAGCGCCTCCTCGGCCCGGTGCTCCTCGTCGGAGCCCACTTTGCCCTCCTCCTTCAGCTGCCTGAGGTCGTGCATCACGTCGCGCCGGATGTTCCTGATCGCGATTCTGCCGTCCTCGGCGATCCCCTTCGCCTGCTTGACGAGCTCGCGGCGCCGCTCCTCGGTCAGCTCGGGGATCGAGATCCGGATTGTCTTGCCGTCGTTGCCCGGGGTGATGCCGAGGTCGGCGGCGACGATGCCCCGCTCGATGTCGTCAAGCGCCGAGATGTCGAACGGCTGGACCGTCAGAAGTCTGGCTTCAGGAACACTGACAGTCGCCAGCTGGTTCAGCGGTGTCGGAGTGCCGTAGTAGTCGACGGTGACGCGATCGAGCAGCGACGGAGCTGCTCGCCCAGTCCGAACAGTGCCGAATTCGCCTCGAGTCGACTCCACCGACTTGGCCATTCGCTCGCCGGCGTCCTTGAGGAGATCGTCGATCATGTGCGAACCAGCGTACCTACATGCTCACCCGACGAGATGCGGGCAATCGCGCCCTCGGTTGCCATGTTGAAGACGTGGATCGGCAAGCCGTTCTCCATGCAGAGCGAGAGAGCGGTCGCGTCCATCACCTGGAGCCTGCGC
Organism: Actinomycetes bacterium; assembly: GCA_037131165.1. GTDB lineage: Bacteria > Actinomycetota > Thermoleophilia > Solirubrobacterales > Solirubrobacteraceae > WLNJ01. The sequence goes on along the minus strand of JBAXRO010000047.1, from coordinate 13,656 downwards.
TCGATTGCCTCCATGTGCGTGATCTCGGGCAGGAACTCGGCCTCGGGATCGACGGCAGGATCGGCGCTGAATACTCCCTCGACCCCATTCTTGGCCATCAGGACGGCCTCGGCTCGGATCTCTGCCGCTCTCAGGGCGGCAGCGGTATCGGTCGTGAAGAACGGGTTACCGGTCCCCGCAGCGAAGACGACGATCCGCCCCTTCTCCAGATGGCGCATCGCCCGGCGTCGGATGTAGGGCTCAGCAACCTCACTGATTGTGATCGCGGACTGGACCCGCGTCGGGGAACCAGCCCGCTCGAGAGCGTCCTGGAGCGCGAGCGCGTTGAGGACGGTAGCGAGCATCCCCATGTAGTCGGCTGTTGCCCGGTCCATGCCTTCAGCAGCGCCAGCGAGACCCCTGTAGATGTTGCCCGCTCCGACCACCACCCCGAACTCGACTCCGGACGAGTGGACTTCCGCGATCTGCGAGGCGATCGCGCGGACCCGGTTCGGGTCGGTGCCGTAGTCGAGGTCGCCCATCAGCGATTCGCCTGAGAGCTTCAGGAGCACACGCCGGTAGGGCTTCCTCTCGGTCACGTCAGCCTCCTACCGCGAACCTCGAGAAGCGCCGGATGATCACGTTCTCGCCGGTCTTGGCTGAGAGATCCGCCCTCAGCTGCTCAATCGTGCGGCCGTCGTAGCGATCGGCATTGACGTGGGCCTGACGGAGCAGGACGACCTCATCCAGCCATTTGCCGATCCGGCCCTCTGCGATCTTGGCTCGAATCTCCTCGGGCTTGTCCGAATCCTGCTCCTGCAGGACCCGCAGCTCGGCTTCGCGATCGGCCTCGGGCACCGATTCCTCGTCAACGTAGAGCGGAGCGGCTGCCGCGACGTGCAAGGCGAGGTCCCGTGCGAATGCAGCGAAGTCCTCATTGCGGGCGACGAAGTCCGTCTCACAGTCGACCTCGACCATCGCCCCGATCGTGCCGCCCGAGTGGATGTAGGAGGCGACAATCCCCTGGCTTGCCTCCCGATCCCCGCGCTTGGCCGCCTTCGCGAGGCCCTTTGCCCGCAGCGCCTCGAGAGCCGCATCGAAGTCTCCCCCGGCCTCGGTCAGGGCATTCTTGCAATCGAGCATTCCCGCGCCACTGTGCTCGCGCAGGGCCTTGATGTCGGCAGTCGTGATGCTCACTCGGATGTCTCCTCTCCGTCGGTCGCCTCAGCGGGCGTTTCGCTCGTCTCTTCAGCGGAGGTCTCGGACTCAACGGCGGACTCTGCCTCTGGCTCCTCGGTTCCTGGGTCTTCTTGGCTCTGCGCGACCTCGCCCTCGGACGAATCCGGCTTGGGCGCGGCCGCCTCTGCGGCGGCCTGCTCGGCAGCCTGGGCGGTCGCACGCTCGGCGAGCGCTGCCCGAACTGCGTCCTTCTCTTCTTCCAGGGCCTTCTCCGCCTCGGCGGCCTCGATCGCTGCCGCCTGAACGGCAGCCTTCGCTGCGGCTTCCTCCTCAACGGCGAGGCGCCTCGCAGCCTCTTCGGCTTCGCGCTTCTCGCGTGCCTCGCGGTCTGCGGCGGCCTTGGCTGCGGCTTCGGCGCGAGCCCTCTCCTCCTCGACCTGGAATTGGCCGCGAGCCTCTGCGACCACGTCGGCGATCGAGTTCGCGATCAGCTCGCAGGACCGGATTGCGTCGTCGTTGCCTGGGATCACAAAGTCGATGCCGGTCGGGTCGCAGTTGGTGTCGACGATTCCGATTACCGGGATCCGCAGCCGGTTGGCCTCCTTGACTGCGATCTCCTCGGTGTTGATGTCGAAGACGACCACTGCGTCGGGGACCCGCGTCATGTGTCGCACGCCACCGAGGTTCGCGGTCAGCTTGGCCCGGTCTGCTTCCGCAGCCATCCGCTCCCTCGTCGGGAGAAGCGCCAGCTGGCCCTCCTCCGCGTAGCGGTCGAGGTCGTGGAGCCGCTTGATCCGCCTCGAGATCGTGTTGAAGTTGGTCAGGAGTCCACCGAGCCAACGGTGGTTGACGTAGGGCATGCCGGCACGGTCGGCTGCGTCCTTCACCGCTGCGCTGGCCTGCTTCTTGGTGCCGACGAAAAGGACCGTCCCACCGCGGCGGGCCGTCTCGGCAGCGAACTGCTGGGCCTTGGACAGCAGGACCTCCGTCTGCAGGAGGTCGATGATGTAGATGCCTTGACGCTCGCCGTGGATGTAGCGCGCCATGCGCGGATTCCAGCGGCGTGTTTGGTGGCCGAAGTGGACTCCAGCCTCCAGAAGTTCACGGATCCCTGTTTGGGCCATGTCTGTTCACTGCTCCCTTTTTCGAAATGAGTTGCTGCCGGCCGGAGAGGTTGCGGCTCCGGATTCCCGGAGAGGGTCGCAAACCGCCTGATCGGCCGGGTAGTTGTTTCCTGAGCTTCGGAGTCTAGGACAACCGGAGCGCGGACCGCGAGCCGGTCACGGCCGTTCACCCCTGCGGGCAAGTTCGAGCGCCTCCCGGAGGTCCTCGGGAAGCTCAGAGCGCAGCTCTATCGACTCGCCCGTAACCGTATGGGTGAAATGGAGCCTCGATGCGTGCAGGAACTGACGGCTCAGGCCCCAGGCACCTGCGCGGCCATAGGTCGGGTCGCCTGCCACCGGAAGACCGATTTCGGACAGGTGAACGCGAATCTGGTGCGTGCGCCCCGTCTCCAGTCGGACGCTCAGAAGGGCTGCTTGATCGAGGACCTCGAGCGTCTCGAAGTGGGTCACGGCGCCCCGAGGCGTGTCCGTTCTCGTCGATACCTTCGTCCGCGATCGGCTGTCACGGCCGATCGCCGCCTCGATCGTCCCCTCCGCCGTCTTCGGCCGCCCCATCACCAGGGCCGTGTATTCGCGGACGATCTCCCGTCTCTGCAGTCTCTCCCTCAGCTCGCGCAGCGTCTCGGAATCGAGCGCGGCAATCAGGAGGCCGGAGGTGTCGCGGTCGAGCCGGTGGACAAGACCGATGTCGGAGTGAGGGAGCCGGGCTTGGAGGATCTGGGCCAGTGTCCCGGTCGGATGGCCGGGAGCCGGATGCGAGACGATTCCGGCCGGCTTGTCTGAGACGACGATCCACTGGTCGATGTAGACCGGCTCGAGGTGCGGTTGCGGACCGACATCAGGCATCTCTGCGGCGACGGGTGGAAGGATCTCCACCGCCTCACCCTCGGAAAGAGTCCAGCGCTTCGGCCTCAGCTCTCCGTCGACCCGGACCAGGCCGGTTTCGATCGCCTTCTGGGCAGCGGCCCGTGAACCGAAGTGCCCGACCAAAAATCGGTCAAGTCTCTCGTCGGCGTGGGCTGCGGAAACCTCAATCCTTGTCGGCTCGGGCATTCCTCTCAGCCACCACTACGAGCATCACTACGCCGACCGTTATCGCAACGTCCGCGAAGTTGAATGCCGGCCAGTTCGGGAGCTTGATGAAGTCCGTCACGGCGCCGAGTCTCGCTCGGTCGATCAGGTTCCCCAGCGCACCGCCAAGCACGAGGCCGGTCGGTAGCCACGCTCCCCGACTGCCGGCGTTGAAAGAAAACCAAATCAGGACGCCCGACAGGGCAACCAGAGTCAGCGCAGGCACGATCCATCCCCGACCGCTCAACGCGCCGAACGCAACCCCCGTGTTCTCGACATGGACCAGATCCACCGGCCAGATCAAGTCCCTCCGCTCGCCAAGGACGAGCGAGGACCTCGCCCACGCCTTGAGGCTCGCATCGACCAGGACGACGAGCCCCGCGACACCCCCGGCCTTCAGCCAGCCGTTGGCGCGCGTTGCCCTCATCCACGGAGCAGGCCGACGAGAAGTCCCCCGCCGAGCTGGAGGACCAGCAGGGCAATGATCGGCGAAAGGTCAAGCGGTCCCAGCGGTGGGATGAAGCGCCGGAAGATCCCGACGAAGGGTCCGACGACCGCTTCGAGGAACCGCAGAATCGGGAAGAGCCAGCCGGGGACCCGACCTGTTGCGATCACCCAGGACCCGAGCACCCAGGCGAAGATCAAGATGCTGTAGACGAGGATCAACGACTGCAGGTAGTCGGCCAGCCCGGACCGCAATCCACTGGCTGCAAGGGTCACTTGGCGCCACCCTCGAGTACTGCCTCGACCGCGGCGTCAACAGCCGACCTGAGCCCGTGGCGCTCCAGTGCCGCCAGCCCGCGGGCCGTGGAACCACCGGGAGATGTGACCGCCCGTCTCACCCCAAGGGTGTCTCCCTCGCGGCGCTCGAGCAGCGCAGCGGTTCCGGCGAGCGTCTCGACCGCCAGCTCGTGGGCCACACCGGCGGCAAGTCCGTGCCGAACACCCGCGTCGACGAGCGACTCGATCAGCAGGGCGATGAAGGCCGGGGCGTTGCTCGAGACGGCCATCGCTGCCTCCATCTGGGCCTCGTCAACCTCGACCACCCTCCCCAGACGGGCAAACTCCTGCTTGATCTCGGTCGCCTGTGCAGACTCGCCATTCGACGACGGCCAGCAGAGCACGCCGCGGGCAACTTCCACAGGGAGGTTCGGCAGGACACGGAACGCGGGGGTCTTGCCGTAGGCCTCCCTGATGGCCGCGACCGTGACGGAGCCAAGGATCGACACGACCGGGGTACCGACTGCGGCGATCTCCGCGGCCACCTCGGCAAGCTGTGCGGGCTTGTGGCAGAGAACCACAAGATCCGCCGCCTCGGCCAGCGCGACGTTTCCCACGAAGGCCTCTCCACCGAGCTCCGACGCCAGCGCCTCTGCCCGATCCGACGCGGGATCGGAGACAAGCACGGGATCTCCCCAACCGCGAGCCAGGGCCGAAGCCATCCCGCCTGCACCAACGAGTCCAATACGCATGATCGTCGACAAGCGTAGAGCCGACAGCGCCGAGCGGTCAGCTCTGGTTGAAGAAGCCCTTCTCGATCATCGCTGCCCGCTCCTCCGCGGAGAACTCAACGTTGTGCGGAGTCAGCACGAAGACCTTGTCAGCGATCTTCTGCATGCTGCCCTCAAGACCGTAGGTCAGGCCGGACGCAAAGTCGACAAGCCGCTTGGCGAGTTCCGGATCGGCCGAGGCGAGGTTGATGATCACCGGCACGCCGTCACGGAAGGCCGCTCCAACCTCCTCGCAATCGTTGAAGCTGCTCGGCTGCACGAGGTGCACGCGGGACTCGGCCTTGGGCTCGACCGAGCGGAGCGGCGTCGGCCGCTTCGGCCCGGGCTCGTCGTCAGCGAAGATGTCGTCGAACTCGTCACGCGAACGCCTTTGCGGCATCCGACGAACGGACGACTTGTCGGACCTTCCCGCCTCGGCAGGCAGTTCGTGCGCCTCGGTCAGGGGAGCCTCTTCGGCCAAGCCGAAGTAGACGAGGATTCCATGCATTCGATCCTTGACAGCCATCTTTAACCGTTCGCTCCCTGTCGGGTTGTTCCTCCCCGAGAGTCTGGCAGTAGCCGGGGCGGCAACGAACGGGAACAGGTCACCGGCAGAGGATCGCGCCGATCCGGACGATCGTGGCGCCCTCCTCGACCGCCACCTCGAAGTCCTGGCTGGTGCCCATCGAGAGATGTTCGAGAGCGTTCTCTGAAGCCAGCTCCCGCAGCTGAGCGAAGTAGCGCCTGTTTGCCTCGGGCGTTTCCGCCAGCGGCGGCATCGTCATCAGGCCCACCACAGGGCACGGAGCCCGCTCGATGAAGCCGGCGAGATCGGCCGGCTCGATGCCTCCCTTGCTTTCCTCCCCCGAGAGATTGACTTGCACGAGAATCCGCTGCCCGGCCGCTTCGGGCCTCGCAAGCTTGGCCAGAGCGCTCTCCGATGCAACCGAATGGATCAGCCGGACGCGACCGACGAGTTGCGGGATCTTCCTGCTTTGGAGATCCCCGATGAAGTCCCAAGTGAAGCGGTCGCCGTGAATCTCCTGTTTGGCTGCGAGGTCCTGGGCCCGGTTCTCACCGACCAGGGTGACGCCCGCCTCGGCGAGGGCTCCCATCGCCTCTGCTGCGACGTACTTCGTGGCCGCGAGGATCTCGACCGCCTCGGGGCTGCGCCCGCTCACCGCAGCAGCCTCTGCGACGCGCTCAGCCAGCGCGGCCAGATTGGCCCGGACCCGGTCAGGATCGACATCGGTCAGCTGTTCAACCAAGCGACAACTCCTTGCCGACCCGTCGGGGCGCCATCGCGCCGGTGGGAGAAGAACCGAGAGTCCGGATCACAGATCGTGCACGATGACATCACTTGCGGCGACTCTGCTCCGAGGCGCCCGAGGATCTGAGCGGCGGTCGCCTGAAGGTCGAGCATCCGCCCGTCGGCTACGGCGTCCCCTCCGAAGGACTCGATCACCTCGGGCGAGACCTCGTAGCAACAACGGCCTGCAGACGGACCGATAGCGGCCTCAAGTGGCTCATTCCCCGCTTGGGCAAGTTGGTCCGCCGCTGCCTCGACCACTCCCGCGGCGAGCCCGCGCCAGCCCGCGTGGACAACGGCGAGCCTGCGTCCGCGGACCAGCACCAGAGGAACGCAATCGGCTGTCACAGCCAAGAGCGGAAGGCCCCTTTCGGTTGTCACGATCCCGTCACACTCTCCAGCGTCCAAGCCGGACCTCGCACCGACCTCGCGGATCTCAGTGCCATGGACCTGAACCATCGCGACCGGTGCGTCCGCTCCTGCCCCGACCACAGCCAGACGACGATTGCCTGCAACGAGTTCGGGGTCATCCCCCTGCGCCGATCCCAGGTTCAGCGATTCGAACCGACCCCGCGAAAGGCCCCCGGTCCGGTCGGTGAAACGCGCTGTGGCCTTTCCCACCGTGATCTCAACGGCTCCCGACCTCATTGGTCCGCCTCGGCGGCGACGGCGGCCAGGGCAGTCGCGAGCGCGCGCGCGGGATCGGCTTCACCGAGGTCGAGCCTGGCCCTCATGGCTGCTTCGAGGCCGACAGCCACCAGCGGCCCCTGCTCGACACCGGCGGCGATGAGCTCGTCTCCTCGGATCGGGCACTCGATGTGACGAATCTCGTCGAACCAGCTTCTGACTGGGACCTCGGCCCCGTCCGCCCCGGCCAGGGCGACCACCTCGGCGCTCGTCCCGCTCAGGAGCCGAGCGACGGCCGACGGATTTTCGGCCGAGCGGAGGGCCGTGGTCAGCTCTCCAACGGCAAGCGACTCGATCACGCAGTTGGTGAGCCTGTGCGGAAGAGCGAGGCGATGCACGGCTGCCTCCGCCTCGGCTCCGGATCGACTGAAGCATGAGGCCAGTCGCAACGCCTGAACGTCGCATTCATCACCGAGCAAGCCCGCCGCGCGGGAGACGGCCGTGCTGTCGTAGCCCGTTGCGCCGATCGCTGCAAGCAACCCGAGGCGGTCAGCCGCCTCGAGCGCCGCCTCTGGCTCGCCTGCCGCTGCATTACGAACCAGCTCCGAGCCGTGCCTTCCCGGAGAAACGGTTGAGAGCGCGTTGTCCCTCACGGCCCGCCTCGCCGCGGACGCCGTTGCCGGCTCAGCCTCGAAGCCGAGTCGTCCCGCGTAGCGAGCGAGCCGCCATAGCCGGGTCGGATCGTCCTCGAAGCTTGTCGGGTAAAGGATCCTCAAGACACTGTCGTGGAGGTCGGCCAAAGCCGACTCGGCGGCAGCCCACGTGCCCCTGGTTCCGGGCTCGAGTGCGACAGCAATCGCATTCACAGTGAAGTCCCGCCGCCGGAGATCCTCGAGGATGCCGGCCGGACGGACCTCGGGCAACGATCCCGGTGCGGGATACGTCTCCGCCCGGGCCATCGCCACGTCCACGGTCGAGCCATCAGAGGTCACCGTCGCGGTGCCGAAGCGGCCGTGAGACTCGACTCGGCCGCCGAGCGACTCGGCGAGCTTCGCGGCAACGGCTCCCGCGTCGCCGTCAACGACGAGATCGGTTTCGTTCGGGACCCGCCCAAGGAGAATGTCGCGAACGGCACCTCCGACCAGGTGGACTCCGTCGAGGTGCCCATCGAGGGCCTCGAGGACCCTCGCCGTGCTGGGGTCGGCTTCGACCAGTTCCCTGAGTGTTGAGCTGTCCAGTTCGACCATCAGGATTCCATTGTCGCCGCCGTTATGGTCGGAAGCGGTGCCGAAGCCCCCTGACAACGTTATTCGCCGCCGGCGTTTGCTGGCCGTCATCGCACTGGGAGTGGTGATACTCGGCGCTGCTGCCGCCTACCTGCTGCAGCGCCCAGGCGACGTGAGCAACCCTAAGGCGGCGTTCACCACCGTGCCACCCGTCGCCAAGCCCGATCCACCAAAGACTGTGGACTGGCCGATCTACGGGTATGACCGAGCGCGAACGAAGTGGTTTCGGACGCGCAGCGATCTCGAGCCCCCGTACGCGCGCCAGTGGAGCTACCGCGGCAAGAAACTGCTCGAGTTCCCGCCGGTCCTCGATGACTCCGGGCTGTACCTGCTCGACGACGGCGGCGTCATTCGGAAGCTGAGCAAGCTGAACGGGAAGAAGATCTGGGGCCACAGGCTCGGCACCCTGGCCGCCTCGTCTCCTGCCCTGGATGGCGAGGGTCGGGTCTTCGCGGTCACCCTCCTGCAGACCCCGAACTCCGGCCACGGGAACGTCACCGCAATGAACGCGCGCAGCGGGCGGATTCTCTGGCGGCGGGCACTCCCGTCGAGAGCGGAATCCTCGCCTCTCGTCTCGGGCCAACTCGTGATCTTCGGGACCGAGGACGGGACTGTCTTCGCGCTGAATCGCCGCACCGGTCGAACGGTCTGGACGTTCTCAGCCTCCGGGGCCGTGAAGGGTGGGCTCGCGCTGAGTGGCGGACGGCTCTTCTTCGGTGACTACGGCGGCGAGGTGCACGCGATCAGGCTCTCGGACGGCAAGCAGATCTGGTCGGCGTCCCCTGGTGGCACGTTCTACTCGACAGCCGCGGTCGCTTGGGGCCGCGTCTATATCGGCAACACGGACGGGCGCCTCTACTCGTACACGACGTCAGGCGACCTCGCTTGGGCGAGGCAGACAGGAGCCTACGTCTATGCCTCGCCTGCAGTTGCGGACTTGTCGGGCGTCGGACCGACGGTCTACGCCGGTTCGTACAGCGGCACCTTTTTCGCCTGGGACGCCCGAACCGGTGACGTGCGCTGGAGTTATGACGCCGGGGGCAAAATCTCCGGAGGGGCATTCGTGATCGGCGATCTGGTCTGGTTCGACGACCTCGGAAACGAGCGGACGGTGGCGCTAGGTGCCCGGACTGGCCGCAAGGTGTTCACCATGGAGACCGGTGCCTTCAACCCGCTGGTCACCGACGGCCAGACGCTCTTCATCGTCGGCTACGCCGACATGTACGGTTTCAAGCCCCGCCGCTGAGCCGCGCTGGCGGGGGCAGCCGGACCTCGACACCAACAGCTGCAAGCTCCTGCTTGACCTCGTCCACTGTCGTCTCGCCGTCATGGAAGATCGATGCCACAAGTGCTGCGTCCGCCCCACCGCCGAGTGCAGCTGCCAAGTGGCTCACTTCACCCGCGCCGCCTGAAGCGATCACCGGCACGTCCACATGGGAACAGACGCCCTCGAGCAACTCGAGGTCGTAGCCGTCCCGGGTCCCGTCGCGATCCATGCTGGTCAGCAGGATCTCTCCCGCCCCGAGCTCCGTTCCCCTGACGGCCCAGTCGACTGCGTCGATTCCGGTGGCGTTGCGCCCACCGGCCGTGTAGACCTCCCAACCGGCCGACCCGATCCGGCGCTTTGCGTCGATTGCAAGCACGACGCACTGGCTCCCAAACCGATCAGCCATCTCCGCTATGAGCTCAGGCCGGGCGACGGCAGCACTGTTGACCGAGACCTTGTCGGCTCCCGCGTCGAGCACCCGTTGTGCATCGTCCGCGGACCGGATGCCGCCACCGATCGTGAACGGGATGAACACCCCTGCAGCGACCCTCGCAGCCAGCTCGACAGCGGTGTCACGACTGGAACTGGTCGCGGTGATGTCGAGCAGGACCAGTTCGTCGGCTCCGTCCCGGTCGTAGCGCGAGCCGAGCTCTACGGGATCGCCGGCGTCCCTCAGCCCGACGAAGTTGATTCCCTTGACGACCCGTCCAGAGTCCACGTCGAGGCACGGGATGATCCGCTTCCAAGGCACCGCTCAGTCCTCCAGCGCGGAGTTGCCCTCGGCCACCGTGAACCGGCCTTCGTGCAGCGCGCGCCCGACGATGACTCCCTCGAGGTTGACGAGCTTCAGAGCCCGGAGCGCTGCGAGGTCCTCGACCGATGCAACCCCGCCCGCGTAGAGAAACGATCCCCTGACGACAGCCCCAACCGAAAGAACCTCGTCGAGCGCCGGACCCCCGAGCATTCCGTCCCGTTCGATCGCCGAGTAGACGAAGCGGGTCACACCCTGAGCCTGCAACCTTTCGAAGACGGTTGCAACGGCCTCCCCTGAGCCTTGGGTCCAGCCGTCCGTCGCGGCCAGGCCGTTCCGGCCGTCAACACTGACGACCAGCCTCTGGCCGAACTCCCCCAGTGCCACCTCGACCAACTCGGCGTTGTCGATCGCGGCCGTGCCGAGGACCAACCGATCGACGCCAACCGCCGCGGCGGAACGGAGGTCGTCGATCGTCCGCAGTCCCCCACCCAGTTCGATCGGCACGTCGACAGCGGCCCTGATCGCCGCGACGACGTCGAGCTGCTCTGGGCGACCGGAGCGCGCACCCTCGAGGTCGACAAGGTGCAGGGTCCGCGCCCCGTTCGAGACGAACTCGGCAGCGGCCTCAGCCGGCTCGGCGTCGTAGACGATCCCATCGTCGTAGTCGCCTCGCCGGAGCCGCACGGTCCGTCGGCCGAGCAGGTCGATTGCCGGGTAGAGCCTCATCGCTCGATCTTCGCAGCTACGCCAGAGACGAAGTTGGCGACCATCCGCAGCCCCTCGGTCGAGCTCTTCTCCGGATGGAACTGCACACCCACCGTGCCACCCGAGGCGACCGCCGTGGTGAACACCTCGCCGTGTTGCGCCGTTGCGAGGACCACACCGGGCACACTCGGCTCACAGACGAAGGAGTGGACGTGATAGAGGGCTGTCGGCTGGGATATCCCGGCTCGGAGCGGATGCTCCCGGACCCACGTGACCTTGGTCCAGCCGATGTGGGGCACCCTTTCACCAAGCGCATCCAGCTTCCGCACCCGCCCCTCGATCAGCGAGAGGCCCTCGGCTCCCCCGGCTTCGTCGGACCCTTCGAAGAGAAGCTGCATTCCGAGGCAAACCCCGAGCAGGGGCTTCCCGTCGGCCGCCCATTGGCGAATGGCGTCGGCGAACCCGAGCCCCCGCAGGGAACTCATCGCCGCGGGGAACGCGCCGACGCCAGGGAGGACCAACGCGTCGGCCGAGTTCAGGGAGTCCGGGTTGGAACTTCGGACCACATCCGCGCCGCCAAGGTCAAGGGCTCGCTCGAGCGAGGTCAGGTTGCCCGTTCCGTGGTCGACGAGGACGATCCGGGGCTTGGCGGCCTGGTTTGGTCCCGACTCGGACACCCGAGCCGTCAGGTCAGGGTGCCCTTGGTGCTGGGCACCGCCCCGCCACCAGCCGGGTCGATCGACACTGCCTGGCGCAGTGCACGGGCGAAGGCCTTGAAGGACGCCTCGATCACATGGTGTGGGCCGCCCCCACGCTGGAGGTCGAGGTGCACGGTCAGCTTGGCGTTGGCTGCGACAGCCCGGACGAACTCCTCGAGCAGGTCGTGGTCGAATCCGCCCGTTGAACCGGGAGGCAGCAGAACGTCGACGGCACAGAACGGCCGGCCAGAGATGTCGATCGCGCAGGCTGAGCGGGCCTCATCCATCGGGACGACGGAGTAGCCGTACCGGGTGATCCCTGCCCTGTCGCCGAGGGCCTCGTCGAGCGCGCGGCCGAGGCAGATCCCGACGTCCTCGACGGTGTGGTGCGCTCCGGTCTGCAAGTCGCCTCGGGCATCGACCCGCAGCCCGATCCCGGAGTGACGGGCAAGCAGGTCGAGCATGTGGTCGAAGAACCCGACTCCGGTCTCCCGGGTGCCGTCGATTGCACCGTCAAGATCGAGTTCCAGCGCGATTTCGGTCTCCCCGGTCGCACGTTCAACTTTGCTTCGTCTGGCCACGATCCGATGGTCGCAGGTCAGGAGCCCGAGATCAGGCTTGCAAGCGAATCCATCGCCTGAGCCCTCAGCCGGTGAGCCACCGGATTGGCGATCAAGCGGGCAGTCGTCGTTGCGATCTCCGACCGTGCCACGAGTCCGTTTTCCCGGAGGGTTGCACCCGAGTCGACAAGGTCCACGATCCCATCTGCCAGACCGGTGAGCGGCGCCAGCTCCACCGATCCCTTGACTTCGATTATCTCCACCGGTCTGCCCTCGCCGGCGAACCATGCCGCAGCGGTCCGAGGGTACTTGGTGGCAACACGCACCACTCCGAGCCGCTGTGCCGCCTCCTCCATCGGATCCCGATCACCGGCGATGCTCGCCACCACCATCGTGCAGCCTCCGTAACCGAGATCGGCGAGTTCGACGAAGTCGCGATCGGCCTGCTCGCGGAGGACGTCCTTCCCGGTGATGCCAAGGTCGGCTGCACCGGAGCTCACGTAGGTGGGGACGTCGGTTGGTCTGACCGTGACGATGCCCACGTCGGGGAAGTGGAGCTTGCGGTCGTTGGACCGCACCTCAGTGGTGTCGATTCCGGCCCGCTCGAGGCAGTCCAAGGTCTCGAGCATCAGCGCACCCCTCGGCACGGCGATAGTGATCGGGCTGGCCGCTGTCACGCTCTCCCCTCCCCCCTCTGCTCGCCGGCGACAGCTGCGTGCACCAGATCGGTGTCGAGGGCGAAGCCGATGGCCGTTGTCTCCCTTCCCAATTCGCGCATCAGCCGGTCGTAGCGCCCGCCGCCGCCAAGAGCCCGCCCGACTTCGGGGTCATAGACCTCGAAGATGATGCCCTCGTAGTAGCCGAGCTTCGGTCTCAGGGAGAAGTCCGCGATGGTCCTTGCCTGAAGGTCCCCCGGCAGCGCAGCCAGCGTCTCGCGCAATTCCACAACGGCAGGGACTCCTCCCGAAGCGAAGGAATCGAGTCCCTCCAGACCATCGAGAGAGAGGTCGAACCGCTTCGCGAGGGCGTCGGCGAGGCTCCCTCCGACACCCGGCGCCTCGACGTCCTCAAGCAGTGCTTTCAGTTCCGAGATGTTCCCCGAGTCGAGGGCCGCCAGGCCGAGTGAACCCCGCTCGGGGTCCAGTCGCGCAGCCTCGAGCATCTGCGGGGCCACTCCGGCGTGGCCAATGGCGACTCGCCAGTCTCGAAGGCCAGTGGCGCTCAGAATGTCACCGAGCAGTCCGAGCACCTCACTCGAAGCCTCGATCGGGTCATGACCGATCAACTCGCCTCCAAGCTGCAAGATCTCCCGCGGCTCCCCGCTGAGCCGCTTCACTCTGCGCCAAGATCGCGCCAAGTAACAGAGCCGCAGCGGACCGTGCTGGCCCGAGTACCGAGTCGTCGCGATGCGGGCGATCGGCAGGGTCATGTCCGATCGCAGGACGAGCGAATCCCCGTGCTCGTCGATCAACCGGTAAGCGGGTTCCGGTCCGAGCTCGCTGCCCGGCATCGATCGCTCGTACTCGACGCTCGGCGTCCGGACCTCGCCGTAGCCGGCCGAGTCGAGCCGGTCGATCATCGCCCTGGTGAGATTGCGCAGCTCAAGC
>JBAXRO010000046.1:0-15480 GCA_037131165.1 Actinomycetes bacterium | reverse complement strand
CCGCCCGCGCCGATACCGCAGGAACAGCCAGATCGCACCGCCGATGAGGCTGGCTGCGACCACGTAGTCCACGTACTCGAGGTAGCCCTTGATGTCCGGCCAGTTCTCGCCGGCCTTCATCCCGGCCCATGTCAGAGCAAGGACCCAGGGGATGCAGCCGAGGGCGGTGTAGAGGGTGAACCTCCAGAAGGGCATTCCGGCTACCCCTGCCGGGAGCGAGATGAAAGTCCTGACGATCGGCAGCATCCGGGAGAAGAAGACCGTCGCTTCACCGTGGCGCTCGAACCAGCGGTCGGCGACCTCGAGGTGGTGGGCCCTGATCCCGACCTTCGCGCCGTGCTTCTCGATCAGGTCGATCCGCCCGATCCGCCCGATCCACCAGGCGAGCCATGAGCCGACGACGTTGCCGAGCACGCCGGCGGCGGTCGCGGCGACGAGCGAGTAGCTGCCGTTGTGAACGGCGAAACCTGCGAACAGCATCGTCGCCTCGGACGGGATCGGGATGCAGGCGCTTTCGAGCAGCATCGCCACGAACACCCCGGCGAGGCCCAGCTTCTCGACGATCTGGGTCGCGAGGTTGATGAGCGGCTCCGTGATGGAGGAGCCGAGCAGGAAGACGGTCACGGCGTGAAGGGTAGACGGCCTCACCGACCGTTGCCTCCGCCGCTGCCGGGACCACTACCGTTGCGCTCGACCGATGATCCCCCTGTTCGACACCCGAACCCCGCTCGAACCGCTGGACGGGAGCATCAAAGACGCGGTCCTGTCGGTGCTCGAGGGAGGCAGGTTCATCCTCGGGCCGGAGGTCCAGGCGTTCGAATCCGAGTTCGCGGCGGCTTGCGGATCGTCCCACTCTGTCGGGGTTGCGAACGGCACCGACGCGATCGAACTGGCGCTCAGGGCGATGGGCGTCGGCCCGGGCGACGAGGTGGTCGTCCCGTCCTTCACCTTCTACGCCTCGGCCGAGGCGATCCCGCCGACCGGCGCGACACCGGTCTTCTGCGACGTCGATCCGGACACCGGCTGCATCACCGCCGAGACGGTCGAGGCGGTCCTGACCCCGAGGACGAAGGCGATCATCGCCGTTGACCTGTTCGGCAACATCGCGCCGATCCCGCTGATCGCCAAGCTCGGGATCCCGATCCTCGAGGACGCCGCACAGGCAGCGGGCTCGACCCTCTGCGAACAGCCGGCAGGCTCGCTCGCCGAGGCCGCGTCCTTCTCGTTCTTCCCTTCCAAGAACCTCGGCGCCTTCGGCGACGGGGGGTCGGTCGTGACCTCCGACGACGCAATCGCCGAGAGCGTGAGGACGCTCCGGTTCCATGGCTCGCGCGACAAGCGGTCATTCGAGTTCATCGGTCGCAACAGCAGGCTCGACGAGATCCAGGCGGCAGTCCTCAGGGTGATGCTGCCGAGCCTCGACGAGTGGGCGGCCGGCCGCCGCCGTGCCGCGGCCGACTACCTCGCGGCCGGGATCGGCGAGTACGTCAAGCCGATGGAGGCCGTAGCCGGGGTCGAGCCGGCCTGGCACCTGTTCGTGGTCCGCCACGAGCGGGCGGACGATCTCGCGGCAGCGCTGTCGGGGATGGGGGTCGAGGCGCGCGGCTACTACCGCACGCCCGTCCATCGGCAGCCGGCGATGGCGCAGTGGGGTGACGGGGTCGAGCTTCCCGCGACCGACCTGCTCGCCCGCACGAACCTCGCGATCCCCATCAGCCCGGTGATCGAACGCGCGGCAATCGATCAGGTCGTCGCCGCGGTCGCGTCGGCGGTCGAGGCCCTCGGCTGATCCGGATGAAGGTCTGGGTCGACCTCACGAACAGCCCGCACGTCCTCGTGCTGCGGCCGATGATCGAGCGGATGAGGGCCCGTGGCTGGGAGGTCTCGGTCACGGCGAGGGACTTCGCCCAGACCCTCGGCCTGCTCGACAGGTTCGCAATCGAGCACGAGGTCATCGGCCACCATCGCGGAGGGTCAAGGTGGGCGAAGGCCGCCGGCCTCGCATCCCGTTCGGCGGCGATGGTCCGCTGGGGCAGGGGCAGGGGCTTCGACCTGGCGATCGGACACGGCTCCAACGACGTCACGGTCGCGGCGAAGCTGCTCGGCATCCCCTCGACGACCACCTTCGACTACGAATGGGCGACCGTCCAGCACCAGGTCAACTGCCGCCTGGCCGCCGCGGTCGTGATCCCCGATGCGATCCCGGCCGAGCGGATGGACCGCTACGGGGCCCGCCGCAAGCTCGCGCAGTACCCGGGCCTCAAGGAGGAGTACTACCTCTCGGATTTTGAACCCGACCCCGCCGTGCCGGTCGACCTGGGGATCGACCCGGCGAAGCCGTTTGCTGTCGTCCGCACCCCGCCCGCCGTTTCGCTCTACCACCGCTTCGAGAACGACCTGTTCGGCTCGGTCCTCAGGATGCTGCGCGACCACCAGGCGGTCGTCCTGCCGCGGACCCCGGAGCAGCGTGAGGAGATCGTCTCGCTCGGCGGGCTGATCGTCCCCGAGCGGGCAATCGACGCGCAGTCGCTGATCGCCTTCGCCGACATCGTCGTTTCCGCCGGCGGGACGATGAACCGCGAGGCCGTTGCCCTCGGGACCCCCGTCTTGACGGTCTTTGGCGGACGGCTGGGTGCGGTCGATGAGCGGCTGCTGGCCGAGGGTCGGCTCGGCCGATTGACCGACCCGGCGCAGGCCATCCCGGTCCGCGGCGATCGGTCGCAGCGTCCGGAGCGCGTTCGCCGCGATCCGGAAGTGATGCTGAACCTGCTTGTGCGGCCTGTGGCCTGAGGGTCGGACCGCAGGTACGATTCCGGTCATGCGTGGAGGTCGCAGAGGGTTTCCCGTCCATCGGCACGCGATTCCCCAGATCGTGGTCGATGCCGTGCTCGTGGCGGCGGCTTACCTGCTCGCGTTCGAGCTGAGGTTCGACTCGGGAATCCCCAGCCGTTACGAAAAACTGCTCGAGGCGACGATCCCATGGGTCGTGATCGGCACGGTCGCGATCCTCGCCCTGACCGGCGTGTACCGACGGGAGACGAGGTTCACCGGTCGTCGCGACTACGAGGCCCTGATCCGGGGCATCCTGATCGCGACGCTCGTCACGATGGGTGCCGTCGCCCTGATTCACCCCGTCGAGATCGTCGCCGCCAACGGCACGAGGGCCGCGCTCAGCATGCCCGCGGGCGTGATGGCCCTCTACCTGCTGCTGGCGCTCGGGTTGCTGATGGCAGCCCGATTCGCGGTCCATGTCTTCTTCGAGAGGAGGCTGCGGGGAGTGCGTTCGCGCCGGGGCTCGCGTGACGTGCTCGTGATCGGCGGCGGCGACGGCGGCCATCTCGTAGTTCGCGAGATGGTCCGCAACCCGAATCTCAACCAGCGACCGATCGGATTCGTCGACGACGATCCCCGCAAGCGAGGTTTCAAGGACGAGTACGGCCTCCGCGTCCTCGGCGGCACGGACGAGCTGTCGAAGATCCTTGACGACACCGAGCCGGACGAGGTGATCATCGCCATACCCTCGGCCCCGGGCGAACTCCGCGCCCGGGTCGTCGGCTGCTGCCGGGAGCGTGGCATCCCGGTCCGCACACTCCCGACAGTATTCGAGCTTCTGCGCAGCGAGGCGAGCCTCGTCCGGCAGGTCCGCGAAGTCCAGGTCGAGGACATCCTCGGTCGCGAGCCGGTTCGAATGGAGCTCGAGCGGGTCGGCGCATACCTGGCCGACAAGACGGTGATGATCACGGGAGCCGGTGGCTCGGTCGGCTCGGAGCTCTGCCGCCAGATTTCGAGGGTCTCGCCGGGTTCCGTCGTCCTGGTCGACCACGCCGAGGACAACCTCTTCGAGATCCAGAGGGAACTGCTCGAGGACAGGCACCTCACGGTCGCCGTCCCCGTTCTCGCCGACTGCCGGGAGGAGGATCGGATGCGCGAGGTGGTCGAGGAGCACCGACCCGACGTGATCTTCCACGCCGCCGCCTACAAGCACGTCGGGATGATGGAGCGCAACCCGATCGAGGCCGTTCGCAACAACGCGCTTGCGACGAGGTTGATGTCGCGGATAGCCGGCGAGCTCGGGGTCTCGGCGTTCGTGCTGATCTCGACCGACAAGGCGGTCAAGCCGGCGACCGTGATGGGTGCGTCGAAGGCGATGGCCGAGTGGGCCGTCGAGGCTGCCGCCAGCCGCCACCCCGAGACCAACTATTCGGCGGTCCGGTTCGGCAACGTGCTCGGATCGTCCGGCTCCGTGGTCCCGATCTTCCGCAGGCAGATCGCCGCCGGTGGGCCGGTGACCGTCACCGACAACAAGATGACCCGCTTCTTCATGACGATCCCCGAGGCCGTCCAGCTGGTTATCCGCGCCGGGTCGCTCGGCGGGCGGAGCGGTTCGGTCTACGTGCTCGACATGGGTGAACCGGTCCGCATCCGGGAGCTGGCCGAGACGATGATCAGGCTCTCCGGGTTCGAGCCCGACAAGGACATCGCGATCGAGGTGGTGGGCCGTCGCCCGGGCGAGAAGCTCAACGAGGAACTCTTCAACCCCGACGAACGCCCGATCCCGACGGCAGCGGAGAAGATCGTCCGCGTCGAGCGCCCGCCACTCGACGCCGAATGGGTCGAGCGGAGCTTCAGCGAGATCAACCTCCTCGCGCTCGAGTCCAAGCCTGCTGCTCTCGCCGCCCGCGTCGCGGATCTCGCCAAGGCCGCCGCCGCCCGGGCCAGCGCCTAGACTGCGCGTCCGATGCGATTGATCGAAGCGGTAAGCCTTTCAGGCCTGCTTGGCGACGTCGGGATGGTCGCCGGCATCGCCGCGGCCCTCATTTCAGCCGTCCTGGCGGCGATCGTTCTCGGCCAGGGTCGCGAACTCAGGCGCCTCCGTGACGAACTCGAGTCCGAGTCGGACCGGGCCCGCCAGGTCGAGGCATCGATCACCTCTGAGCTCGTAGGGTTGAGCCAGGCTGCCCCGGTCGTGCAGGCCCCGCCGGTGGCCCCGGCGGTTCCTCTCGCCGCTCCCACCCCGGCCTCCGCGACCTTTGCCGGCGGCTCGACCGACGACCTCGCGGTCAACGAGGCCTCATCGGTCAGCTCGAGCGCGATGCCCGCACTCGGCTCGGCCACCGCCGCGCCTGCCATCGCAGCTCTGGTCGAGCCCCCGCGCCTGATCCACGATGTCGTTCCGGAGCGGGTGTCGGTAGAGACTCCGGCCGCGGTCGCTTCGCCGCCCCGGCCCGCTCCTGTCGTCATTCCCGCACCTGTTCCCGCCGCCGCTGCGACAGCCGCCGGCGTCGCAGCCGGCACGGACCCCTTGGGGGCTCCCAGTACACCCGCGGCCGGTGGGATCTCGCGTTCGCCCAAACCCCCCGTAGAGGTTCCCCGTCGCCGCAGCATCGTTCCGCGGCTGATCGGTGGAGCCGTCGTTCTCGCAGCTGTGATCTTTGGAGTGATCTGGTTTGCCGGCAGCGGCAGCGACACGGTCGAGCGGACGACAGCGACGACCTCGGCAGCCAAGCCGAGTGAAGGGACGATCGTCTCGGTGCTCAACGGCACCCCGGTTTCCGGTCTTGCCGGCGAGGTGTCGGCGGAGCTGAGCCGCGACGGCTTCAAGCGAGGCCGGGTCGCGACTGCACGTGACCAGCAGCAGCCGAAGACGGTGGTTGCTTATATGCCCGGCCACCTGACGGACGCCGAAGCCGTCTCCCAGTCGCTCAAGATCGATGCGGCTCCTGTGCCGGCCGACGATCCGACCCAGGCGATCGCCTGCCCCGATCCGGCGACCTGCAACGTCGAGGTGATCGTCACCGTCGGGGCCGACAGGACTCGCTGAGTCCGCTCGCCTCGCCTCGATCGGGAGACCAGGAATGCTCCTTCTCGCCCGGCACGGCCAGACGGACGACAACTGTCCGCCACTTCGCTTCCAAGGGAGTCGCGACACTCCGCTCAACGAGTGCGGGCGCAAGCAGGCTCGCGAATTGGCCGAGACGCTTGCCGATGAGGGACTGGACCGAATCGTGTCGAGTCCCCTGAGCCGAGCGAGGGAGACCGCCGAGGCAGTGGCCGATGCGACCGGGCTCGAGGTGGCGCTCGATGCCCGCTTCGCCGAGGGAGATCGCGGAGCTTGGGAGGGACTGTTGATGGAGGAGGTCGAGCGGCTCCACCCCGAGCGCTACGCAGCGTGGCGACGGGCCGAGCCCGATTTCTCCTTCGCCGGCGGCGAGTCCCTGCTCGAGCATCAGGCCCGGGTCGCCGAGGCGCTCGGTGAGCTGAGACCTCTGCCCGGCAAGACGCTGGTCGTCTGCCACGGCGGCTCGATCAGGGTCGAGCTCTGCAGGCGGGACCCCGCCGGCTTCGCCCGGTTCTTCGATTGGGATCTGCCGAACTGCGCGGTGGTGAGGCTGTGAAGGTCGGTCGGCTGGCCGGGGTGGCCTTCCTACTGGTGGCGGTTGCTGCAGTGGGCGGTCTGATCGTGACCCAGAAGTTGAGGCGCAGCGACCCTGTCGTGCTCGGGGTGCGCCGCACCGTCGCCTTCTCGCCGGTCGGCACCGGGCCGAAGGCAGCGACCCTTTCGTTCTGGTTGAAGCGGTCCGACCGGGTCGCCGTCGCGGTCGTGGATTCGCGCGGCGACGTCGTTCGCCCGCTCGCGGTCGCTTCGTCCGTGCCTGCGCGGCGAAGGGTCGAGTTTCGGTGGGACGGGAAGTCCCCGACAGGGGTCCGGCTGAGGGATGGCGTCTATCGGTTCCGCATCGGCCTTGCGGCCCAAGGGCGATCGCTCATCCTGCCCCAAGGAGTCAGGCTCGACACCGGTCCGGCCGCACCTTGGGTCGTGCGTGTCGTGCCGAGCGGCGGCCGCGGGCCGCTCGTCCTCAGCGGCCCCGGCCGCGCGATCGGTCTCGTCGGAGGAACGAAAGGCAGGGACGTAACAGGCTGGGTGGTCAGGGTCACTGGCGATCGCGGGAAGGTGGTCGCGAAGGTGCCGCTCGCCGACGGGGCACGCCGGGTCCCTTGGGACGGCAGGGTCGGGGGCAGGCCGGCCCCCGATGGGATCTACATGATCGGACTGGAAGCGACCGACAGGGCCGGCAACACGGGCTCGTCACCCGCATCGCTCGATCCGCTGCCGGCCCCGGGCAGGGGCCGACCCGGAGTGACGGTCAGGCGCCTCGCAACCTCCTCCCCTCAACTGCCCCATCGGCCAGGTGGAGTCCTCGATCTCCCGGTCGCAAGTGCCGACGGTCGCTGGAAATGGGCGATCCGGAAGGCCGGAAGCGATCGGGTGCTGGCCTCTGGGCGTGGCCGCGGTGACCGGGTCCGGGCGAGGATCCCGCGCAACGGGGCGGGGTTGCTGCTGCTGGCGGTCAGTGGCGGCGACAGACGGCTGGTGGTGCCGGTGCCGGTCAACCGCGGCCCGAAGCCGCTGCTCGTCGTCCTGCCGACCCTGCTCTGGCAGGGGACTTCCGAGGTTGACGGGAACGGGGACGGCCTCCCCGACACCCTGCCGCTCGGTCGACCGGTTTCGCTCGGTCGCCTCAGTCCTCCCCGTCCGTCACTTCCGGGGCTGCGGACTCAGGTGATCCCGCTTCTCAAGATGCTGTCCCTGATCAAGCTCCCATACGAACTGACGACCGACTCGGCGTTGGCCCAAGGTCGAGGGCCGCGACTGCGAGGTCACTCCGGACTCGTGATCGCAGGCGAGTCGACTTGGCTGCCGGCGACGACGCTCATCGGGATCAGGCGCTGGATCGAGGGGGGTGGGCGACTGCTCGACTTGAGCCTCGACGGGATGCGTCGGACCGTGACGATCTCCGGGGGAGTCGCCGCCCAACCTTCCGGTCCGCGCCCGGCCGGGCCGGCGGGCGGAGTCAATGGGCAACGCCAAGTGGGGGCTGCCTTCCTGAGCGGCTGGAAGGACGAGATCGGCCTGTTCAACGACACCGGGGGCAGGATCTTCGCGCCCGCGGGTTCGATCCCGACGCGCGAGATCCTCGAGCCCGGCCGGCTCGTGGCCGCCGCCGGAGCGGAGGCCGGCCTGACATCCGTTGCGGCCTGGCGCCTCGGACGGGGGCTGAACATCCGACCCGGGATTGCCGACTTGGCAGCCCTGTCCGAATCCGGCAGGTCGTCGAGTGGCCTGCTTGCTCGGGCACTCGTGATCACCGCCTCCGGCAAGCGTTGAACCCACCTGCGGCCCACCGCCGGGTTTGCGCCAGAATCCCCGTCGTGAGAGGATTCCCTGTCCAATGAGCGCCTCTGCCAAGCGGGTCGAGCGTCCGCGACTGCTGCGCCCGCCGCATCTCCACGACGGTCGGTACCCCTACATCGATTCGCTGCGTGCGATGGCCGCGCTCAGCATCGTCGTCTTCCACTTCGCCGGCTACATGACGCTGCCGGAGCAGATGGAGTGGCTGCGGCCTCTGGTCGTGCGCCTCGGGACGGGCGTTCTCGTGTTCTTCGTGATCTCCGGCTTTCTGATTTACAGGCCCTTCGTCCGGGCGAACCTGATGGGGACGCCCAGGCCCGAGGTCATCGCCTACGCCAAGCGGCGATTCCTGAGGATCGTCCCGGCCTACTTCCTCGCCCTTACAGTCACCGCCGCGCTCGTCGGCAAGACC
Source organism: Actinomycetes bacterium (assembly GCA_037131165.1). Classification (GTDB taxonomy): domain Bacteria; phylum Actinomycetota; class Thermoleophilia; order Solirubrobacterales; family Solirubrobacteraceae; genus WLNJ01. The sequence continues at coordinate 6,877 of JBAXRO010000046.1, read as the reverse complement.
GACGTCTTCGGGCCGGACGGCTTCCTCTACTTCGGCTTCCTCCAGATCTACCAAAGCGGGATGGAGCTGAAGGGACTCTCGGTTGCGTGGTCGCTCTGCATCGAGGTCACGCTCTACGCGTTCCTGCCGATCTGGGCGGCGATCGTCGCGTTGGTCCCGGCCCGCAACGCCCAGGAGCGAAATGCCCGAGAGGCCTTCATGCTGATCGTGCTGCTCGTGGGTGGCGTCCTGATCAGGGTCCTGCTGACCAACAGCCAGGGTCGAGTCGACAGCGTCTCGATTCTCGGGTACCTGGACATCTTCGCGCTTGGAATGGTGCTGGCTTACTGGTCGGTCGCATGGGAGAACCGCCCGGTTCCACGTTGGCTCTCCTGGATCAATCCATATCCGGGGATCTCTTGGCTGATCGCGGGCATCTGCCTGTGGGCGATGGCCACCCAGACCGGGCCGAGCCAGTCGGCCTTCCAGGCAGCGTCGGGAACCGACCTCTGGTTGCGGCACGTCCTCGCGGCAGGGGTCGGGGTGTTCCTCGTCCTCCCGGTGGCGTTCGGCGACCAGACCAAGGGGGTCCTGAGGCGAGTCCTTTCGAACTCGATCCTCCTCTGGGCCGGCGTCGTCTCCTACGGCATCTACCTGTTCCACCCAGTCGTCCTGCGCAAGGTCGACGACGCCGGGCTGATGCCTGAGACCTCGACGATCGCCAACTGGTGGGGGATGCTCGTCGCGATCTGCGTGATCACATCGGGCGTCGCGGCCCTCAGCTGGCACTTCCTCGAACGCCCCATGCTCGAACTCAAGAACAAGCCCTTGCTCTCGAGCGACCGTTCCCAGCTCCCGCTCGGCGCCCGGATCGCGATCGCGATCGGCGGGGCGGCGCTTGTCCTCGCAGGCCTCGACGGCTCGGGCTACGAGTTCATCGACTTCGTACTCGTCCTCAGTGGCTTGGCGATCGTCCTCGGCGCCTTGGTGCCGCGGGATCGCCCGCGGCCGGCTGCCGGCCTGCTCGCGGCGATCGGAGCCGTGGCCCTCGTCTTCTCGCTTGTGCCCGGCGTCCTCGAGCTGACGACCAAGTCCGGGTCGGCCTCGGCTGCCAGTTCGTCGCCGTTCCCGCAGAGAGCCTTCCTCGTCGGGGTTTCGTCCAATGGGAAGGTGTCGCTCTTCCTCAACGGCAAGAAGGTCGCCAGCGTTGACGGACCGGCGAACGCGGCGGCCTCGATGCAGCCGTTCGAGATCGGCGGGGTCAAGGGCAGCAAGGGTTGGAACGGCTCGCTCGATGCCGTCGCCGTCTGGAAGGGCGGCCTCTCCGGCGATCAGATCCGAAAGCAGTACGAGGCCGGGGCTCGCTCCGGTGGCTCGGGGCTTGCTCCCGTGGTCAAGGACGCGCCCGGACTCGTCAGGTGGTACCCGCTGGGCGATACGGCCCAAGGGCCAAAGGACGAGGTGAGCGGGCGCAGGGCCGCCAAGGTCGGTCGAGTCGCCCAGACCACCGGTCACGTCGCGATCGGCGACACCGATGGCGGCGGGGCGAAGCTGGTCGGCGACGGCCGCCTCTCGAGCGCACCGCTGACCGGGGTGAAGCTCAGTGACATGACCGTCGCGATCTGGGTCCAGAACGGCAACGAGATCTCCAACCGGGCGATCATGGGTGCCGAGAACGCCTGGCTGATGAAGACCGATCCCGGCGGCCACTGGTCGTTCGGGGTCAAGGACGGCGCCAAGGGCTACACGGCGGTCGCTCCCCAGGCAGCCCAGAGGTTCGTACCGGGCGCAGCCCAGCAGGCGAAGAAGATCGAGTCGCAGGGGGTGTCGGTGGCCGGGATCCTCGGTGCGCTTTTCGTTCTCTGCGTGGCGTTGATGGCCGTGACCCCGGTTCGCCGCCGGGTCTTCGCATTGATCAACTCGGTATCCGCCAAGCGTTGAGGCCCGGACTGTGAGCTCGACAGCACCAATCGAACCGGGCCTGAGCCTCGGCCAGCCCGAGTCGGGAAACCTGCTCAACATCCTCGTCCTGACTGACCGCGACTGGACCCACCCACAGGGTGGCGGGACCGGCACCCACCTCCATGAACAGGTCAAGCACTGGCTGGCTTGGGGGCACCGCGTGACTGTCGTCGCCGGCGGTCATCCCGGTGCTCTGCCGGTCGAGCGGACCGGGAACCTCACCGTCAGGAGGGTCGGCAGCCGCACGACCGTCTTCCCGCGGTCGATCATCAAGGGCCGCCGCTCCCTCGAGCCCCGTGCCGACGTTGTGTTCGAGGTGATCAACGGCATCACGTTCCTGACGCCGATCTGGATGGACATCCCCCGCGTCGGCATGATCCACCACATCCATCGCGAGCACTACGTCCGTGAGATGGGCCGGCCTGGAGTGATCGCGGCAGCCGCGCTCGAGACGATCCCGTTGAAGCTGCTCTATCGCGACACCACCTTCATGACCGTGTCCGACTCGACCGCATCGGAGATCGCTGCCCTCGGCGTCCCACGGTCGAGCATCCAGATTGCCCACAACGGGGTCGAGTCCGACCTGCTCCTTCCCGGAGTCAAGGCCGACAAGCCAACGATCCTCTACCTCGGTCGCCTGAAGAAGTACAAGCGGATCGAGATGCTGCTGCGGGCAGTCCATGCGATCCCCGACGTTGAGTTGGTGATCGCCGGCGAGGGCGACCACCGTCCTGACCTCGAGGCCGAGATCGCGGCTCTCGGGATTGCCGATCGGGTCCACCTGCTGGGCTTCGTGACCGAGGAGGAGAAGATGACTCTCCTCCAGCAGGCATGGCTGAACGTGACGGCCTCGTCGGTCGAGGGGTGGTCGATCGTCGTAATGGAAGCGGCCGCCTGCCGGACTCCGACCGTTGCGATGAGGGTCGGCGGTCTCCGCGAGGCTGTCGTCGACGGCACCACCGGGGTGCTGGCCGATTCGCAGGAGCAGCTGACCTCGTCGATCGCCGAGGTCCTCAGTGACTCCGCGATGCGCGAGCGGATGGCCCAGGCGGCACGCGATCGCTCTGTGCAGTTCAGCTGGGAGCGCACCGCCGCGAAGACGATCGATGTGCTCCGGGCGGCCGTCGAGACTGGCGGCACGGTCCGTTCCGCCGGGGGCTCCGCGGCGTGAGCAGCGGGCCTGCCTCCGGCGCGGCGAGCGAGCACAAGTCGACCGGCCTCTCGCGATATCGCGAATACTGGACCCTCTTCCGCAACGAGCAGACCGATCCCGACCCCTTCTACCGGCGGATGGCCTCTGACACCGCTGACCTGCTCGAGGCCAGGCACGGTTCCGTTGCCGGGCAGCGGATCCTCGATCTCGGCTGCGGCGCCGGCTGGTACACGGCTGAGCTGCGCAGTCGGGGAGCCGACGTCCTGCCGGTCGACCTCGATCCCGGCGAGCTCGCTCTCGCAGGGGCCCCGCCCGATGGGGCGCTGGTCGCCGATGCCGCAGACCTTCCGCTGCCCGACGCGTCGGTTGACGCCGTTCTCTGCTCCAACCTCCTCGAGCACTGCTCGCGCGCTCCGGTGGTGATCGACGAGATCGCCCGGGTCCTCAAGCCCGGTGGGTGGGGCTACGTCTCATGGACCAATTGGTACTCACCTTGGGGCGGGCATCACTACTCGCCGTACCACCTTCTCGGCCCGAAGCTCGGCCCGCGGCTGCACGACCGCCTCAAGGGCCCGCCTCCCAAGAACCGCATCGGTGAAGGCCTTTGGCCCGTACACATCGGGACGATCCTCGCCCGGGTGAACTCGCACCCCGAGCTGGTGACCGACCGGGTGGAGCCCCGCTACTGGCCCAAGCTGGCGTTCATCAGTCGGATTCCGCTGGTCCGGGAGGTTCTCTCCTGGAACTGCGTGATCCACTTGCGTCGCCGTCCTTCCTGAGGCGCCACTGCCTGAAGGTCAGCCTCACCCTTCGCAGGCTCCAGCGGCCGGCGCGGGGGTGGGTCGACCAGCGGATCCGCAGCGCGGTCAGGGCCGCGCCAGACCCGGCAAGGAGGATCGCGATGGTCGCGAGCCAGTGTGTGCCGATCTGTTCCACCGCGTAGTAGAAGTTGCCACCGCTCTTGTTGGTCGGCGTCAGCGCGATGTAGCCCAGCGGAACGAGGATCAGAGCCCCGGCGGCGAGGCGGTACAGGCGCCGGACATTCACGCCCCAGATTCCGAGGAACAGGGCGATCATCGCGGCGGGTGGGCCGACCCTGAGGGCGAACAGTGCCGCTGCGACGCCGCCCGCGGCCAGAGGCGCGATGGCGGCGAACTGCCTCTTGGAATAGGCGAGCTTGTCATCACCGGGGGCCGGTTCCGGCTCGGGGACGATCAGGTCCGGTGCGCCTGCGAGCCGCCGCCGCCGATCGGAGAGCAGGCTGCCTCCAAGGACGAACAGGAACAGCACTGCCGCACCTGCGGACGCGGCGTAGGCCTGGTTGGCCGTTGCCTGGGGGAAGAAGTTGAAGGTTGCGAACCGGCACTTGCTGCCCACTCTCCACCCTGAGGCGAAGCCGTCGAGGACCTGGGGAGGTCCGAGGTCTTGCTGCTCTTCCCGGGTGGGACCACAGGTCGCCTTCCATCCGATGCTGAAGCTCTCACCGTGGACGAGCCACCCCGGGCCGCTGAATCGCACTTCCGCGAACCCGTCCGCGCGGGGCACGGCTGTGACGACCTGCGCCGTCGTCGCCGGGATCCTCGGCTTCGGTGCCGCTGAAGCAAGTCGCAGGTGGTCGATGCGCATCATCGGTCCGGGCGAGATCGAGATCGGGTTCGGCCCGCCGATCAGGGCCAGTCGGCGGGTGGGTCCGCACGGCTCGAACCGCATCGGCTTGGCCGACTCGAGGTCCGAGACTCTTCCGCTGACCCGTGCCAGGAGGGAGCTGCCTGGTCCCTCGATCCGGAGTTCGCCGCAGCGGGTGGTGAACCGGCCGGTGTGCCTGACGCGCGGAGCGTTCAGTCCGTCGACGACGATCTCGCGCAACGCCAGCGCCGGCAGCAGCCGCAGTTCGGCAGGCCCCTTCGGAGCGCTGGTTTTGACGAAGTCGACCCTCACCCTGTTCGCCCTGACGGCCTGCGGCAGCAGGACGGTTCCGTCGCGGCCCACCGGCAGCGGACTGGTGGAGAGGCCGCCGAAGCTGACTCGGACCTGGCTCGGGAAGCGGTACAGGGCCGAGTGGCGAACCAGCTTGAGTTTGGTCATCCGAACCGGCGTGGGTGAGCGCCACGCGATCCACGGCTTCACTCCCGGTCGGTCCTCAACGATCCATGCGGTCTGCGGGTTGCGGTCGAAGGCCGAGGAGGACCTGTGGGCCGGGACGCCTTCGAACCGGGGCGAGCCGTCGAACCGCCAACCGCGCGGCAGGTTCAGCAGGCGATCGAACCGGACATCGGGTGTCCACGGTGCGGAACTGGCCCAACCGCTTGCGGAGAAGGACCTGTCCGAAGCAACGCTGACCAAGCGGTTCATCCCACGCTCGGCGTCGAACGTCGCCTTCGGGTCACCGGTCGGGACCGGGCCGCCGAACGCTCCGGAACTGCGGTAAGGGTCGGAGGTCGTCTGCCGGGACAGCAGGATGTCGATCGGAGTCTTCGACATGTCCTCGCCGGCGAGTGCCTGAGCCGACCAGATCGGGGTCCTCAGCCATTCGCGTGGCTTCAGCCCCGGGATCGAGATCTCATCGATTCCGCCGAGGTCGATCCCTCCGAAGGTCGAGGTGTGAAGGATCCTCACCCGGATCTTGCGGATCGGGACCTCACCCGTCGGGACGGTGTTCCATCCGGGGAGCAGCAGGATCGTTCGTTCCGGGGAGCCATCGATCGACACGCCGACCTTCGTCGTCTGCACGAGGCTGTCGCGGTGCGGGTGGATCCGGATCGTCCCGACCTGCTTGGGCTTCTTCAGCGTGATCTCGAGCCATCGCTTCTCCGGCAGGAAGTTCGCGGGCGTCCAAGTGGTTCGCAGGTCACCGTCGACTGCCGCGAACGGCCTCGCCTCTGGACGCAACAGCAGCTGCTGGCCTTCGGGGTTGGTGACCGACTCGATCCCGGTGTACACGGCGACAGTCTGCTTGGCGTTACCGATGCCGGCGAAGAGGTCGTAAGACGGGACCTCGGGAGAGATCCGGTCCTTGATCGACAGGACACTGCCTTGATCGTGGCTGGTCCTCGTCGCGAGCACGGTCTGTCGGCGGTTGGTGTCGGTGATGACGAGGCCTGCCCCGTCGCGCACTTGGCGGCGGATTCCCGGCCGGGTGAGGTCGCCGCTGAACAGCAGGGCGTTGGCCGGTTCGATCATTCCGTGGGCGGCGAGCTCGAGCAGGCCGTTCGCATCCCCGGAGAGCACGCGGGTCGTCGACCGCGGATGAGCCCTGACGACCGAGTTGCGGGTGGTCCCGTTGCCGGGAATCGAGTAGCGCTTGATCGCGGGCATCTTCACGGCCTCACCCGAACGCCCGACGGCCGGCGAGACCGTCAGCTTCGGTCCGTAGACCTGATCCGGCTCCCTCAGGTTCCGGCTCGTCTCGAAGGCTGCCTGCGCGGTTGCCGGGTCGAGCTCTCCCGAGCTTTCGGGCAATCCGTCGCCGCCGATCAGCACCTGTCCGACCCCGAGCAGACTCAGCATCTGGTCGAGCTGGCCGGGAACCAGCCGGCGCTGTTGGACGAGGTTGTCGACCGCGGTGAGCAGCTGCGAGCTGTGCGGGTCGGAGTAGCGCACGGCGTAGCGCTGGGCCACCGGGGCCGTGGTGAGGGCGGGAGCCACGGGATCGAATGTCGTGCCCCACCGGTACACGCCGAACTGCTGGCCGGGGAGCATCATCGCCCTGTTTCCGGGGCCGGTCTTCAGCTCAAGGTCGCGGCTGGCCTCGCGCCAGTAGGAAGGGACCTCTTTGTAGGTGAG
>JBAXRO010000045.1:0-15858 GCA_037131165.1 Actinomycetes bacterium | reverse complement strand
GTGGCCCGGCCGAACCGCCGCACGCTGCGAGAGAGAGCGCACACAAGGCGGCCGCTGCGGCTGTCGCCCGGATCGCTCGGCTTCGGCTTGAAATCCCCTCCATTCCGGGTGATCGTAGCCGCCTGCGGTAAGCGGTGCCTGAGGCTTGCCCGGCTACCCGGTCGGCTGGAGCGAGAAGTTCCGTCCGAGGCTGTGGTAGGTTTCCAACTGCCTAATCACCGAGCTTCAAGTTTGGTGACCGGGGGAACCAAGTTCCCAAGGGAAGGGGCTAGTCCCACGCAGAGTCGTGGGAGGCGCAAGTTCAGCGCCAGCCCGACAGCTAACTCCGGCGGCAAACGAACTGAAATGACGAAGCGTCTACAGCGCATAACAACGATTGCAGCCTTTGCTGCGTTCCTCGGAGCGGCCCCCGCGGCCTCTGCCGACGGAGGAGTCGCCCCCGGCGAAACCCCGCCGCCTGTCTTCTCCGCGCCCGGAAAGGAACAGGTGCCGGGCAACAAGGTCGTCGTCAAGCGCGGTCTTGCCTACGCACCAGCCGCCGCTCCCCAAGCGGTCAAGAACATCGTCTGGGCCGCAAACAAGATCCGCAACAAGCCCTACATCTACGGTGGCGGGCACTCCCCCTACGTGTTCGACAAGATCGCCAGGGCGGCCAGGCTCGACAGGGGCTACGACTGCTCCGGTTCGGTGTCGTTTGCCCTCCACGGGGCCGGCCTGCTGAACTCGCCGCTCGTTTCCGGAGCCTTCCCGAGCTGGTCGAAGGCACGCCGCGGCTACGGCGACTGGGTCACGATCTTCGCCAACGGCGGACACGTCTACATGACGGTTGCCGGTGCGCGCTTCGACACCTCTGGTGCGAGGCCCTCGCGCTGGCAGACCGACATGCGCTCGGCTCGCGGCTACGCGGTCGTTCACCCAGCCGGACTCTGATCCGGCCTCTACTCGCCGAGCTGATCGCCGCGTCCGGTTGATCGCAACGTCCTGAGCGCTCGGCTTGCGGTCGAACCGCCGGGGGTTTCGCGCGTTACTGAGCGGCCGAACTGCGGGCGTTTTCGCGTATTGCCTGCAAATCGCCGTGCATTTGCTCGCGGTCGGGGGTGAAAGGCAACCATGTTGCTGCTAACGTGGTCTGTGCCGAATCGCCTGCGGACTCACCGCAGGCGAGTGGGGGACCCACGAAGTCCCGGGGCGAATCGTCGCGATCGAGCGGCGTAGCGGAACTCCGCGAGCCCGTCAGCTAACCCCGCAGGCCAAGCGAGAATGAACAACACCAAGTTGAACCACACCCGTGTACCGGCTGCCATCTCCGCAGCCCTGTTGACCTGCGCGCTCGCCGTAGCCCTCGTGCCGTCCGCAGGTGCGCAGTCGGTCTCTTCGATGCGTTCGGAGATCGAGCGCGCCAAGGCGAAGATCGACGCCAAGGAAGGCAAGGCCAAGGTCCTCACCTCCCGCATTGGTGCGCTCAGCGGCCGAATCCGCGGCATCGAGGGCGGGATCAACAAGCTGCGCGGCCAAGAAGCAGGCGTTCAGGCCCGGCTCGACGGGGCGGTCGCCGAACTGCGCGCCATCCAGGCCGACCAGCGCAAGGCCGAGTCGCGCCTCGCCAAGCTCAAGGCCCGCCTCTCGCACTCGCGCAAGGTCCTCGCCAAGAGGTTGCTCGAGCTCTATCAGTCCGATCGACCGGACCTGATCACCGTCGTCCTCAAGACGGACGGCTTCGCCCAGCTGATCGAGAGCCGCGAGTTCCTCAGCCGGATCGGAGACCAGGACCGAGCGATCATCACCACGGTCAAGTCCGACCGTGACGAGACGGCAACCCTTGCCAAGAGGCTCGCGAAGATCGAGGCCCGTCGCCAGAAGGTCGCGGCGTCGATCAAGGCCGACCGCGACCGGATTGCCTCGGTCAGGAACGGCCTCGAATCCCGCCAGCAGGCATGGAAGGACGCTCGATCGGCGCGCCGTTCGGCTCTGGCGTCGATCCGTGACCAGCAGCAGGACCTCCACGACCGCGTCGACTCACTCGAGACGGACGTCGCCCGTGTCACCGGCCAGCTGCAGAGCTCGGCCCCGCTGCCCGCCGGCCCAGTGCGGGCCGGTTCCGGCCAGTTCATCTGGCCGATCAACGGGACGCTGACCTCGCCGTTCTGCGAGTCGAGGTCATGGGAGTCCTGCCACCCCGGCATCGACATCGCGGCCCCCACCGGCACGCCGATCAGGGCTGCGGGCAGCGGCACCGTCCAGCTCGCGGGCTGGACCGGCGGATACGGCAATTTCACCTGCATCGGTCACGGCGGCGGGGTTTCCAGCTGTTACGGCCACCAGTCCGCGATCCAGGTCTCGGTCGGCCAGGGCGTCTCCAAGGGCCAGGTCATCGGCCTCGTCGGCAGCACCGGCTTCTCGACCGGCCCGCACCTCCACTTCGAAGTGAGGGTCAACGGGTCGATCACCAACCCGATGAACTGGCTGTAGGCAGCCGCTCGCGGGCAGGTAGTCTGCTCGTCGAGTGGTCGTTTCGTTCGACATCTTCGGAGTTCCCGTCCAGAGCTTCGGGATCTTCTTCGCGCTGAACTTCATCGCCTGGGGGCTCGTTCTCTCCAAGCGGTTCGGCGAAACGGGACGGACTCGGGACTGGGCATGGGAAGTAGTCCTCGTCGCACTTGTCGGCGGCATGGTCGGGGCGAGGCTCTACTGGCTTGCCGCGAACCCCTCGGCTCTCTCCGACGATCCGATCGGAAGCCTGTTCTCAGGGTCCGGTCTGACTTGGTTCGGAGGGCTCGCAGGCGGAGTGCTCGCGGTCTGGGCATGGGCACGGTGGCGGAAGGTCCCAGCCGTCGAGCTGCTCGACATCGCCGGGCCTTGCCTTGCCCTCGGGTACGCGATCGGCAGGATCGGCTGCCAGATCTCCGGTGACGGCGACTACGGCACGGCATCCTCGCTGCCCTGGGCGATGGGCTACCCGGACGGGACCGTCCCAACGCCGGCAGGCTTGACCGTCCACCCGGCGCCGATCTACGAAACCCTCGTGATGGGGATCGTCGCGATCTGCCTGTGGAACCTCCGCGGCCGTCTGAAGCCCGGATCGCTCTTTGCTCTCTGGGCGGTCGTCGCCGGGACCGAGAGGCTCCTGATCGAGATGATCAGGCGCAACGACGAATGGGTCGTCGGGCTGACACAGCCCCAGGTCTGGTCGCTGCTGCTGATCGTCGGTGGGCTCGCCTGGCTGGTCGTCAACTCGCGCGGCGGGCTGAAGACCGGTCAGCCGTCCTCGGCCTGAGAGCCGGCTGAGCGCAGCTCGCGCGAGATGAAGCGGACGCCCAGCGCGACCATCTCGGGGTCGTGCTGGAGCGAGCGATGGTGCCCCCCAGGCGTCTCCAGGTAGCGAGACCGAGCGTGACCCAGTTCGGGAGCCAGTCGTCGTGAGCGCTCGACCGGGACGACTTCATCGCCCGCGGCGTGCATCAGCAGCGTCGGTGCTGCCGGGGGCGGAGGGTCGCCCCGCTCGAGCAGGGCGGTGACGGCTTGGGGGTCGACGTCGAAGTCGAGCCGGCCGGAGCGAATCCCTTGAGAGAGCTGCTCGGCCGTCGTCGGGCAGATCACCATCAGTGCCGAGGCGCCACATCCGTCGGCTGCTGCGAGGGCGACCCAGCCGCCCATGCTCGATCCGCGCAGCGCGACCGGCCCGTCCGGCAGGAGCGAAGCGATCGCCACGGCATCGTCGACGAGGCGTCCGTCCATCGGGCCGTCGCTCTCGCCGTGGCCGCGCTGGTCGAAGCAGATCGCCGCGACGCCGGCCGCGCTGAACTCCCGCGCGATCGGGAAGTGATTCTCCTTTCGCGAACCCGCCCCGTGGAGGATCGCTATGCCCCCGAGCGGTTCCCCGTCGGGTTCCCACATCGCCCAGGCCAGGCCATGTTCCCGACCGGTGGCCGAGGGCGGTTGCGCTGCGGGCCTCTTGCGGTTCATCAGCCGTTGATTGAAGCACCGCCCGCAGGCTGGCCGCCGCGGGGCGCGGGATCGCGCTGCCGCGTGCGATCATCGGGACCGGTCATGAATACCCAGACCCTGACACCAGTCCTCCCGGCCAGCGCCCGGATCGCCGATTCCGGGCACCTCGAAGTGGGCGGGTGCGACATGGTCGACCTTGCCCGGCGGTTCGGCACCCCGGCCTACGTGATGGACGTTGCCGAAATGCGCTCGCGGGCGAGGCGATTCAACGACGCGCTCGCCGCCAGCGGACTCGAAGGGACGATCAAGTTCGCCTCCAAGGCCTGCCCGATCGTCGCCGTCGCCGAGCTGTTCGCCGGGATGGGCCTCGGTTGCGACGTGACTTCGGGCGGTGAGCTGCGGATCGCGTTGCGCGGCGGGTTCGCCCCCGAGACGATCCTCTTCCACGGGAACGCGAAGAGCGACGAGGAGATCCACGAGGCCGTCAGCGGCGGCGTCGGCCTGATCGCCGTCGACAACGCTGCTGAAGTCGAACGGATCTCGGCCGAGGCGGTCAAGGCCGGCCGCACGCAGGAACTGCTGCTGCGCCTGACGCCGGGAGTCGAGGGCGACACGATCGCCGCGATCTCCACCGGCCAAGCCGACTCCAAGTTCGGCGTCTCGCTCGAGGACGCGCCCGCAGTGATCGAGGCCGTCGCCGCAGCCGACGGGCTCGAACTGGTCGGGCTCCACGTCCACATCGGCTCGCAGCTCGGCGACACTGGCGCCCTGGCGAGGGCAGCGGAGGTGGTCGCGCAGTTCGGCAGCTTCCCGATCGTGAATCTGGGCGGGGGCCTCGGCGTCGCCTACCGAAGCGGCGACCCGGACGGCGACATCGAAGAGTTCGTGGCTGGAGCCGCCGCTGCCGCGAAGGCAAACTTCGGCGATGGGATCAGGCTGATGCTCGAGCCGGGTCGCGCTCTCGTCGCCACCGCTGGGGTGACCCTCTACTCGGTCGAGTCGGTCAAGCGCAACGTCTCCAACTGGGTGGCCGTGGACGGTGGCATCAGCGACAACCTCCGCCCGCTCGCCTACGGGGCTCCCTACGAGGCGTTGGTCGCCGACCGTCCGGGAGCCGAGGCGACGCTCGAGTGCAAGGTCGCCGGCAAGCACTGCGAGTCGGGCGACGTGATCGTCCGGGAGGCCGTCCTTCCCGACCCGGTACCCGGCGACACGATCGCCGTGCCCGTGACCGGGGCCTACGGCCATTCGATGTCGAGCAACTACAACGGCGCGCTGAGGCCGCCCGTGATCTTCGTCGAGAACGGAGAGGCGACCGAGGTCGTCCGTCGGGAGACATGGGACGACCTGCTCGCGCGCGAGCTCGGCGGTCAGGGCCGGGCATGAGCGAGCCGTTGAGAATCGGCCTGCTCGGGCGCGGCACCGTCGGCGGTGCCTTCGAGCAGCTGCTCGCCGAGCGAGCGGACGCGATCGCCGCCATGACAGGCAGGCGCCCCGAGTTGAGCGGCGTCCTCACCCGTTCGAGCGGCGACTTCGATTCGATCCTCGAGAGTTCGGACGTGATCGTCGAGGTGATGGGCGGGCTCGACCCGGCGCTCGGGATGATCGAGCGGTCGCTCGCCTCGGGCAAGCACGTCATCACTGCCAACAAGCAGCTGCTCAGTCGCCACGGTGACGCTTTGTGGGCCAGCGCCCGCGAGGCGGGGGTCCAGCTTCGGTTCGAGGCGGCGGTCGCTGGAGTCGTCCCGATCGTCCGTGTTTTGAGCGGATCGCTTGCCGGCGCGCGGATCGACCGGATCCACGGGATCGTGAACGGCACCACCAACTTCATCCTCAGCGAGATGGCCCGCACCGGCGCCGATTACGGCGAGGTCCTCGCCGAGGCTCAACGGCTCGGGTACGCGGAGGCCGACCCGACCGAGGACGTGGCTGGGCTCGACGCAGCGGCGAAGATCGCGATCCTCGCCCGCCTCGCATTCGGGACCGTCGTCGACGTCGATCGGATTCCATGCGAGGGAATCGAGCGGATCACGGCCGACGACATCGAGTACGCCAGCGAGCTCGGGCTCGGGCTCAAGCTCGTCGCCACTGCCGAACGGGTCGACGACGGCCTATCCGTCCGGGTGCACCCGGTGTTCCTCTACCCGGGCCACCCGCTGGCTTCGGTCAACGGCGCCTACAACGCAGTGACTGTCGAGTCGGAAGCGATCACCGAGATCACCCTTTCGGGGCCCGGAGCCGGCGGTCCGCAGACGGCATCGGCCGTGCTCGGCGACCTCGTCGCGATCGCTGCAGGTACCCATTCGGAGGTGCCGCCAGTCACCGAGCCGCTCGAGATCGTCGCCGACAACCGCTCAGCCTTCTACCTGCACCTCGAGGTCGAGGACAGGCCTGGCGTCCTCTCGCAGGTCGCAACCGCCCTCGGCGACGAGGGGATCTCCGTTCGCTCGGTCGTCCAGCGCGGCCTCGGCGACAACGCGAGGCTCGTGATGGTCACCCACCTGGTTTCGGAACCGCGTTTCGCGCAGGCGCTCGAGGCAATCGCCGGCCTTGACTCGATGCGGGCTGCTCCCCGCGCGATCCGGGTCCTCGAGGAGGAGTTCACCACTTGAGGTCCGCCGGCCTGATCGAGACCTGGCGTGACCGGTTGCCGTTCGACGAGGGCGACCCGGTGATCACGCTCGGCGAGGGCGACACGCCGCTGATCTACGCCTGCGAGGTCAGCGAGCGGGTCGGCGCCCGCGTGTGGCTCAAGCTCGAGGGACTCAACCCGACAGGCTCGTTCAAGGACAGGGGCATGACCTGCGCGGTCTCGGCCGCCGTCCGCGAGGGGGCCACCGCAGTGATCTGCGCCTCGACAGGCAACACCGCTGCCAGCGCTGCCGCCTACGCCGCGAGGGCCGGGATCACCTGTGCCGTGATCGTCCCGGACGGGCGGATCGCCCAGGGCAAGCTTGCCCAGTCGCTGATCCACGGAGCGAGGGTCATCGGCCTCGACGGCAACTTCGACGACGCCCTGACCCTCGTCCGCGAACTGGTCGAGACCTCGCCGGTGGCGCTCGTCAACTCCGTCAACCCGTTCAGGATCGAGGGGCAGAAGACCGCTGCCTTCGAGATCCACGAGCAGCTTCCGGACCTGGCGGCTCTCGCGATCCCGGTCGGGAACGCCGGCAACGTCACCGCTTGGTGGAAGGGGTTCCGGGAGATGGGGGCCGCGCCGAGGATGTTCGGATTCCAGGCCGCCGGCTCTGCGCCGCTCGTGATCGGCGAGTCGGTTGCCAAGCCGGAGACGATCGCGACCGCGATCAGAATCGGCAATCCGGCCCGCAAGGACGAGGCACTCACAGCCTTCGCCGAGTCCGGGGGAGCCGTGCGCAGCGTTACCGACGATCAGATCCTCGAGGCCTACAACCTGCTCGCCAAGCATGAAGGGATCTTCTGCGAGCCGGCGTCCGCGGCCTCCGTCGCCGGCCTGCTGACCCACGGCCCGGACGGTGCCGAGGACGTCGTCTGCGTGCTTACCGGCAACGGGCTCAAGGACCCCGATACCGCCCTCGCTCAGGGCGGCGAGGTGACTCCCTGCTCCGTCGACCTCGAGGCCCTGCGCGAGGCAGTCCTGGGATGAGCGTCCGGGTCAGCGTCCCGGCGACCTCGGCCAACCTCGGTCCCGGCTTCGACTCGATCGCAGCAGCCATCGACCTCAGGCTCGAACTCACGGTCGAGCCGTCCGACGACTTTTCGCTCGAGGCGAACATCGCGGTGCCGCAGGATCGGTCGAACCTGCTCGTCCAGGCCTTCGAACGGGTGATGCCGGCCGACGGACATTCCTTCAGGGTTGAGTCGGCGATCCCGCTCTGCGGGGGCCTCGGTTCGAGCGCCTGCGCCGTCCTCGCCGGAGTGCTGGCAGCCCGCGCCCTGGGAGGTGGTTGCCCGGATCCTCTCGCGCTTGCCGTCGAGCTCGACGGCGTCGTCGACAACTCGACGGCGGCTTGGCACGGGGGCATCGCGATCCACGTCGACGGCCGCACGGTCAGGCTCGACCCGCCCCCGGGCCTGTCGGCGATCGTGGTAGCGCCCGAGCGCAGGGTCAACACCGAGGACGCCCGCGCCGTGCTCCCGGCCGAGGTCCCGATCGCGGACGCGGTCGCCAACGCCGGATTCGCGACCCTGCTCGGGGCAGGCCTGGCCTCGGGCGACCTGGAGCTGTTGGCACTCGGCCTCGACGACAGGATCCACCAGCCCCGCAGGGCGTCGCTCTACCCGGAGTCCTGGGGCCTGCTGGGTCGAGCCCGCGAACTCGGGGCTCTTGGGGCCACCATCTCCGGATCGGGATCGGCTGTTCTCGTCTGGGTCGAAGACTCGGCGAAGGCCGAGGTCGAGGAGCGACTCACCGCCGAAGTGGCCGACTGGGCCGAGGTGCTGTCGGTGAACTTCGAGTCGATTGGCGCTACGGTCGACGGGGTGGCAGTCGCATGAATATCGGAGCGGACTTCAGGAAAGCTGTCGAGACGAAAGATCTCGATGCGATGCGCGCCTGCTTGGCCCCGGATGTCGAGTTCCACAGCCCGGTTGCCTTCAAGCCGTACCACTCACGCGAGATCGTCTCGGCCCTGCTCGGGCACGTGTCCCAGACCTTCGAGGATTTCGTCTACATCGACGAGATCGAGCAGGGAACCAGTCACATGCTGCGATTCACGGCGAAGGTGAACGGCCGTACGGTCGAGGGAGTCGACCTGCTCGACATCGACTCCGACGGGCTGGTCGGCAGGTTCACAGTGATGGTGCGGCCGCTGTCGGGCGCAATCGCACTCGCCGAGGCGATGGGAGCGAGGATCGCGGAGGCCGGCGGCCTCCCCGGACTCGACTAGGCCGGGTCCTTCGGGATCATCGCCTCGAGCTGGGCCGAAGCGTCGCTGAACCCGAGCCTGTCCGTGACTTCCGCTGCGATCGTCAGGTAGTCGGCTGCCAGGTCGGGCCTGTGGTCGATGATCGAGGCCGCCCGCTCCGCTGATTCGGCGTAGGCGATCGAGGCCCGGACGGGAGGGTCGATCAGCTTGTCGCCGACGTGTTCGAGCAGGGCCGCGCGCGCCTCGCGCGAGTGCACGGTCCTCAGGTCGGCGATGTTGAGGATCACCCCGAGCCACTCGAGGTCCGGGTTGAGGCCGTCCCTCGCAAGCTCGATCACCTCGAGCGCCTGCTCGACGCCCTGCATCGCGAAGTACTGCGCTTCAGCCGAGATCAGGGCTTGATCTGCTGCAACCAGGGCGTTGACGGTCAGCAGGCCAAGCGCGGGCGGGCAGTCGATCATCACGATGTCGTAGCTGTCACCGACCCCGCGCAACGCCTTGCGGAGCGTCATCTCGCGGCCCATCTTGCCTCCCAGCACCAGTTCCGCCTCGGCCAACCCGAGGTTGGCGGGGATCACGTCGGAGTGGATCGAGTCGACCGCCTCCGCCGTTCCCATCAGCACCTCGGCGATCGTCGGCGAGGCGTCGGGATCGAGGTCGAAGTAGTCGGAGAGGTTGCCCTGGGGATCGAGGTCGATCGCGAGCACCCTCAAGCCCGAACGCCGAAACGCGTCTGTGAGGGTGCGGACCGTCGTCGTCTTGCCCGTGCCGCCTTTCTGTGAGAGGACGGCGATCGTCTGAGCCATGGCGCTGAGTCTATGCTTCTTTGTCGTGACTGCGAATCCGGCGCCAAAGAAGCCGAACATGATCGTGCTGATGACCGATCAGCAGCGGTCTCCGATGCACTGGCCCGGTGGACAGTGGCTCCGTGAGCTTTGCCCTGCGGATGCCGAGATCGCCAGGACCGGCCTGACCTTCGAATCGATGCGGGCCAACACGTCCATGTGCTCGCCGGTGAGGGCGACCTTCCTGACCGGCCAGATGCCCGCCAGGCACGGCGTACCGCTGACCCTGACTCACGGTGGAGCGCCCGCCAATCCCCAGCACCTTCCGGGGATCGTCGCCACTGCCGCGAAGGCGCGGCGGCGAGACGACGTGCCGATCCGCGCCCTGATGTCCGGTGCCCGCAGGCAGCTTTGGCGGCCGGGCTGGACGGGAGGAGCAGAGCCTGAGCTGCGCCCCGGGATCCCGACTCTCGGCACAGTGCTCGGAGCGGCCGGTTACCACGTGGGCTTCCGCGGCAAGTGGCACCTGACGAAGCCGCTCGATCCCGAAGCGGGCTGGGGCCCTGCCGACTCCGAGAGGATCGAAGCCGACTACGGGTTGCGCGGCTGGGTGCCACCCGATGCAGGCGAGGACATCCTCCCCGAGCACTTCGGCGGCGGCGACGCCGGAACGCTCGGCACCGGTTGGGATGACGACTACACCCGCCAGTCCCTCGAGTTCCTCGCCAATCCTCCTGAGCCGTTCTGCCTGTTCATCTCGCTCGTCAACCCGCACGACGTGCTCGCCTACCCGACCTCGTGGCAGGTCGGCGGTTACGGCCCGGAGGACATCGCCGACATCGGTGTCTCATTGCCGCCGACGATCGACGAGTCGCTGGCCGGCAAGCCTCTCGTCCACGCGATGATGGCGATCGGGATGGCGTCGATCATCGGCCCGCTGCGCAGCGACGCCGACAGGCTCGCCTACGTCAACTTCTACGCGAAGCTCCACTCGGTCATCGACCGCCACATCGGCAGGATCGTCTCGGCCCTCGGCGACCCGGACGACCCGGCTTCGCTCAGGTCGAGAACGGTGCTCGTGCGGACTGCGGACCACGGCGAGATGGGGCTCTCCCACGGTGGACTCAGGCAGAAGGCCTTCAACGCCTACGAGGAGACGCTGAGGGTGCCGCTCGTGATCTCGAACCCGCTGCTGTTCCCGAATCCGAGGACGACGGCTGCGGCGGCCGGATCGATCGACATCCTCCCGACCCTTGCCTCGCTCGCCGGTGCCGACGCGAGTCACTCGGATGGCTTCGACCTCGTTCCGGAAATCGCCCGCAACGCCGACCCGGACGGCGAAGCCCTCGACCGCGCTGCGTGGGACGCGGACGCCGTCCTTGCCCGCAGCGACGGCCCGGCTCCTCCCGGCGCACAGCTGTTCACCTACGACGACCACCAGGCGGGCACCGCGATCAGCAACGTCTCGGGTCAGCCAACGCGGGTCCGGTGCGTCATCGAGGACGGTTGGAAGTGGGCGATCTACATCGATCCGAGCGGCCGCGAGCCGTCCAACCAGGAGCTCTACGACCTGCGCGCCGATCCGCTCGAGGAGAACAACCTCGTCGGCCGGTACGGCGACCGCAGGACCGGGCCGGAGGCGGCCGAGGCCCACGCGAGGCTGCGAGACCGGCTCTGCCGCTTGATTGAGGCAACCGGCGGAGGCTGGGAGATCCCCCACATCCGCAACGCACCAGGCGCCAAGTGACCTCGGTGGGCATTCCGGCCGGTGTTCCCGGCGCGGCGGCGGGCCTCGTCCGTCCCGCTCGGCTCTAGAATCCGCCGCCGATGAATCCGGTCACCGTCACTTCGAGCATCGCGCGCCCGCAGGAGGAGGTCTTCGACTACCTCGCGAACATCGCCAACATGCCCGAGTTCACCGATCACTTCCTGACCGGTTGGCACCTGACCCGCGAGAATCCGGTCGGACTCGGGGCCGGTGCGAGATTCAGGATCGAGGCACCGCTGAACCGTTTCTCTTGGTCGGATCTCAGTTTCGCCGAGGTCGAGCGGCCCCGGAGGATCGTCGCCCGTGGGCGGGGAGGCAAGTCCAACCGGATCCGTTCGATGGTCACGATCAGCCTCAGCCAGTCCTCCAGGGGAGTCACAAAGGTCGAGTGGACGTGGGAGACGGTGCCGGCGAAGCCGTCGGATCGGATCATGGAAGTGGTCGGCGGAGCAGGCTGGTGGAAGCGCAAGATGAAGCGCGCCTCAAGGCGACTCCGGACCATCCTCGAGGAAGATCGTGGACGCGGAACGCGTGCCACGGTGGCCGGAGGGTAGACTTGCGCGCCGTGAGGTTCGCCCCGCTCAAAACAGTCCTCGTAGCAGCCTGCGTCGGTGTCGCCGCGACGGCATCCGCCTGCGGTGGCCACGAGAAGGTCACCGAGGCCAAGACCGAGGGCGGATACGTCGATGTCGGGACGGTCGCCTACCAAGTCCAGATTTCACGGACCCTCAACCCGAGCCTCCCCGAGGACAAGAGCTACCTGGTCGGCATCCCCGCAGCGGACAAGAAGCCGCTCACTCCCGACGAGCAGTGGTTCGCCGTGTTCGTCCGTGGCCAGAACTTCGGCGATAAGCCGCAGCCGCTCGTCACGAAGTTCCGCGTGATCGACACCGAGGGCACGACCTGGGATCCGATCAAGCTCGACACAGAGACGAACACCCTCGCCTGGAACCCGACCGCCCAGCTCGACCCGACATTCATCTACCCGGACCCAAGCTCGATCTCCGGGACCGGACCGGTGCGCCAGGGATCCCTGCTGCTGTTCCGGCTCGACAACTCGATCTACCAGAACCGTCCGCTCGTCCTCGAGCTGTTCGATCCGGCCGGCGGCAAAGAGCCCGTCGCCGAGATCCCGCTCGACCTCTAGGCAGTCGCCGACCCCGACCTGAGTCGGGGACCTGTCTGCAGTAACACGGCGATCGATCCCTCCGGGCCCGGGCAGCCGAGTGCTTCGCGCCACGGGTCGCCTTCTGGCTGGTTTCAGCCGGGGTCCTGCCCCTGGATCAGCGGGTCGCCTTGAGGGCGGCGATCATCGCTTCGCGCGCAGCCGGCGCTGCCGTCTCACCGCCATGGCCCGCTCCGTCGAGCTCGACCCCAACGGCCACTCTCGGCCTGTTGGCCGGAGCAAAGGCGACGAACCATGCGTCGGTGTTGGCCGGGTTGCCGGCTTCGACTCCCGGGGCAGTCGTATCGACCAGCTCAGCCGTGCCGGTCTTGCCCGCCACTTGGACGCCGGGGATCGCAGCTGAATCGCCTGTGCCGTACTGGACCACGGCCAGCATCATCCTCGTCACCTGTGCCGCGACCCTGCGGGTGGTTGCCTGCCAGCCGGTCGGCTTGGTGACTGGCACGAGGGTCGGCTGGGCGCGGAATCCTCCGTTTGCGATCGCCGCGGCAGCTGTCGTCATCACGAGGGCCGAGGCCATCACCTCGCCCTGGCCGATCGCGGTCGAGCCGATGTTGAGCGGGCCGTTGATCTGATCGGCCGCGGGGATCGTGCTCAGTGCCGAGCCGGGGATGCCGGGGGTTGGCCGGTTGAACCCGAACTTCTCGGCGGCGGCCACCAATCGCGCTGAGCCGACCTTGGCGCCCAGCGGCGCAAAGACCGAGTTGCACGACTTCGCGAACGCCTGAGCGAGGTTGCCCCCGCACGATTCGCCGCCGGCGTTCTGCAGGTCGACCCCGTCGAGGATCGCCGCGGTCTCGAACGGGTACTCGGTCTTCGGGGTAGTCGCGCCCGCCTCGAGGCCGGCGACCAGCGTGATGATCTTGAAGGTCGATCCGGGAGGGTTGGTCGCCGAGAAAGCGCTGCCCGCCAACGCGAGAACCTCGCCCGTTCGCGGGTTCATGACTGCGACTCCACCCGACCTCCCGGCGAGCGCCGAGGCGGCCGCCCGCTCGACGGACGGGATGATCGTCGTCTTGAGCGGCCTCGTGGCGACCGGCCGGGAGCTGGCGAGCACCCGGTTGCCCGCCTTGAGTGTTCCGCCGGGTCGTCCGGCGAGCCTCTGCTGGAAGACGCGTTCAAGCCCGGTCAGTCCGACCTTGGTTTCAGGCGGGTAGCCGAACGCCACCAACGAATCGCCGGCTCCGGCTTGTGGCGTCCCGACGGTGCCGGCGATCTCCGCTGCGACGTCCGGGATCGGGGAGGTCCGCTCCGGTCCTTCGGCCAGCGGGGTCCCGTCGGCTGCGAGGATCGAGGCTCGCTCCGGCATGGTCGTCGTGCGGGTGAGGGATTCGCCCTCGGCCAGCCCGGGCATCGTGAGGTTCGGCTTCCAGGTGACCTTCGAGTCGTCGTCGTCATTCGTGACCGGGATCTCTGCCGCCAGCTTGATCTGGCCGAAGACGCGGGTGTCGACCGTGAACGGGACCTTCACGTTCCCGTCCTTGAAGTCTCCTGCCTTGCCGGCCTTGAGGCTCCTGACGGTCGCGGTCGAGAGGGCGCGGCGTTGGGCGTCGACGAACGCTTCGCGGGTGATGGCCTTCTTCGAGTCGGGGGACAGCTGGTCGTACATCGAGTTGAAGTCCTGCCGCTCCCACGCCTTGGAATAGCGCTCGGCGGCCGCCTGGCCGCCGCCACCGCCGCACTGAGTCACCAGAAGACCGCCGAAGAGCAGCACGCCAAGCACCGAACCGCCGGCGATCAGGCGCCTGCGTGCGAGGTCGTTCGTCGACTGTCCAGAGGGGGGCATCGAGGGCAGACTAGATCCCTGAGTGGCGTTCAGCGCCGGCTCCAACGGTGTCCGTATGCTCGAAGCAGGTGAGTCACGCTTGAGGACAGTCGACTGGCTCGCGATCGTTCTGGTCCTTCTGTTCGCTTGGATGGGTGTCAGGAGCGGGTTCCTGACCGGGCTGCTGTCGCTCATCGGGTTCGTCGCCGGGGCGCTGATTGCCGCCCGGGTAGCGCCCCAACTGCTCCCTGACGGAGAGCGATCACCCTTCGCGCCGCCCCTGACCCTGCTTGGCGCGGTGGTCGGCGGCATCTTCCTGGCGCTGCTGCTCGAGCGGGTCGGCGCGGGCATCAAGGCGGCACTTCCGCTGCCCCTGTTGGGGACCGCAGACCGCTGTTTGGGCGCGTTGCTCGGTGCGGTCATCGGCGCGGCCGTGGTCTGGCTCGCGATGCTGGTCACGATCCAGCTTCCCGCCTCTCCGGCGGTCACGAGGGAGTTGCGGAAGTCCTCGTTCTTGAGGGCGCTCGGCTCGATCCTGCCGCCTGCCGACGAGGTGCTCGGGGTGATCGCCCGCTTCGACCCGCTGCCGGTCGTCGGCGGTCCCTCGCCGGCGTTCCTCTCCGAGCCGTCGGGCGACGCCGTCGGCAGTGGGGCGGGAGGTTCGGTGGTCCGCGTCCGAGCCTGGAGCTGCGGCCTCGCCTTGGAGGGGTCGGGCTGGGTGGGAGCGTCAGGCCTCGTCGTGACCAATGCCCACGTCGTCGCTGGCGACGGCAGCCCACTTGTCGAACGAGGCGGGGTTGGCCCGGGGCTCGACGGGGATGTCGTTGTCTTCGACCGGCGAAATGACATCGCCGTCATTGCCGTCGATGGGCTTGACCTCGCCCCGCTGGGCACTGCGGAGGCCGACGTCGGAACCCAGGGCGCTGTGCTCGGTTTCCCGCTCGACGGGCGATTCCGCTCCTCCCCGGTGACGATCGGCAGGACGGTCGCTGTCCTCGGAGATGACGCCTACGGAGAGGGTCCCGTCTCGCGCCAAGTCCAGGCGTTGAGGGGAGTCGTCAGGCCCGGTAACTCCGGCGGGCCCGTGGTCGATCGCGATGGCCGGGTGGTCGGAACCGTGTACGGGAGGACCGAGGGCAGCCGGCCCCGCGGTGGCTTCGCTGTCCCGTCGAGACTGGTCGAGAATGCGCTCCAACGCGCCAAGTCCGGGGCCTCCGACCCTACGGGTCCCTGCTCTCCATGAAGCGAGTCGGACTTGATTCCCGCTGAATGGCCGCTACTGTGCCGCGCCGATGGACGAAATCGCCGAACAGACAGACGACGCAGAACTGGAAGCCGACGCCGGGGAGGATCCCGTGGCTGAACGCGAGCCCCACGATGGCCCGATGAAGACGGTCGTCCTGGCCGAGAAGCCCTCGGTCGGCACCGACCTCGCCCGTGTCCTCCCGGGTCCGTTCAAGAAGCAGGCCGGATACCTCGAGGGCCCGGAACACGTCATCACCTGGGCAGTCGGGCACCTTGTCCAGCTCGCCGAGCCCGAGACTTACAACAAGAAGTGGAAG
>JBAXRO010000044.1:0-15896 GCA_037131165.1 Actinomycetes bacterium | reverse complement strand
CGACCGCTGCTTCTTCATCGACGAGCAAGGCGGATTCGTTGACGGGGACTTCCTGACAGCGCTGCTGGCCGAAGCCGTGCTCGCACGCAACCCGGGCGCCACGATCCTCTACGACGTCCGCGCAAGCCGTGCCGTTACCGACACGGTCGAGGCCAACGGAGGCGCGGCGGTTGTGAACCGAGTCGGGCACGCGTTCTTCAAAGCCCGCATGCGCGAGCTGCCAGAGGCCGTCTTCGGCGGCGAGGTCTCGGGCCATTACTACTTCAGGGACTTCTGGTGCGCCGACAGCGGCACCCTGCCCGCGCTGCTGATCCTCGAGCTGCTCTCGCGCACTGGCAAGACCATGTCCGAGCTGCTCCAGCCGTTCCGGTCTCGCTACTTCATCTCAGGCGAAGTCAACTCCGAGGTTTCCGACCCCCAGGGCCGGATCGACGCCATCCTGGCCGAGCACCCTGACGCCGAGATCGGGCAGCTCGACGGAATCACGGTGGACTACCCGGACTGGCACTTCAGCGTCCGCTCGTCCAACACTGAGCCGCTGCTGAGGCTATGCCTCGAATCGCTCGTCTCTGCCGAGGACATGGAACGCAAGCGTGACGCGACCCTGGCTCTGATCAGGGCGGGGAGTTGACGGGGAGCACCAACGCCGTAGAGGTTGCGGCGGGGATCCACAGGATCGCCGTGCCGACTCCCTTCATCGTTGGCCGGGTCAATACGTACCTGTTCGAGGGCGAGCCGCTGACCCTGCTCGACACCGGGCCCAACTCGGGAACGTCACTCGACGGGCTCGAACAGGCGCTGCTCTCGCGCGGCCACGAGATCGACGACATCGGACGGGTCCTGATCTCCCACCAGCACGTCGACCATGCAGGCTTGGCGGCGATCATCAAGCGCCGGTCCGGAGCCGAGATCGTGATGCTCGACCGTTTAGCCCCGGCGCTCGCCGACTGGCCGGCGGCAGCCCAGCGCGACGATGACGTTGCAGCCAGCCTGATGCGCCAGAGCGGACTCCCCGACGATCTCATCACCGCACTCGCTGCTGTCGGCCGCTCGTACCGCGCCTTCGGGGCGAGCGTGGAGACCGACCGAACGATCTCCGACGGCGAGACGATCGAGATCGGCGGACGCCGGATGGAGGTCATGCACCGCCCGGGCCACAGCCCGTCGGACACCGTTCTCCACGACAGGGAGGGCCGCCTGCTGGTCGCGGCCGACCACCTGCTCGAGCGGATCAGTTCGAACCCATTGATCAGTGCGCCTCTCCCGGGCGAGGAATCCGATGGCGGGCGACCGCGGCCGCTTCCGACCTACCTCGAGCACCTGCGGGAGACACGCGAGCTCGAGGTCGATCTCGTACTCCCAGGCCACGGGGATGAGTTCGGGGATCACCGGGCGGTCATCGATGACCGCTTCGCGATGCACGAGCGCCGAGCAGCCAAGCTCAGGGACGCAATCTCCGACCGCCCGAAGACCGCTTTCGAGCTGGCCTTCGAACTATGGGGGCAGCTGGCCGTCGCCCAGGCCTATCTCACGCTGTCAGAGGTCTTTGGCCACATGGACCTCCTCGTCGACCAAGGCGAAGTCATCGAGATGCCTCCGGACGACAAGGGAGTCGTGCGCTTCACCCCAAGTGGCAGCTGACCGGAGCCGACCCGGCCAGACCAACAACTTGCGGACTCGGGCTGCGGCGGTACTCTGCTTGCAGGGAGCAAGCGTTTGTCGATGCCATTGATCGCGAAGATTGGACTCGCGGCCCTGATTGCCGTGTCAGTGTCCGCGGCCGCGGCAGCGAAGCCGCCGCGAGAGGTCAAGCCAGGCTTGACCGGCCTGATACTGGGGGCCAGCGTGGTCCTGTACGCAGCAGCCGCCGGCCTCCTCCTCGCCCACCGCAACCTCGCCGGCGCCTTGACCTTGGTGGCTGCGTCCGAGGGGATGTGCCTCGGCGCATGGATGGGCCGCGCCATCGTGGATGGAGATGACGAGGGCGGCGGAGGCGGAGGAGGAAGCGATCGACGACGCCCCGATCTGCCTGGAGGCGGAGGGGGTGAACGCCCGGCGATCGACTGGTCGAGCTTCGAGCGAGTCCGCAGCTCTTGGTCGCGCCAGCGAGCCGGGCGCTCTCAGGACAAGGACTGAGCCGCGGCTGGCGCGTCGTCGGTGGGCGCCGATTCGCCAAGTGCGAGTGAGTGAAGCCTTCCCTCGCCGATCAGCTCCGGGTGGAACGAGATCGCGGTCACGTTGCCCTCTCGAATCGCAACCGGGCGTCCATCCACCTCGGCGAGCACTTGGACCCCGGGCCCCAGATCAGTGACGGCAGGTGCCCTGATGAACAGTGCTCTGATCGGATCGCCGGCCACCCCCGAGACGACCAGGTCGGCCTCGAAAGAATGAACCTGGCGACCGAACGCGTTGCGCTCGACAGCGGCATCGATCAAGCCGAGGTGGCCGCGGCCCAGCAGGACCATGCCGGCGCACGTCCCGAAGATCGGCGCGCCGGCGGAATGCATTGCGCGGATCGGCTCGGCGAGCCCCTCGCGCTCGATGCCCATGGAGATGGTGGTCGACTCGCCTCCCGGGAGGATCAGTGCGTCAATTCCCCTCATGTCGACAGGGGTCCTTACCTCCGACACTGAATGACCCAGAGCGGTCACGAGCCGGGCGTGAAGGGCGAAGTCGCCCTGGAGTGCAAGAACACCGACCCGCAGGTCGGTCACCAGCCGCGGTTGGAGAGGAGCTCTGCGTCCTCGAGCTTCGACGTCTCGATCGACGTCATCGCGTCGCCCAGCCCTTCGGAGGCCTTGGCTACAGCTGAAGGATCGCGGTAATTCGTGGTCGCCTCGACGATTGCCTTTGCCCGCGGGGCAGGGTCTGAGCTCTTGAAGATGCCGGAGCCGACGAACACTGCTTCCGCCCCGAGCTGCATCACGAGCGAAGCATCTGCCGGTGTGGCGATCCCGCCGGCGCAGAAAAGCGGAACGGGCAGTCGGCCCTCGCGAGCAACCTGCCTGACCAGTTCGGCAGGAGCGGCGATGTTCTTCGCCGCAGTGGCAAGCTCCATCTCATCGAGCGTCCCGAGCCTGCGGATCTCGCCGTGGATCGTGCGGAGGTGCCTGACAGCCTCGACGATGTCGCCCGTGCCGGCCTCGCCCTTGGAGCGGATCATGACGGCGCCCTCGCCGATCCGGCGAAGTGCCTCACCGAGATTGGTGGCGCCACAGACGAACGGGGCTTTGAACTGCCACTTGTCGATGTGGTGCGCCTCGTCAGCCGGCGTCAGAACCTCAGACTCATCGATGAAATCGACTTCGAGCGACTCGAGCACTTGCGCCTCGGCGAAGTGACCAATCCTGACTTTCGCCATCACCGGGATGGTTACCGCCTCTTGGATCCCTCGGATCATCAAAGGGTCGCTCATCCTCGCGACCCCGCCGTCACGGCGGATGTCGGCGGGGACGCGCTCCAAGGCCATGACGGCGCAGGCGCCGGCGTCCTCAGCGATCTTGGCCTGCTCGGCGTCGACCACATCCATGATCACTCCACCGGCAAGCATCTCGGCCAGACCGACCTTTACGCGGAAAGTGCTTTCGTCTCGCATCTGCATCAGTCTACCTACGGACGTCGGGTTCATTCGGTCCAAAACCGAATCGACCCAAGTCCTATCGGCCGTCTACTTGAGCCGGTAGGCCTTGATTCGATCGTCGAATCGGTCGCTGTCCTCGCTGTAGACGCCCTGTGCGAGAGCCTGGATCAGCGAGAGGAGTGCGACGTGCGAGCGGACGTAAGCGGGACTGCTGGATGACCACCAGAGCTTGTGGTCGCACATCTTGCCGATGTCCGAGAGGGTTGCGTCGCTTATCGCCATCGTCTTGGCGCCCCTGTGGCCGGCGAGCTTGAGCGTCCTGCTCACGAGCGGATGTGCGCGACCAGCAGACAGTGCGATCACCAGGGTGTCGGAGTCGATCCGGGCGATCCGACTCAGGGCTTCCTGGGAGGTGCCGGAGATGACGTCGGCCCTGAGGTCGAGCAACAACAACAGGTGACGGAAGTACGAAGCGAAGAAGGCCATCTGGTCGATTCCGACGACAACCACCTTCTCCGCTGAGGAGATCGCATCGACTGCGTCCTGCAGAGCCTCGCGGTCGATCTTGATCGCGGTCTCGGAGATGTTGCTGTGGTCGGCGACGATCGATGCCTCGGACGGTGACTGGTCCAGATCGAACAGCGGCCCTCCTCCTTCGCTTCCGCCCTTCTCCGACGGGCGCCGCCTGTACTCCTCCCGTGCAGCCGTCTGCAGCTCGGGGAAGCCATCGAAGCCGAGCGCCTGTGAGAACCTCACAACCGTGCTGGACGATGTGTTGGCCCTCCGTGCGAGCTCCTCAGCCGTTGAGAAGGCGGCCTCGTCGAGGTGGTCGACGATGTACTGGGCGACGTCGCGCTGGGAACGGGAGAGTTGATCGATCTGGTCCGCGATGAAGCCGGACAGACTGCGGATCTTGGTGGGAGATTCTTTTGTTTCGGGCATGGTCAGGGGATTTCGACGGGTACCGGAAACCTCCTTCCCCGATCCGCGTTAGCCTTCGCTCTGATGGATTCCGTACCGACCCGACTCGATGGCCTCGTTCTGCTCGAGCCCCAAGTCCACCGCGACGAACGAGGCTTCTTCGCCGAGACGTGGCGGGCCGACTCGTGGCCAGCGGCCGGCGTCGACGTCTCGTTCGTCCAGGACAACCACTCGCGCTCGAGGCTGGGCACGCTGCGCGGCATGCACTTCCAGACCAGTCCGGGCCAGGCGAAGCTCGTCAGGTGCGCCCGCGGCTCGGTCCTCGACGTGGCAGTCGACCTGCGGGCCGGCTCGCCGACCTTCGGTGAATGGGAAGCGTTCGAGTTGAGCGACGAGAACATGCGCCAGCTGTTCGTCCCGGTCGGCTTCGCCCATGGCTTCTGCGTCACCTCGGAGACAGCCGACTTCACCTACCGCTGCTCGAACTACTACGACCCCGCCACCGAGGCAGGGATCGCGTTCGACGACCCCGATGTCGGGATCGAATGGCCAGACGGATTTGAGCTGGTGGTGTCGGACCGCGATCGCAAGGCTCCCCGCCTCGCCGACATCGCCGACACGCTCCCCTTCACCATCTGACCGGCGTCGGCCACGCCCCGACGCCGTTATCTGCGGCGCCCGACTCCCGTGGGCAGCGGACGGTGCGAGAGGTCCAAGCGGACACTCGGCTCGCCCGACAGGATGGAGGGCGAGCGTCCGCTGGACCTGTTCGCAACCGTCCCCCCACCACGCCAAGCGAGCCGACAGTGCCCCGGGCCGCTGCGCTCGCCGCAGGCGTGCGCACCCAGTCGGGCGAATCCGGGCCGGGGAACTGGAGCGGTGCGACAGTGCCCCGGGCCGGATTCGAACCGGCGCACTCCGGATTATGAGTCCGTCGCTCTAACCGCTGAGCTACCGGGGCTCCGCGATTGTCTCGCGAATGATTGGATTACGCGTCGAGGTCACAGCGACCGTCCGCTTGCCAAACCAGAACCGGAGGAACCATGTCCCAGAAAGCCGCCTTGATCACCGGAGCCTCCAGCGGAATCGGGCTCGCCATCGCCCACCTACTTGGCGAGGAGGGATTCGCCCTGACCGTTTCGGCCCGTCGGCCCGACAAGCTTGAGCGGGCCGCGGCCGAGTTGCGCGATGCCGGGTACGACGTCCACGTAGTTCCCGCCAACATGCAGTCGGAAGAGGACATCGTCGCGCTCTTCGAGTCCCACCGGGAGGCGCGTGGCCGTCTGGACGTCCTCGTCAACAACGCCGGAGTGGGGCTGGGAACGCCGGTCGCCGACATCACCGGCAAGGGCATCGACATGCAGATGGACGTCAACTTCAAGGCGATCGTCGTCGGCTACCGCGAGGGGGTTGGTTTGCTCCGCGAGGCGGCCGCCGAACACGGCAGCGCTCTCGTCGTGAATACGTCCTCGATCAGCGGCAAGCACGGCCAGGGTTGGCTGTCGGTCTACTCGGCCACCAAGGCCGCCGTCGTGGGCTTCACCGAGGCGATGAACAAGGAGCTGGGCGCGGAGGGGATCAAGTCGACCGCCCTGTGCCCCGCGTTCGTCGAGACGCCGATGACCGAGTTCGCGGTCGACATGGGGGTCAAGGCCGAGGAGATGATGCGCCCGTCGGACATCGCCGAGGCTGTCCGCATGCTGCTTCGCCAGTCAAGGGCATGCATCGTGCCCGAGGTGATGTTCATCCGCCCGGGTGAGACTCTCTGAGTCCTCGCCCTCCCGAACCCTCGCCCACACCCCGAACGCATCCCAAATAGAAAGACAGGCACAGACAATGGACCTCGGACTCAACATCGGTTACTGGGGACTCGGCCTGACCGCCGAGGACCAGAAGATGCTCGTTACGGAGGCCGAAAGGCTCGACTACTCGTGTGTCTGGGCGGCTGAGGCCTATGGCTCGGACGCGGCCACCGTCCTCGCCTGGCTGGCGGCACACACGACGAAGATCGGCTTGGGCTCGGCGATCTTCCAGATGCCGGCACGGACCCCCGCCATGACCGCGATGACGGCAGCAACGCTCGACCAGATCTCCGGCGGGCGCTTCCGCCTCGGGCTTGGTCCGTCGGGACCGCAAGTCAGCGAGGGATGGCATGGAGTGCGGTTCGCGCGTCAGCTGATGCGAACCCGCGAATACATCGAGGTCGTACGAATGGCGCTGCGGCGTGAGAGGGTCGAGTTCCACGGCGAGTCGATCGACCTGCCACTGCCCGACGGACCCGGGAAGGCGCTGAAGCTCACGATCGCTCCTGTCCAAGAGCGGATCCCCGTCTACCTCGCTGCCATCGGGCCGAAGAACACCGCCCTGTCCGCCGAGGTCGCCGACGGCTGGATGCCGATGTTCCTCGCTCCCGAGCACTTCGGGATCTTCCGTAGCTCGCTCGACGAGGGATTCGCCAAGCGGACCGAGCCGCTCGACGGGTTCGACGTCACAGCGAACATCAGCGTCCTGATCACCGATGACGCTGATGCTGCCCGCGACGCGATGCGCCCGATCATGGCGCTGTACGTCGGCGGCATGGGATCGCGCGACAAGAACTTCTACAACACGCTCGTCACGAGCTACGGCTTCGGGGATGACGCCAAGCGCGTGCAGGATCTGTACCTCGACGGCAAGAAGGAGGAGGCAGCAGCAGCTCTTCCAGCCGAGCTGATCGACATGGTCAGCCTCTGCGGGCCGAAGGACCGCGTCCTCGAGAGGATGCGCGCATTCGATGCAGCCGGGGTGACGTCACTGAACATCACCCCGATGGCATTCGAGCCGCAGGCGCGCCTCGAGCAGATGCGCGCCGTGGCCGAGCTGCGCGACCAAATCTGAATCGTGGCCGCCGCCCGGCGGGTGTTCATCGGGGCGTTCGGCGATCCCGGTCATGCCTTCCCAGCGATTTCGCTGGCGCGGGCCCTGCGTTCGATGGGCGCGGGAGTCGTGGTGGAAACGGCTGAGCCGTGGCGCGATGCCGTGCTGGCCACCGGAGCCGAGTTCGTTCCCGCTCCGGAGTTCCCGGTGTTCCCGACGCTCGGCCGGCACCTCCAGCCGTACGAGGCCGTCGCCCAGGCGATGGAGACGACTCGGCCCGCTGTTGCGAGTTCCGGCGCCGATGTCGTAGTTCACGACATTCTGACCCTGGCCCCCGCCCTTTCGGCCGAACTCGAGGGGCTTCCGGTGGTGACCCTCGTTCCCCATCTGAATCCGGTCACGCCGACGGGAACTCCTCCGTTCGGGCTGGGAGCCCGGATGCCGCGCACGCCTGCCGGGAAGTCGCTGTGGCGAGCGCTCGGCCGACCGGTCGAGCGCGGCCTCGCGAGGGGTCGCGACGAGTACGACGAGCTTCGGCGGCGGGTAGGACTGTCTCCCAGGGGCAGGATCAACGGGACTCTCTCCGAGGACCTCGTCCTGATCGGCACCTACCCGCAGCTCGAGGCCAGCCGACCGCGTCCGGACCACTTCCGGGTCACCGGTCCTCTGTTCTGGGAGCCGGAGTTCCCAGAGGTGCAGCTGCCCAGCGGCGACGGCCCACTCATCCTCGTTGCGCCGTCGACCGCCCAGGATCTGGGCCATGACCTGCTGCGCGCCGCCCTCGCCGGCCTCGGGGGTCCCGATCTGAGGGTGATCGCGACTTGGAACCGTCGGCCCCTCACTGGCGAAGTGGCCGTGCCTGCGAACACCAACCTCGTCGAGTGGCTGTCCTACTCGAAGACCATCCCCCACTGCTCTGCCGTCATCAGTCACGGCGGGCACGGGACGGTGGCTCGGACGCTGGAGGCAGGAGCGATTCCGGTCATAGTGCCCTTCTCCGGCGACCAGTTCGAGAATGCCGCCCGGATCGACGAGACAGGCCTCGGCGTTCGGCTGCCGCGAAGACTCCTCTCCCCCGCGACCCTCTCCCTCTCGGTCGAGCGAGCCCTCGGGGACGGAGGGATGTCGGCACGCGCCGGCGCCGTTTCGGCCTGGGCGACCGAGCACGACGGCTCGATTGCCGCCGCAAGGCTGATCCTCGCCTGACCGAACCCTCGGCACCTGAAGGACATGAGGCCCGCCAACTCCGTGAGCTGACGGGCCTGTACCAACCGGTCCGAATCGGTTCGAAGCTCCGGGGGTGGGACTCGAACCCACAACCCTTCGATTAACAGTCGAATGCTCTGCCATTGAGCTACCCCGGAATGAGCGGCTCAGACTAGCGGTCGGAGAGACTTGGCGGTGCGGCAGCAGTTCGCGTCAGCGAATGCCCTTCTGATCGGCCTCATCCTCGAGTCGCTCGGCCGCGCTGTCGATCCGTTGCCGGATTCGCTCGCGCTCCACCGCCAGCTCTGAGCCGAGGCCGGGGTCGTTGCGGCGCGACCGCTCGATCAGCCGGTCGTGCCGTCTGAGGTCGAGCTGTTGGAACTCGAGGTCGAAAGCCGCCTCGCTCGGCTCCATCTCCGAAGCACGCGACATCAGGCCGGCCATCAGCGAAGCCAGATCCGAATCCTCGCTGGAACCGAGGCCGCCGATCGGGTCGGGGAGCGAGGAGGCAAGGTGCGCCGCGGCCCTGCGCTCAGGCGCACCTGTGAACCACTCCTCAGGGTCGATGCTGTTGAGCGCATCCCTCCCCCTCTCGGGGAGGGCGACGCACAGCGCGAGGAAGCCACGCTCGACCTGCGAGAGCCGATCTGCGGGCTTCAGGACGCCGGAACTGGTTGGGGCCGGGCCGGGTGATCTGCTCGCAGTCACCGAACTGCCCGAGCTGCCGGCTCCCGGCTGCACGATCGTCGCGACCAGTTCGCCCGAGAGGTCGAGCTGGCCTGCGATGCGCTGGAGCAGTTCCTCCCGCAGCACACTCGGTCGTTCGGCCGAGAGGATCGGCCGCAGTTGCGCCAGCGCCCTGTCCTTGCCCTCGGCGTTGGAGAGGTCCGCGGACGAGAGGACAGCCCCGACCCTGAATGCGACGAAAGGCTCCGAGGCCGAAACCCGCGAGCGAAGTCGGTCGGCGCCCTCCTCGAGCAGGAGATCGCCCGGGTCCTTTCCAGGCGGCATCGGGACGACCCTGAGCTCGAGCGCCTTGCCTGCCGTTATCTCGCCGGACCTCAGCATGGCCTTCTGGCCGGCCTTGTCGGCGTCAAGCGCCAGCAGGAGCGTCCGGGCCGTCCGCTCGAGCTGTGCCGCCTGCTCCTCCGTCAGCGCGGTTCCCATCAGAGCGACGACGTTCTCAACTCCGGCCTGGCTCATCGCCAGCGCGTCTACGTAACCCTCGACGAGGACTATCGACCCGCTCCGGGCGGCCTCCGGCCTCGCCAAATGGAGTCCGTAGAGCTGGCTCCCCTTGTGGTAGATCTCACCTTCGGCGCTGTTGAGGTACTTCGGCCCCTGACCGTCGCGCATGGCCCTCGCGCCGAAACCGATCACACGACCGCGAGAGTCGGCGAGGGGGAACATGATCCGGCCTCGAAAGCGATCGAACAGCTGCTCCTTGCCCTGCGCCTTCCGGACGAGGCCGGCTGCGAGCAACTCCTCCTCCGTGAATCCAGCCTCACGCGAGGCCAGCAAGACCCTGTCCCAGGCACTTGGCGAGTAGCCGACACGGAACCGGGCGAGTGTCTCCTGTTCGATTCCCCTGTCGGCCAAGAGCTTCCGGGCCGCAGCGGCCTCACTGGCGTCCGCAAGGACCCGCTCGTAGAAGGCCGTCGTGCGTTCGAGCAGTTCGAGCAGCCGCTCGCGGCGCTTGCGACGCTCGACCGCCTCCGGGTCCTCGGCCTGCGGCTCGACCTTCACCCCGAAGCGATCGGCGAGCGACTCGATCGCCTCCGGAAAGGAGAGGCCCTCCATCTCCATCACGAACTTGAAAGGGTCTCCGGAGACCTGACAGCCGAAGCAGTGGTAGTGCTTCTCGACCGGTCGGACGTGGAAGGACGGGCTGCGCTCCTCGTGGAACGGGCAGCGGCCGAAGAACGAGTTCGCCCCGGAACGCTTCAGCTGGGTTCGCGTCTCGACGAGCGCGACCATGTCCACCGCATCGCGAACTCGCTCGCGGTCGTCGTCCGTGAACCGGCTCACGGCGCGAACGCTTCGGGCATGGCTACGTCCTCGAAGGCTCGGATGCAGAAACGGTCAGTCATCCCTGCGATCCAGTCGGTCACCCGCTCCGCTTCGGTGGCGTCATCCGGGGACACCCCGTCCGGGATCCGGCTCGGGTCCTCGCTGTACCAGTTGAACAGGGTGCCGATCACCGTTTCGATGCGGGCGTGCTCGCGCCTTGCCTCCGGTCCGAGGTACACACGCTCGAACATGAATTCGCGAAGCCGGTGCATCGCTCCACCCAGCTCATCTCCCTGGACGATGTCACCTGCGACCTCGCTGTTCTCGACGAGATCGTGGACGAGTGCATCAATCCGCTCACCTCCGCTCGGACCGAGCACCTCCATCGCCTCCACCGGGACGTCACCAGCCGTGATCACACCCGCGCGCAATGCATCGTCGATGTCGTGATTGAGATAGGCGACCCGATCGACGATCCGCACGATCCGCCCTTCGAGGGTTGCCGGCATCGCGGCCCTTCCGGAGTGGTGTGCGATCCCGTCGCGCACCTGCTCGGTCAGGTTGAGTCCGCGTCCATCGCGCTCCAGCCGTTCGACGATGCGCAGCGAGTGCTCGTAGTGTCGGAAGTGCCCGCCCCAGCGTTCGCTCAGGCAACGGTCGAGTGCTTCCTCCCCCGTGTGGCCGAAGGGCGAGTGGCCCAGGTCGTGCCCAAGGCCGATCGCTTCGGTCAGGTCCTCGTTGAGTCGCAGTGCGCGGGCCACCGTCCTCGATATCTGGGTTACCTCGAGGGTGTGGGTCAGCCGCGTCCTGTAGTGATCGCCGAGCGGAGCCACGAAGACCTGGGTCTTGTGTTTGAGCCGTCGGAACGCCTTGCTGTGGACGATCCTGTCCCTGTCCCGCTGGAAAGGGGTCCGCAACCCGCAGCCGGTCTCGGTTCGGTCCCTGAGGTCGGGATACGAGCGGACGGCAAGGGGGCTCAGCACCCTTTCCTCATTGGCCTTCACCCGTTCGGCGAAGGCGTCGGCCACCTCCCCCCGGGGGTGAGCGGCGCCGCTTGGGTCCTTCGTTCCCATCGATCCGGAGGCTACCGTGCCGCGGCCGGGCGCAGTCGGATGTTCGCGTGGTGTTCGACGGTCTCCGAGACGCAACGCTCAGCCAACCTGAGATCGACATCGCTGCCTTGCGGAGCGTTGGAGACCGACGTTCCGACGGCGTCGACAAGCCAATTGAGGGCGCTCGCTCCGAGCGCGAAACCGGTGGCCTCGCAGTCGGGGCAGACAGTGCCTCCGGCAGCCCCGGAGAATGCGGAGAGCGGCCCTTCGGCGCCACAGGAGGCACAGGAGTCGAGACAGGGCTGCAGGCCGGCTGCGATAAGCAGCTTCAACCTGAAGGAGATCTGGGCACTCTTGCCGGGGAGGTCCGGGTCGCTGTCGGCTGCGGCCAGCGAGTTGGCAAGCAGGTTGTAGGCAAGCGGGTGCGGATCCGGCCCGTCGAGGATCCGTGAAACCGAGTCGCAGCAGCGCGCGGCCCAGTCGAGGCCCGCAGCGCTCTCCCGGAGCCTCGCGTACTGGGCGACAGTCTCGACGCCGCTCACGGAGTGGAGGTCGCCTCGGCCGACCCTGAGCACGACCCTGACCCTCATGAACGGCTCCAGACGCGCGCCGAACTTACTCTTGGTCCGCCTTGCTCCCTTGGCGATGGCGCCGACCTTGCCGTGGTCCGGGGTGTACAGATGGAGGATCCTGTCAGCCTCCCCGTAGCGGATCGACCGCAGCACGATCGCTTCCGTCTTGAACGTCCTCGCATCCGCCATGTCACCAGTCAAGGTAGAGCCGACATCGGCCGCTAACCTGACGCCGTGGCTGAAGTGATCGTCTACACGACCGAACCCTGTCCCTACTGCTCGCGGGCCAAGGCCCTGCTCGCAGCGAGAGAGGTCGACTACGAGGAGATCAACCTTGGCCGCGACCCGGACGGTCGAGCCGAACTCGCTGCCAAGACCGGCCTGATGACCTTCCCGCAGATCGTGATCGACGGCGAGACCCTCGGCGGCTGGACGGAACTCGAGGCCGCCGACGCGAACGGTCGCCTCGCAGGGCTGCTCGACCGCTGAGGCCCCGCCACCGCCCCGCTTCAGGGCAGAAGCCGGCCCGTCGGGCACATCCTCCGTCGCGGAGGGCGCATGCGGCCCCTCCATTCAGCAGCCAACCGCCCTCAGCTGCGGGGGCGTCTCGGGCGCGGCTGGCAGGCCTCACAGCAGTAGGTCGAGCGCCCACCGATCACCATTCTCCGGATCTCCCGGCCGCAGTCAGGGCACTCCTGGCCTTCGCGCCTGTGGACGAGGAACTCCGACTGGTAGGCGCCCCAGGCGCCGTCCGGATCGCGAAAGTCGTCGATCGTGGCGCCGCCCGCTTCGATCCCGGCAGCGAGCGCATCGACGATCCCGTCCCGCAACCGAGCGGCCTGTCGCCTGTTGAGCTCCGCGGGACGGCGCAAAGGATGGACACCCGCCCGAAACAGCGCCTCGTCGGCGTAGATGTTCCCGATCCCAGCTATCCGGCGCTGGTCAAGCAGGAACGACTTGATCGGGGCGTTTCGGCCACGCATCAGCCCGAAGAGGTGGTCCGCGTCGAACTCGCTGTCGAACGGCTCGAGGCCAAGTCTCACGGCGAAGTAGGCATCCAGCCCGTCTGAATCGAGCAGCAGCGCCGTCCCGAACCTCCTCGGATCGCTGAACGCGATCCTGTGGCCGTCGTCGAGGCCGAACTCGACCCTCACGTACTTCCCGTCCGGGACCGGGTCGTAAAGCAGAGTGCCGGTCATCCGCAGGTGCATCACCAGCGCGCGGCCCCCGCTGAGGTTCCAGATCAAGTACTTCCCACGGCGGCCGGTCGATTCGATCCGGCTCCCCTCCACCCCGCTCTCGAGCATCGCTGCCGTCATCGGCTCGCACCAGCGTTCATCGCTCACCACCGCTTCGGTGACAACCCGACCCTCGAGGCGTCCGGCCAGTTTCCGACGGACGGTCTCCACCTCTGGCAACTCCGGCATGGCCCGCAGTCTCGCAGCCGGCCCCCGGGTCAGGTGCGCGATCGTGGATGGGCCTCGAAGTAGCTCTCTCTGAGGTCGTCGACAGTGAGGTGCGTATAGAGCTGGGTCGTTGCCGCATCGGCATGACCGAGCATCTCTTGGAGTGCACGAAGGTCGCAGCCACCGCTCAACATGTGAGTGGCGAAGCTGTGTCGCAGAGTGTGAGGTGTCATCCGGCCCGAGAGCCCGGCTGTGGCGGCGTGACGGCGGACGATCCCGTAGAGACCCTGCCGGGTCATTGATCCACCGCGCAGGTTGACAAACAAGCGCCGCTCCTCACGAATGCCTACAAGCTTTGGTCGTCCCCGTTCGAGCCAGACAGCGATCGCGGCAACGGCGGGAGTCCCGAGCGGGACCATCCGCTCCTTGCCCCCCTTGCCAACGACCCTCAACATGCGCGCTTCGAGGTCGACCTTCGAGAGTTCGAGTTCGACGGTCTCCGTCGAACGCAGGCCGCAGGCGTACATCGTCTCGAGGATGGCCCTGTCCCGCAAGGCAGCGGGCTCGGTCCCCGATGGAGCCTCCATCAGCCGTGCGACCTCGCCGCGGGTCAGCACCTTGGGCAGCCGCCTGTCTCGACCGGGTGAGCGCAGCTCCGCTGTCGGGTCATCCTCGATCAACTCCTCCCTGCGAAGCCACCGATACCAGGTTCGCAGGCAGGCGACCTTCCGCCTCAGGGTCGCGTTGGACACTCCGGAGGCTGCCAGCGAGTCGAGCCATGATGCGAGATCCGCGCGGGACGCACCGATCAGATCGCTCCCCGCGGCCTCGAGATGAACGGACAGCTGCCTGAGGTCGGTCTGGTACGCCTCGAGGGTGTTGCGCGCGAGGCCTCGCTCGAGTTCCAGAGAACCGAGGAAGTCGAGCAGCAGGTCGGTGCTGGAGGCTGCATTCACCTCCGACGGGTTCTACGGGGAGCCTCCTGCCCCCTGCCGCTGCAGGGAGCCGTTCAGGCCAGTTCCGGCAACGCGAGGGTGAGCTCCACGAGCCGACGCAGGTCGGAGTCGGAGATTCGCTCATCAGGGGTATGGGTGTCGATCGAGCCGTCCCCGAAGTTCAGGGTCGGGATCCCCGCGGCCTCGAACACGTTCCCATCGGAACCGCCACCGCTTGCCACTCCCAGCGGCTCGAGGCCAAGCGACTCGAGCGCCGCACTGCCGACCTTGAGCGCAGGGTGGGAATCGGAGTGCCGGTAGCCGCTGAAGCTGCGGCTTACCCCGAGGTCGGCCGAGCAACCCTCCGAGTCGGCGGCAGCCTGGGTCGCATCGGTCGCCTCGAGCAGGATGCTCGCCGCATCCCCTTCCTCGGCACTGCGGATCTCGAACTCGAACTCGCAGTTGGCGGGAACGACATTGCCTGCCGTACCGCCACTGATCAAGCCGACGTTTGCCGTCGAGCTCTCGCTGAGGCGCCCGTTGGGAATGGCGGCGATCGCCTTGGCCGCAGCACGGATCGCGTTTGCACCTTCCTCGGGCCTGACGCCGGCATGCGCCGTGCGCCCGCGAATCCCAACCGCGACCCTGGTGTGTCCCGGCGAAACCTCGACGAATGTCCCCAAAGGGGACGGATGGTCGAAGACGAATGCCAGCCTGCTGCTCAAGCGGTCGAGCGGGAAGGCGTGCGCCCCGAGGAGCCCGATCTCCTCGGCCACCGTAAAGAGGATCTCGACCGGGACTTTGGGTCTGACGGAAGCCCATGCAGCGGCCGCGCAGACGACTGCGGTCACCGCCGCCTTGTTGTCGGCACCGAGGATTCCATCGCCGGCATTACGCCAGACACCGCCGTCGAGAATCGGACGCAGCGAGTCACCCGGCGGGACGGTGTCGAGATGAGCGGCAAGCAGGATGCCACCCTCGGTTGCACCATCGGCGCCAGGCAGGACGGCATGGATGTTGTCCTGATCGCCTCCGAGCTTCGCTGCTGCACCATCAGTCTCCCATGGGATCCCAATCTGGTCGAGCAGGCCACATACGGTCCTCCCAACAGCGGCCTCCCCGAGCGAGGGTGAGGGGATCGAACAAAGCTCCTCGAACAGATCTCCGGGGTCGATCGGTGAGCCGAGACTCATGCGTGACTGCCGCTGCCGGCCGCAAGGCCGTCACCGGCCGGCTGGCCACGTTCGCTCGCACGAGCGAATGCGGCCCCAACGAAGCCCCGGAAGAGGGGCGCGGGTCTGTCGGGACGCGACTTGAACTCCGGGTGGTACTGGCTGGCGACGAAGAACGGGTGCTCC
>JBAXRO010000043.1:0-16321 GCA_037131165.1 Actinomycetes bacterium | reverse complement strand
CCGGCCGAATGGGCATCGAGCCACGGATCGACGACTCCTGCCCGAAACTCATCCCTGAGGTCGAGTGTCAGGTGTGGGATCCCGATCGAGTGGGCAAGCGATCGAGCGCGCCTGACGGCAACGTGGGAACAGCAGGAAGCGGCCGCGTCGGTGCGCTCGTCGCGCCAGAGTTCGAGCGTCACCCCGACCGCCTCGCCACTCTCGGAGGAAAGGGCGGCAACGAGGGAGCTGTCGACTCCCCCGCTCATCGCGACGAGATTCCTTCCCTGTCGTGGCTGCAGCGAAGCCGTGCGGGCCGCACTCCCGAGGGCACGGTGGAGGGCATCGCAGGCCAGCTCCGCAGCGTGGACCTTCGACTCGGGTAGCCCACCGAGCTCGTCTGCGATCAGCTCCGTCGACACGCGGGCCGCGCCGAGCAGATCCCGCCCCCACGCGAGTGAGGTCGCGGCGCTGGCCGCAGCGGTCAGGGCACCACAGCCCGAACAGTCGAAGCCGACTTGGAGGCTGCCGTCCTCCGAACATTCAACCCTGAAATCAATGACGTCGCCACAGGCCGCGCCTCCTGCGCTCCCCCGGTGCGACGCGCCTTCGAGCAACCCGAGGCCGCGCGGGTTCTCCAGATGGTCACTGAAGAGGTCCGCGTCCACCCGGCTACCCCCCGTCAGGCTTGGTGGGCTGGGGCTTGGGGACGGCGATAAGCCCAACTTCACGCAGCTGCTCGGGATCGACCGCTCCCGGCGCCCCGGTGAGCGGATCCTGGGACGACGCGCTCTTCGGGAAGGCGATCACGTCGCGGATCGAGTCGCGCCCGGCACAGATCGCGACCAGCCGGTCGATGCCGAGGGCGATGCCGCCGTGAGGCGGAGCGCCCTGATCCAGCGCGCGCAGCAGGAACCCGAACCGCTCATCGGCCTCCTCCCGGCCCATGCCGATCGCCTCGAAGACGGCGCTCTGGATCGCCGGGTCGTGGATTCGGATCGAGCCGCCGCCGATCTCGACTCCGTCGAGGACGATGTCGTAGGCCCGCGAGCGGAGCGACTCCGGCTTGGACATGTCCCCCGACGGCGCAGTGAACGGGTGGTGGAGCGCCGTCCAGCGACCATCCGCGGAATCGCGTTCGAACATCGGGAACTCCGTCACCCAGAGTGCGTGGTGCTCCCCCTCGGGGACAAGCCCCCGCCGCTCGGCCAGTTCGAGCCGTATCGCACTCAGGGCTGCGGCGGCGACCGGTCGCTGGTCGGCGACGATCAGCATCAGGTCTCCCTCGCCGGCATCGAGCGCGGCGATCACGCCGGAGCGTTCCTCGTCAGTGAGGAACTTGCCGACAGGCGATCGCCACCCGGCACCCTCCTCGACGAAAGCCCAGACGAGGCCGCCGGCGCCGTGGCGCTTGGCCGTCTCGGTGAGGGCGTCGAGCTCCGAACGCGGGACTTCGGCACTGCCGGCGTTGATACCCCAGACCACTCCACCCGAGGAGAGCGCACCGGCGAAGACCTTGAACTCCGTGGAGGCGAGCGCCTCCCCGACGTTGCGCAGCTCGAGTCCGAAGCGGGTGTCGGGGCGGTCGTTCCCGAACCTGTTGAGTGACTCCTCATGGGTGATCCGGGGCCACGGCGGTGCCGCCACCTCGATGCCCGCCTCCCGGAATACTGCGGCAAGGACCGTCTCGGTGACCTCGATCACGTCCTCCTCCTCGACGAAGGACATCTCGAGGTCGAGCTGTGTGAACTCGGGCTGGCGGTCGGCCCGCAGGTCCTCGTCGCGGAAGCATCGCGCGATCTGGAAGTAGCGCTCGATGCCGCCGATCATCAGCAGCTGCTTGAACAGCTGAGGTGACTGGGGAAGGGCGAAAAAGTCACCCGGGGATGTCCTCGAAGGGACGAGGAAGTCCCTTGCTCCCTCAGGCGTCGAGCGGGTGAGGACGGGGGTTTCGACGTCGGTGAACCCGAGCTCGTCGAGCGTGTTGCGGATAGTCCTCGTGACCCGGTGGCGGAGCTGCAGAGCCGAGGACATCCCGGAGCGCCTGAGGTCGACGGCGCGGTTGCGGAGCCTGACGAGCTCGTCGACCGGTCCGTCCTCGTCGACCGGGAACGGGGGCGTCTCGGCCGCTGCCAGCCGCTCGACCGACGCTACGGACAACTCGATCGAACCGGTCCCCATTTCCGGATTGACCTGGGCCTGGTCCCTGAGGACCACCTTCCCCGAGACGGTGATCACATCCTCCGACCGCAGCGAGTGGGCTGCGGAGTGGGCATCCGGCGCCTCCTCCGGGTGGAAGACGAGCTGCAGGAGCCCACTGCGATCGCGCAGGTCGATGAAGACGAGACCGCCGTGATCGCGCCTCCTGTGGACCCATCCGGATACGCGGGTTTCGCGACCGGCGTCGGCCTCGGTCAGTTCACCTGCCCAGACCGAACGGAAGCGATTGGCCTTGAGCGCGCTCATCCCCGTCCTTCGATCAATTCGGCGACGACGGTGTCGGTGTCTGGGTGCAAGTTCTGGTCTCCGGTCTTCATGTTCTTCAGGGATACCCCATCGGTCTCGATCAGGGCGACACTGGCAGCCCCGATCCGGTCGGCGTGCTTCATCGAAGCCTTGATCGACCGGCCCGCAGCTTCCAGCCTCGCCGAGAGTCCCTTGCTTCGCGCAGCGAGCGCAAGGGCCTGCCCGGCGGCGATCCCATCGCGGTCGACGGCGACCACCAACAGGTCACAGCCGTCCTCGCTCTCAACCTGGTCCCCGGAGGCCAGCAGGATCCGCTCGACTCCCGCAGCCCATCCGATCGCCGGGGTCGGCTGGCCGCCGATCAGCTCGACAAGGCGGTCGTATCGACCGCCCCCTCCAACTCCGCTCTGGGCACCGAGCCGATCGCTGGTGAATTCAAAGACCGTCCGCGTGTAGTAGTCGAGACCCCTGACCAGCCTCGGGTCGCGCTCGTAGCCGAGACCCGCCGACTCGAGCAAGCGGCAGACCTCCTCGAAGTGCTCTACGTCCTCGTTGTCAAGCGAG
Source organism: Actinomycetes bacterium (assembly GCA_037131165.1). Taxonomy (GTDB): domain Bacteria; phylum Actinomycetota; class Thermoleophilia; order Solirubrobacterales; family Solirubrobacteraceae; genus WLNJ01. The sequence goes on along the minus strand of JBAXRO010000043.1, from coordinate 13,312 downwards.
TCGATCAGGAGCGGAGCCCCCTTCATCAGCTCCACAGTCCCCTGATCGGAACTGTCGAAGGCCCGAAGCGGGTTGACGTCGATTCGCTCTCTCACCTCCGTCGGGAGACGCGATTCGTTGCTTCGGAGATAGTCGACGAGCAACTCCCTATGGCGCAGTCGGCCCTCGCCCGAGCCGAGCGTGCCGAGCCTCAACCTCGTCCCCTCCACGCCGAGCCGTTCAAGAATTTCCGCCAGCAAGAGGATGATCTCGGCGTCCAGTTCGGGCAGGTCGCTGCCGAAAGCCTCGGCCCCGATCTGGTGGAACTGCCTGTAGCGCCCAGCCTGTGGAGCCTCGTGGCGGAAGAAGGGACCCGAATACCAGAGGCGCACCGGCTGCTGGCGCTTGTGCATTCCATGTTCCACGTAGGCCCTGCAGATCGGAGCGGTTCCCTCCGGGCGCAGGGTGACGGACCTCCCGCCTCCATCGTCGAACGAGTACATCTCCTTCATCACGATGTCGGTGGACTCGCCGACCCCGCGGGCGAACAGCTCCGTGGGCTCGAACGCCGGCGTCGCGATCCTGCCGTATCCGGCCCTGCCAAGGACCTCGGCAGCCACCAGCTCGACCCTCGAGTAGGCGGCAGCCTGATCGGGCAACACGTCGAAAGTGCCGCGTGGTGCCTGCAGTCCGCTCAACTGACCAGATCCACGAGGAAGGGATTCGTCCGACGCTCCACCCCGAGGGTCGTTGACGGGCCGTGCCCGGTGTGGACCGCGGCGCTGTCGGGGTAGGCCTCGAGCAGCGAGGCGATGGAACGCGCGAGGGTCGGCCAATCGCCCCCCGGCAGGTCGGTCCGCCCAACCGAACCCTGGAAGAGAACGTCTCCGGCGAGCAGGGTCTCGCCGCCGTCGGTCACGAAGGTGACGTGGCCGGGACTGTGACCAGGTGTGAAGACCACGTCGAACTCGAGCCCGGCAAGCTCCAGCTTCTCGCCGCCGCGGATCAGGTGATCGGCCTCGTAGCTCTCGAAAGGTCCGAATCCCGGCCACGGCACGAACGACATGATGTCCGCGAGCACAGGGCGCTCGATCTCGGGGCACCAAACCTCGGCTCCCGTTTCCCGGGCGAGCGGCGCCACAGCACCGACATGGTCGAAGTGGGTGTGAGTGAGGAGGATCGCGTCGCAGCCGAGGCCGAGATCCTCGAGCGCTGCGAGCAGCTTGGGGGCTTCGTCTCCGGGATCGATTACCACGCAGCGGTCGCTTCCGTTCGCCCAAACGAAGTGGCAGTTCTCCTGGACGGGTCCGACGGTGAAGCTCCTGACCTCGCTCACTTCCTCCCCTCCTCGGCCTTCCGCTTTGTCCGACGCCTGTGCAGCCACATGTCCGTGAAGTAGCCGAGTGGCGTGTAGACGGCGATCATCATCACCGCGATCGCGGCCGAGGGTCTCGCAGGCCTGTCGAAGAGCAGCACGAGGAAGCCGAAGAAGGCACCTGCCGCCACGACTGCGCGGAAGAGCGCGCCCTTCCAGCTCGGTGGCCTGTCGAGCCGATGGGCAAGCGGCTCCTTGCTGCGGTCCTTCGAACTGCCCTTGGATGTCCCGCCCTTCTCCTCTGAGGTGGGCCTTCGACCGGTACGGCCGCGCGACTCGACCATGCCGACGGCGTTGCCCCTGTGCTTGGTCTTGCGCTTGCGCTTGGTCTTTGCCATCAGCCGGTCACCCCGTGGAACCTTAGACAACCCTCGATCGAGTGCAGGTCGGGGTCGGCCCCGGGAATCGCGACGACCGCCAGCGCACGCTCGAGCACTGAGCGAGGCGCAAGGCCGACGAGCTCACCGTGGCTGACCGGCGCAAGCGCCGAGACGGCTGAGTGCAGCTCGGCGATGCCTGCCTGCCAAGGCCGCTCCAGGTTGGCGCTGACCTGCACGAGTCCCTGTTGGTCGAGCTCGAGTCCGAGCGCCCGGACTCCGGGGAGGCCGTTGGCACCACCCTCCCTCACTGCTGCCGCGACCTCGCGCGCCCGCTCGAGCGTGACCGACCCGTCCATGACGAGGTTGAAGGCCACCATCGGCCCTCTCGATCCGACCATCGTCACTCCTGTCCGCGGATCGATCCGCCCGGGTCCGAAGTCGACCTGCAGCTCGCCCGAGCCGATCAGCCGGGAGAGCTCCTCCAGCCCTCCAGACCGGATCTCCGAGCGTTTGCGCCCGGAAGCCATCTCCCCGTAGAGCAGGACCGGGATCCCGACTGCATCGCCGATCAGGCCTCCAAGCACCAGCGCCTCGGCGACCGCAGCACCACGCCTCGCGTCATCCAAGTGGACGACCGGAGCGATGTCCAGCGCCCCGACATGGGGATGCACACCGGTGTTGGCCGAGATGTCGATGAGCTCGGCCGCCAGCCGCGCTCCGGCCGCCACTGCGCCGGCGAGGACGCCCTGCGGAGCGGCGAGGGTGTGGACCGAGCGGTCGTGGTCGACGTCGGTGTGGGTGTCGAGCAGCAACGCACCGGCATCCCGGTAGGCACGCCCGACTGCCTCGATCACGGCGGGATCCCTCCCACAGGAGATGTTTGGAACGGCCATCAGTTGCGCCGGCACCGGATGAGGGTACCCTCCCCCGCATGAAGCTCTACGTCTGTTACGGAACATGGAACAACCCGCCCCTGCCGAGCAGGCCGCACGGCCATGTCTGCGGCTGGGCGCACACCGCCCTCGTCGAGGCGGGTTACCGCCCCGAAGTGGTCAAGTGCTTCGGGCTCGGCCCTCTGCCCGACTGGCTGAACCGCAGCAGAGGTCGGCGTGAGGTACGCAAGCTGACCGGGAACAACTGGGTCCCACTGCTCGTCACCGATTCCGACGAGGCCATCCAAGGCTCCGAGCGGATCGTCGAATGGGCCAACGCCAACCCCGTGAAGACCGCTTGACGGAGCCGATCGCCGGCAGCACGCTCGCCGAGCTCCGCGACCGCTTCGAGTCGGCGCTCCAACCGGGTCCGAAGGGCTACTTCTCAGGGGGCGCAGCCGACGAGGTGACCCTGGCTGCCAACTGCTCTGCCTGGCGGAACTGGGAGATCCACCCGCGAGTCCTCGTCAACGTCGCCGATCGGGATCCCTCGGTCGAGTTGCTCGGCAGTCGCAGGCCACACCCGCTGATTGCCGCTCCGACCGCTTACCACCGGCTCGCGCACCCGCGCGGCGAGCCCGAAACCGCGAGGGGGTGCGAGCGGGCCGGCGCGATCTACACGCTCTCGACTCTCGCCACAGCGAGGCCGGCCGAGGTCGCAGCAGGATGCGAAGAGGGAACCAAGTGGTTTCAGGTCTACGTGTTCAAGGACAGGGCAGTCACTGCCGACCTGGTGGCTGAGGCGGTCGACAACGGCTTCGAGGCGCTGGTCCTCACCGCCGACCTGCCGGTCCTTGGCAAGAGGGAGCGAGACCGCAGGACCGGCTTCGCGATCGGTGACGCCAACCTCGTCCCGGGAGTGTCTGCGGCCGGGGCCAGCGGACTGATCTCGATGCAGGACACGGCTGACCTGATCGACCCGTCGTTGACCTGGCGAGACGTCGAGCGGCTCGCCGCCGACTCTCCGCTGCCCGTTCTCGTCAAGGGCATCCTCCACCCCGCCGACGCGCAAGCGGCCATCTCCAGCGGAGCCGCGGGAGTCGTCGTCTCGAACCACGGGGGAAGGCAGCTCGACAACGTCCCCGCCACAGCCTCGGTGCTCGAGAGCGTCGTTGAGGCAGTGGACGGCAGCGGGGCGGTGATCGTCGACGGCGGCATCAGGCGGGGCACGGACGTTCTCGTCGCCCTCTCGCTCGGCGCCGATTCGGTGATGCTCGGGCGACCCGTGCTCTGGGGCCTCGCGGCGGCAGGCGCTGCCGGAGTGGAGGCCGCATTCGCGGCGGTGCTGGACGAGTTCGACAGGGCGCTCGCCCTGAGCGGGTGCCCGAAGGCGTCCGAGCTGAAGGGCAGGAATGACCTCGTAGTGCCCAAGTTGCGCCTGTCCGACTAGACTGCCGAACCCCCGCCGGAGTAGCTCAGCTGGTTAGAGCAGCGGAATCATAATCCGCGTGTCGGGGGTTCGAGTCCCTCCTCCGGCATTTCAACGCTGTCTCCTGACGGGGGCGGCGCCGCCCTCCAATCGGGCTTGAACCGTCGCATTCCCTTTGCGTACCAGCCTGCGTCGGCTCGCTGCTGGACTTGCTCGTCGGTGAGCCTCTCACCCGGTCCCGCCGCCCACGCCGGGATCGGGAGCGGCCTGCCGAGCAGCTGCTCGACCCTCGCCCTGAGCCGCCAACCGCGCCGCCCGCCGATGATCATCAGGCCGATGACCAGGAACCCGACGAGCGACATCAGTACTCCCAGCCAGAATCCCTCGGAGCTGTAGGTCATCACGACCTCGTGGGAGCCGGGTTCGAGCGGTATGCCCATCATCGCGAAGTTGGTCGGGTGGACCTTGACCTCCTTGCCGTCGACAGTGGCCTTCCACTCAGGCGAGTAGGGGTTGCCAACGACGAGCCAGCCCGCCCCGCCATTCGGGACGTTGATCTTCATCGAACGGTTGGAAATCCACTCGGACCTCGCACCTCGATAGGGCCCGATCGGCCCCCTCGGACCCTTGACGCCCAGCGGAATGTAGGCGGTCTTGCGCGGGTTGAACTTCGGGCTGAGCAGCTGCATCTTCTGGAACTGGAACGGCCCCTTTCGGATCTCCGGCACCACGTAAGAGCGGGGCAGGGCGAGCGTGTCCTTGTAGATCACGGCGTCAGGCCCGCGATAGACCTCCTCGAACCCCGGGATCGAGTACGTGGCATAGGGCCGCGTGAGGTAGTAGCGGACGTTCATCGCCCTGATCACGTTGAGATGACGACGATCGCGCGGATCCGGACCGCCCGGCAAGCGCTCGAGGTAGCCGGGCTGACCGAGGACCTTGGTGGCGAACTCGACCCATCGCTTCGCGATCGGCGGGTCGTGACCTTCGAGCGATTCGAGGTTGTACATCGCCACAGCGTTCGACTGCATCAGGTTGAGCTCGACCCCGGTCCTGATCGTCCCGGTGCGGAACTGGCCCGGGTACTGCTGCTTGGACTGCATGTACTTGATCGACGGCGGCGTCGGCGGATGCGCCTGCGACGGCGGCAACCAGATGTTCAAATCGGTGTGGTAGGCGAGCTGGATCACGCAGACGAGGACCGCGGTGGCCGATGCCAGCCTCGGTTGGACCCGACCGATCAGGATCAGCAGGACGCACGTAAGGACCAGTTCGGCTGCGAGCCTGAGGATCGCCGAGTCGTTGATCGTGCTGCGCGGGCCGTAGGTGACGCCGAGCACCACCTGGAAGCCCAGGAAGCCGACTGCCAGCACGAACGGGATCCCTGTCCAGCCGATCGCCGCGCGCACCGAAAGCGGCTTCTTGAGCAGCGACATCAGCGCCGCCCCTGCGATCACGCAGCCGACGAGGGCGATGTAGATGTAGACGCGCTGGACGATCACCGTGTTCAGCGGCGGGATCTTCATCAGGTGGTCCGCCGGGAAGATGTCGAACATCAGGATCGCCCCGAGAATGGCGACCGCCAACAGCGCCCTGACCTGCGGGCTGCTGCGCAACCGCCAGGCACCGAGGCCTGCGAATACGAGCGCCGCGACCCCGAAGTCGACGAGAGTCGAGGTGAAGAGGAAGTCGAGCCGACCGACGACCGGCCACTTGCCCGGCCGTCCGTACAGGTCGGGCATCAGGTAGAGGAGCAGGTCCCAAGGGTCGAGCCATGGGGTTGCCTGGTACTTGTGGGCGATCTTCTCGATCGAAAGCACGTACGCCTCGTAGAACGGCATCGTGGCCGCACCGGCGATCAACAGGCCCATCGGTTGGGCACCGATGAACATCAGCGTCTTGCGCACCCCGACGAGCGCAGTCGCCCGCCGTCGGCGATCGGCCAGCATCACGGCGATCGCATAGGCGAACGCAGCCAGCGAGTTGAGGATCGCCGACTCCGGATGGCCGGCGAAGATCGACAGGCCAATCACCAGCGAGACCCAGCCGAAGTCCTTCCACGACCCGCTTCGGGTCAGTCGATCGGTTGCCAGGAAGAGCCAGCCGCAGAGGGCGAAGACCGTCGAGTGAGGCCATTGCAGCCACCCGAGCATCGGCGCGGAGAGCATGAACGCGGTGCCGGCGAAGATCGCTCCCCAGGGTTTGATCCCGATCCCGCGTGCGAACGCGAAGACCCCCATCGCAGCGATCAGCAACTTGAGCAACATCATCGGCCCCCATGCCCAGGCGAGCGGGAAGATCACCCCGAGCCATGTGAGCGGGAACAGCAGGGCCGTCTGCTGGTCCCCGAGCATCACGTGACCGCCGTAGCTGTGGCGGTTCCACAGCGGGATCTCGCCGTTGCGGATGTCTCGGCGGGCCGCTTGGAAGAGCGGGTTGAAGGTGTGCGCCTCATCGCCCTCGTTGGCGTTGATCGGCGCGGTCATCTCCGGCGGGGTGAACGCACGCCACGGCCATTCGGCCCAGAGGATGTGCTGCTGGGAGATCTGCTGGCCCATCAGCATCGGGTAGAAGAAACCGAGCAGGATGACGGTGAAGACCCCTGCGGCGGCGAACATCTCGTGGCGTCTCGCCCAAGCGAACACCCGGTCGGTGAGCCCGCTCGGGGTGACGCCTGTCGGTGCGCTCGCTGCCCCCATTGCGATTGGAATGTAGAGGACCGGGGCGCCATACCCGCCGCTGGGATGCCGGAACCGCCGCGCGGGATCGCCCGATCCGGGCCGATCGCGGGACGAGCAGGCCGGGCCCGGACGCGCCGGGCGCACGATCCGGACCGTCCATCACCCCTGCGGCGCTACGCTCTCGGGCCATGGGGGATGAGCTGCAGCCGACGATTGCCCGAAGGGCCGATCAGGAGGCCTTGGCGCGCGAGTGGAGTCGGCTTCGCAAGGCAGCCACTTTCGTCGGCGCCCTGACAGCTCCAGCCTTCTTCCTCGTCCTCTGGAAGAGCAACGGCTGGTCGCTCCTCTGGTCGGCTGTCGGAACCCTGTTCGGGGTTGCTGCATTCCGTGGCCTGATCGACCTCGTCGCCTACCGCCTGCTGCCCAACCAGAGCCTCTACGGCGCCGGCAGCGAGGCGATGGCCGCCGACCGCATCGCGAGGCGCAGGCTCTGGTTCTGGCGGTTCTGGTTCCGCTTGCTGTTCTGGGTCGTGCTGATCGGCGGGATCGTGGCCCTGACGATCGGCTGGGGCACCCTCGGCAAGTTCTTCGGGCAGATACTGCCGATGCTGCTCGGCTTCGGGCTGCAGCTCCCGCTCCTCTTCCTGATCAACATCCTGATCCTGTTCGGCCCGCTGCTGGCGATGAACCTCCGCCAGATGCGCGGCTACGAACCGGGCGACGCAGACTGGGGCGTGAAGCTGCACGACGTCCGCGGGCAACGCGAACCGAAGGAGGAGGTCGGGCGGGTCGTCTCGCTCTGGCAGTCGGGTGAGGAGTTCGAGCAGGCCGGCGGAAAGCGCGAGCGCGGGCTGCTGCTGCTCGGGGCGCCCGGCACCGGCAAGACGATGCTCTCGAAGGCGATCGCCACCTCCTTCAACAGCCCATTCCTGACGATGCCCGGCTCGGGCTTCGCAGCAACCTTCATCGGGATCGACGTGATCGTCGTCATGTTCCTGATCCGCAAGGCCCGCCGCCTCGCGAGGAAGTGGGGCGGTCAGTGCATCATCTTCATCGACGAGATCGACGCGGTCGGGATGCGCCGGCAGGCGCTCGGCCAGGGCATGGCCGGCTTCGCGGCCGACTCCGGCGACCCCGGGACGATCCATGACCAGCTCTTCTACGGCCCGATGGGTGCGCTCACGCCAAGCGGCGACCTGATCCTCGAGACCCGGGCGTGGCGCGAGAAGATGTTCCAGTCGAGGGCCGAGCCTCCGACGGACCCCTACCCGCGGATGATCGCCCGCGGCCGCGACGGCGTCAACCGCTTCATCGGCGGGATGGGAATGGGCGGGGGCAGCCTCGCCCTCAACCAGCTGCTCGTGCAGATGGACGGGATCGACGACCCGCCCGCCATGAGGAAGTTCTTCACCAACCGGATCAACACTCTGCTCGACGCTCTCTATGTGGTCCCTCAGAGTGTCGGCGGGAGGAAGCTGCGCCTGCGCCCGCCGAAGCCACGCCCGGAGCAGCTTTTCTTCATCGGCGCCACCAACGTGCCGATCGACGCGCTCGACCCCGCCCTCGTGCGCCCCGGGCGGATGGGCCGCCACATCTGGTTCCGCACGCCGACAAAGGACGACCGCAAGGACATCTTCGATCTCTACATCACGAAGGTCGCCCACGACCCCGAGCTCGACAGCGAGACCCGCAGGGACGAGTTGGCGAGGATGACCAACGGGTATTCACCAGCGATGATCGAGCAGGTCTGCTCGATGGCGCTGACCTACGCGCACGCCGAGGGTCGTGGACGGTTCGAATGGCGCGACATAGTCGAGGCGATGACAACGGTCGAGACCGGGACCGCAGTCGGCATCACCTACATCGAGGAGGAGACCCGAGCGGTCGCGATCCACGAGGCCGGCCACGCAGCCTGCGGCCACGTCTTCATGAAGGGAGTCCTCTCGACAAGGCTGTCGATCAGGATGAGGGCCGGCTCGCTCGGTCATCACCAGGCGATCGAGGAGGAGGAGCGGTTCAGCTCATGGCGGAGCGAGCAGGTCGCACGGTTGATCTGGACGCTCGGTGCGATGGCGGCCGAGGAGGTCTTCTACGACGAGAACTCGACCGGAGTCGGCGGCGACGTCCATGCCGCCACGCGTCTGGCGTCGATGATGGTGGGCTCGTGGGCGATGGGTCCTGGAAGGGTCGAGCTGAACGGCAGCTCGGTTGCCCTGGGCGACCCTCACGGCGAGGCCGAGAGCGAGACGGAGCGGATCGCGAAGCGCTTCGAGCACCTCGGCATCCAGATCATGAACAGAGCCTCGACCGGAGGACCGATGAGCCCCGACCCCGTGTCGGCGGTGCTCTCCGACCCAGCCAAGCGAGCCGCCGTTGCGCGGCTCCTCGGGCAGGCGTTCGTAACCGCCTACCAGTTGGTCGTGCAGAACCGGGATGCCGTCGAGCAGATCGCGGTGACCCTGATCGAACGCCGCGAGCTGCACGGCAACGAGGTGGTCGACCTGCTCGACTCGGTCGGCCTTCAGGAGCCGGTGATCGACCTCCAGCGTGAGGACACATGGCCGAGGATCTGACACCCCGCGATCCCAGCCGAGATCACGGCGACCTGATCGAGCCGGCCAACCCGGTTGAGGCGGCCTCCCCACTCGCCACCCAGGGACCTCCCGGGCCGGCCGGTGCTCACCCGAAGGCTGCTCGGTTCAGGGCGGTGAAGCTGATCGCCGTCGCTCTCGGGCTGGTAGTGCTGATCGCAGGGGCCACCGCGCTGTTCGAGCCAGCGAAGACTTCGGCCGTCAGCAGCTCGAGCGAGTGGGCTGCCTGGAATCCCACCAGCGACGGCCAGGCAGGACTCGATCAGATTGCGTCCCACGTTGGTCGCCGGTACAGGAATGTCGACGGCCAGCAGCTCGTCGCGATCACCGGCGAGGCGCTTGCGGTCAGTGGAACGCCGGCGAAGATCGCGATCCGAAATGCCGACGGCAAGGGCAACATCAAGCTGGTGGAGGGCGAGAGCGTGCTGTTCCGCCTCTGCGGGCTCGGCCCGAGGTGCTCGATCGTCAATGGGAAGCCAAGCCTCGAGCGGAGGATGCTGCTGCAGCGCGAAGCGCTCGAGCTCGCCCTCTACACCCTCCGCGCCAATCCGGAGGTCGAAAACGTCCTCGTCCTGGCCCCACCGAGACCCGGGAAGGAGAAGGTCAAGGGGGCCGACGGCCGCGTGACCGAACAGTTCCCCCCTGCTCCGGCTCTACTGCTCCAGCGCGACCGCCTTCAGGAGATGGTCGACAAGCCTCTGGTCGAGACGCTGCCCGACCCCGTGCCGACAGTCGCGACCATCCGCAACGCACCTGACACCCCACAGGTCGCCCAGCTGACACTCAAGCCTCTGTTCACCGCATCGTTCATCGAGACCCAGGACGGAGCCGCCTACGTCGTCCTCGATCCCCTCGCCGGCTAAACTCGCCGGTCCGGCTCAGTCACGCGGGCCGACCGGAGCCGGGCTGTCCCCCCGGCTCTCGAAGCGCGGGCAGGCGACAACCGGCATCCGCGGGTACCGCGGCCAATCAGGGTCGTTGCGCGAGAGTCCACACATCGAGAAGGTCGAGCCCCGGCCGGAGTTGATCAGTCTCTGGTGGGCGCAACGGCCGCACAGTCCGAACTTGCGATCGCTCATCCGAGCAAGTATCGCCCACCGGCGAACGGTTGCGGGCGCCGACCGCTCTATCGTGACGCGGGCCTGAATGAAGACCTTCGCCCGCCTGCTCGGATTCCTCAAGCCCTACAAGCCCTCGGTCGTCGGCTCGCTGCTGCTCGCCCTGGCGGCGATGGGCATGACCGTGGCGATACCGCTCCTCACCGGGCAGGCTGTGAACGCGATCAATGCCAAAGATGGCGGTCGCTCTCTGCGCCTGCTCGCCCTTGCCGTCCTCGGAGCCGGAGTCGTCCGCCTGGTGCTGACCGTCGGGCGGCGGCTGATCGCGGGCCGCGTCTCGCTGGCGATCGAATTCGACCTGCGGTCCGCCATGTACAGCCAACTCCAAAGGCTCGAACTCGGGTTCTTCGAAGGCCAGCAGACGGGCCAGTTGATGTCACGGGCCACCGTAGACCTGCAGGCAGTCCGCTTCTTCCTCGGCTACGGACTGATCTTCATGATCCAGAGCGCCCTGACGATCCTGCTCTCGGCGATCGCGATGTTCTTCCTCAATCCGAAGCTGGCAGCCCTGGCGCTGGCTCCGGTCCCACTCGTGGTCTGGACGTCGAGGGCCTACGGGCGCCGTTCACGGCCGGCACTGCAGGAGGTCCAGCAGCGAATCGCAGAGCTGACGGCCGAGGTGGAAGAGAACATCTCGGGAGTCCGCGTGGTCAAGGCATTCGCCGCCGAGGAACGCCAGCGGGAGCGCTTCGAGCACAGCGTCACGAGGGTCTTCGACCAGTCGATGACCTCGACCCGCCTGCAGGCGATCTTCAATCCGCTGATCGGATTCCTGCCGAATCTCGGCCTTGCAGCAATCCTGCTGCTCGGCGGACGCGACGTGATCAACGGTGACCTGACGATCGGGGCCTTCGCCGCGTTCTACACCTATCTGCTGATGCTGATCGGGCCGATGCGGACCCTCGGGATGATGCTCGGCAGCGCCCAGCGGGCGACCGCTTCGGGAGCGCGGATCTTCGAGATCCTCGACCGCGAGCCGGCGCTCGTCTCGCCAGCGGGAGCACCGGGTCCCCCGGAGGGGCGCGGGAGAATCCAGTTCGACTCGGTGTCGGTCCGCTACGAGGGAACGACGCGCCCAGCGCTCGACTCGGTCTCGCTGGAGATCCCCGAGGGCCGGACCGTCGCACTGGTCGGCCCGAGCGGCTCGGGCAAGAGCACGCTTGCGTCACTCGTGCCCCGCCTCTATGACCCGACCTCCGGCTCCGTTCTGCTCGACGGCGCCGACGTCCGCAGCCTCGACCTCGGCCCACTGCGGGGCTGCGTCTCGATCGTCGGCGATGACCCGTTCCTGTTCTCGGCGACGGTCCACGACAACATCGCCTATGGCCGCCCCGAGGCGACGCGGGCCGAGGTCGAACTGGCTGCGACCCGCGCCCAGGCCTCGGGCTTCATCGAGAAGCTGCCCGAGGGGTACGACACCCGGGTCGGAGAGCGAGGGCTCACTCTTTCGGGCGGTCAGCGCCAGCGGATCGCGATCGCCAGGGCGATCGTCACCGACCCCCGCGTCCTGATCCTCGACGACGCCACCTCGTCGGTCGATGCCAGCACCGAACGCGAGATCAAGGAGGCATTGCGCGAGGTGATGAAGGACCGCACGACGATCGTCATCGCCCACCGGCTCTCGACGATTGCGCTGGCAGACGAGATCGCGGTCCTCGAGGATGGCCGTCTGGTCGACCATGGGACCCACGATGAACTTCTGAGCCGGTCCGCTCTCTACTCGCGGATCGTCGAGAAGGGCCTCCCGGACCGCGTGTTCCTCAATCGCAAGCCGGTCGAAAGCGAAGTGACGGGCCTGTGAGCGTCGATGCCGGCACCACTGGGCTGATCCGCGACGCCCGCAGGCGCCTGCGCGGGACCGGCGATCGCGGGCGCAAGCTCAAGGGCCTGATTCGGCTGCTGAAGCCCTATCGCTGGCGTGTGGTGGTGATGTTCATCGCGCTGATCGCGGCCACCGCGGCGGCGATCGCACCGGCACCGCTGGCCAAGATGGCGATCGACAAGGGGATCAACCCCAAGGACGTGGCGGCGCTGAACACGACCGTCGTCCTCTTCCTCGTGAGCGCTGTGGTCTACCTCGTCGCAACTGCGGTGCAGACCTGGACAACCGGCTGGGTCGGCCAGAGGGCCCTTGCCGACCTCAGGCTCGACCTGTTCCGCCACCTCCAGTCGCTTTCCGTCGGCTACTACTCGCGCAACCGGGCGGGAGTGATCATCTCGCGCCTGACCAACGACGTCGAGGCCCTGAACTCACTCGTCAGTGACGGCGTCGTCGCCCTGTTCCAGGGCACCCTGACCCTGATCGGCACGGCCGTCGTGCTGTTCGTGCTCGACGCCAAGCTGGCGCTGGTGACCTTCGCCGTCGTCCCCGTCCTGTGGGTGGCCGGGCTGCTCTACAGGATCGCCTCGGCCGACATCTACCGCAGGACACGGGAGAGGATCGCCGCGATAACCGCCTACCTGCAGGAGAGCCTCTCCGGGATTCAGGTCGTCAGGGCGTTCGGTCAGGAGCGCCGCCACCTCGACGAGTTTGCCGCGCTGAACGAGCTCAACAGGGTCGAGAACCTCAAGAGCGTGACCCTCAACGCCTCCTACTTCCCGGCAGTCGAACTGCTCGGCAGCGCCGTTACAGCGGCGATCCTGCTGGTGGGGGGAGCCGCGGCCGTCTCCGGTGAGATCACGACCGGCGTGGTCTTCGCGTTCATCGCCGCGCTGAACAACTTCTTCGACCCGATCCAACAGCTCTCCCAGCTCTACACCACCTACCAGTCCGGGATGGCGGCACTTGACAAGATCTTTCAGCTCCTCGACACCGAACCCGACGTTCGCGACCACCCCGATGCCAAGCGGCTTGCGCGAATCGAGGGCTCGATCGAGTTCAACGACGTCTCGTTCTCATACTCGGAAACGGGCGAACCGCTTGCGTTGGCGGACATCAACCTGAAGA
>JBAXRO010000042.1:0-16627 GCA_037131165.1 Actinomycetes bacterium | reverse complement strand
GGACCCCTCCGGTCGCAGGGCGGGGTTCTCGAACACCAACCGTGATGTCGAGATCGCCGCCCCCGGGGTCGACATCCTCTCGACCTGGCCGGGCAACAGGTACAGAACACTGAGCGGGACCTCGATGGCGACACCCGAGGTCGCCGGGGCCGCGGCTTTGCTGTGGGCAGGAATCGGTGGCCGCGACCCGTCAGCCGTTCGGGCTGCCCTTCGACGATCGGTCCGCGACGTCGGCGCCCGTGGCAGGGACAACCAGTTCGGCTACGGCCTGCTCGACCTCGCCTCGATGCCACTCTGACCGCGTGCCGCTGCCACTCCCCTCCCCGTCCGGGTACGCTGAGCGAGTGACTGGACAGCAAGGACCCGTAATCATCGCCTTCGACGGCTCGCAAGCCGCCAAAGAGGCAATCGAGCGAGCCGCTGACCTGCTGGGATCGGGTCGTGAGGCCGTGATCCTGACGGTCTGGGAGCCAGGCCTTCTCACCGCCGCCGTGGCGCCGATCCCCGGTGGACTCGGCGCTCCGGTGCCGCCGCCGGACATCGAACAGGTCCAGGACCTCGACAAGAGCGAAGAGCAGCACGCCGAACGGATCGCATCGGAGGGAGCCGAACTGGCCAACAAGCACGGGCTGAAGGCGGAGGGAGTCGTGGCCCGAGACGAGACCTCGGTCGCGACGACGATCCTTCGCGTGGCCGAAGAGCGCGACGCAGCGGCGATCGTGATCGGCTCGAGGCGCCACTCGGCGATCGCTTCAGTGCTGTTGGGTTCGACCACCGAGGCAGTGCTGCACAAGACGAATCGCCCCTTGGTCGTGATTCGGCCATCAGACTCCTGATCGGTTGGCGCGCCGCAACGGGCGGTCAACTGCGACGATTAGGCAATGGAATCGCTCCAAGGAAAGCTGCTCGTCGCGAGTCCGGCGATCGAGGATCCGAACTTTCACCGGTCGGTGGTCCTGATCGGGCACCATGACCGCGAGGGGGCACTCGGAGTGGTGATCAACCGGCCGACCGGTAACTCCGTGATCGACGCCGCGCCTCCGGTCGCCGAGATGATCGGCGGTGACGGCGAGCTCCACTTCGGCGGACCGGTGATGCCCGAAGCCGTCGTCGTGGTGGCCGAGTTCAACAGTCCAGAGGACGCAGCGATCCTCGCCTTCGACTCAGTCGGGGTGCTCGGAGCGGACACACCGCAAGCGGACGTCGAGCTGCGGACCAGGCGGTTGAGGGCATTCGCGGGGCACGCCGGTTGGTCGCGGGGCCAGCTCGACGCGGAAGTCGAGCGCGAGGACTGGATCGTCGCCCCGGCCTCGGCTGACTTGGTGTTCGCCGATGAGCCGGAAGCACTCTGGTCGGAAGTGCTCAACCAACTCGGTGGAACCTACGAACTGCTCGCTCGGATGCCGGAGGATCCGAGCGTCAACTAGGCGATCGATGAGCGAACTCAGCCAGACAGCGGTCGGTTCTTGGAGCGGCGGGCGGTTCATGCACTTCGGCGAACCGATCGACGACGATCGGTTCGAGGCGCTGCTGCGGCCCGACGCGGCGATCCCGACCGTGCTGACGGCCGACGTCTATGGAACCGGTGATGCCGACATCGCAGTCGGTGCTGCCATCAAGGGCCTCCCCCGCGACTCGTTCAACCTCGTCGGGGCCGTCGGCCATGACTTCGTCAACGGTGAACGCCAGGGGGCAAAGGGATTCCCCCGCTTCACCGACCCGGCTCTGAGAGGGCCGGGCGAGTACCTCGACTACTTGCGGGGAGCCGTCGAAGCGAGCCTCGAGCGATGCGGAGTCGATCGCTTCGACGTGCTGCTCCTGCACAACCCCGACAGGATCGGGTTCGGCTCCGATGCAGTCTGGGATGCGTTGGCATCGATCCGCGACGAGGGACTGGCCGACTCGCTCGGGGTCGCACCGGGTCCGGCCAACGGGTTCACACTCGACCTGATCTCCTGCCTCGAAAGACACGGGGAGACGATCGACTGGGCGATGCTGATCCTCAACCCGCTCGAGCCCTGGCCCGGGAGCCTCGCCCTGCCAGCCTGCGAGGCCAATGACGTCAAAGTGATCGCCCGGGTCGTCGACTACGGCGGACTCTTCCACGGCGACATTCGCGAAGGCCACCCATTCCCCCGGCACGACCACCGCAACTACCGCCCGAAGGGCTGGGTGGAGGCCGGGCTGGCGAAGATCGAGCGGATGCGCCCGATCGCCGACGACCTCGGCCTGACCCCGCTTCAGCTGGCTTGTGCCTGGGACTTGGGGAATCCGGCCGTCGAGTGCGTGGTGCCGACGCTGATCGAGGAGGGGGTCGAGGGTTGCCGCCCGATCGAGGAGCAGAGAGCCGACCTGGCTGCCCTTCCGGCGGACGCCGGTTCGCTGATGACCGGCGAGTTGGTCTCGAGACTCCGGGGCATCGGCGACAACACCAACTGCATGAGCCTCAAGGGCGGATCCCCGGACCACTCCGAGGACGATCTGCCCGACCGTTGGCGGCTGAACGAGGATCTGATCGAGACAGGGCGACGCTGGAACATCGCCCCAGCCGATTTGGCCCTGCGCGCAGGCTGACCGGCCGGAGCCGGCCCGCTACTTCTTCTTCGGCTCTGTTCCGACCGGGTACCAGCGTGGGCCGTTCTTGACGACGAGACCCTGCTCGGCAAGGGTCGGCAGGACGCGGAACAGGTAATTGCGGTGGGTGCCGATCTCGGCTGCGATCTCGGCGACCGTCATGCCCGGACGCTCACGCAGGGCGGCGAGTGCCTCGCCACCACGATGACCGCTGCCACGGGGACGGCCCGGCTTCCTCCCGGTCGGGCGGCGCGATCCGCCGGGACCGCTCTTGGCGCTCTCGCCGCGAAGGAGGCGCAGGGCGCCCATCAACTTCTCCCATTCCTCGACTGCCGGCTGCAGTTCATCGAGACGCTGCTCGATGTCGTTCACGACCGAATCCACATGGTCTTTCTTGGCTGGCATCTTCTTGTTTCCTCGCGGTTTCGGTGGAGTGCTTTCCATGGGGCGGGCGATTCCTCTTGCTCTTCCGGGGGGGTCCTGACGGTCATTCTATCCGAGTCAGTGAATCCTGAGTGACTACCGGGAACTTCCTGTTTCCTGATTGGGCGTTTCGCGCAGCCTCGAACACTCTACCGTTTACGGTCACTGGATCGACCTTCATGACCTCTCTGGTCGGTTCGCCGCGCCATCCCCGAGCCTCGCCGACGCAGCTTCAAGTTCATCCGCTGGCCCCCTGATCACGACAACCGGCCTTCCTTGAAGGTACCCCCCGGTCGGCTCCTCCCCTCGCGGTCGGGATGCAGCGTCAGGTTCCTGATCACCGCAGCGACAACTGCAGTGCGGCCGCAGGCAACGCTACCGTCGCCAACTGAACATGGACTCCACTCTCGCACTGATCCTCGGACTCGCACTCGGCGCCCTTGCCGGTTCGGTGCTCGGCTGGCTGCTCGCCTCAAGTCGACGCTCCGAGGAGGGATTCGACTCCCACACAGCCGAGAGCCTGAGGCTCGCCTTCATCGAGGAAGCGGACAAATCACGCAGCGAGTTGCTCGCCGAGCAAGCCAGACTCAACGACGAGAAGCGGAAGGCCGATGAGGCCCTCCGCAAGGCCGAATCGGAGCGCGAACGAGAGGCCGTGCGCAACCTCGTAGCGCCAGTCGAGGAAACTCTGAAGGACGTCAGCAAGCGGATCGAGCGCCTCGACAAGGAGTCCGGAGCCACAAAGGCCGAGATCACCCAGATGGTCACCAACCTGACCAACCGCACGAGCGGCCTCGAGGTTGCGACGACGAAGCTCGGCAATGCCCTCAGCAGCTCGCAGATCAGGGGCGGCTGGGGAGAGCAGGAGCTCAAGCGGCTGGTCGAATCGGCCGGGATGCGCGAGCACCTCGACGACTTCGCGACCCAGGTGCCGACCGACCTCGCAGACGATTCCGGCCGCCCGGACATGGCGATCGCCGTTCCCGGGGGGATGAGGATCCTCGTCGATTCGAAGGTACCGCTCGATGCCCTGCGCAGCGCCTTCGAGACCGACGACGAAGAGGAGCGGGCAAGGTACCTGAAGGCCCACGCCGACTCGCTGCGAACCCTCGTCATCAACCTCGCCGGCAAGGACTACCCGTCGAAGTTCGACAACACGCTGGACTTCGTGCTGCTTTTCGTGCCGGGGGATCACTTCCTCGATCTCGCCCTCTCGCAGCGGCCTGAACTGCTCGAGGAGGCCCTCAACAGGAGGGTGATCCTGACCTCGCCGTCGAGCTTCTTCGCCGTCCTGCTGGCCATTTCCCACACCTGGCGCCAGCAGCGCCTCGCAGATAACGCCAAGGCGATCCAGCAGGAGTCGAGCAACCTCTACAAGCGACTGCGAACGGTCGTCGACCACATCGAGAAGGTCGGCACCGGGCTTCGCCGGGCGGGGAAGGCATACAACGACGCCATCGGCTCGATCGACCGCAACCTGATCACCTCGGCCGAGCGGATCGACGCACTCGGCGGTTCGGACGGGCGCGAACCGATCGAGCTCCCGGAGCCGCTCGACATCGACCTGGTCGATTCGCGCAAGCGCGACCTGCTCCCGGAACCCCCGATCGAAATCAGGCACTCGAACGATGGGGGCGCACTCGGCACCGCGAGTGATGAGGATCCGGAGCCGGGAGAGCCCGCGCGGCCGCAGGGCGACTGAGGCGAGCATCCACGGCCGACTCCACGCCCGGGTAGGATCGCACCGAGATGGCGCTGGACATCCTCAGGATCACCGACCCGGGTTGCCCGTTCGCCTATTCGGCTGAACCCGCGCAGACGGTCCTCCGCAGCCGCTATGGCTCGCAGGTCAACTGGTCGCTCGCGATGATCGGCCTCGCAGCAGACGGTTCGGTCTATGCCGATAAGGGGTACGACGGCCCGGCCATGGCCCGCACCTACGCGACCTTCTCGCGGCGGTACGGGATGCCGGTGACGACCGAGGCGCGCGAGCGACCGCTCGCCACATGGCCGGCGTGCAGGGTCGTCATCGCAACACGGCTCGATTCGCCGGATCGGGAAGCCGCCGTTCAGCGGGCGCTTCAGGTCGCTTGGTTCACCACAGTCGCCGAGCTCGACCGGGATGAGGCCCTGATCGAGGCGATCTCCTGCGTCGCCGGCATCGATCCGGCGGGGATCGTCGCCAGATCCCACGACGACGATGTGGAGGAGCTGTTCGAGGCCGATCGCGCCGTTGCCAGAAGCGCAAAGGGATCGCCGACGCAAGCGCAAGGCAAGCACGCGATGGACGGCGATCTCGCTCGCTACACCGCGCCGTCCCTGCTGATGACCGGAGCCGACGGACGCAAGCTGGAGGCGGGCGGCTTCCAACCGGTAGAGGCCTACGACGTCGTCATCGCAAACGCCGACCCGACCCTCCAGCGCAACACCCCGGAGACTCCCGTGGAGGTCCTCGAGGCATCGGACTGGCCGCTCTGCACGGCTGAGGTCTCGGCCGCGCTGGCGAAGCCACTCCAGGAGCCCGACACGGAAGCGGTCGAGAGTGACCTGATCGGCCTGGCTGCGGAAGGCAGGATCCTCAGGATGCCGGCAGGCAACGGCGTCTTCTGGTCGCACATCTGACCCGCGGTTTGCGGACCGCGCGTCAAGCTTCAGCGAATCTTCTCGCGCAACTCACCCGCTGCTGAGGGGTTTCAGCAATCGTGAAGGTGAAGAAGATGGCCGACAGACGAGACATCCCACCGAGCGATCCGAAACAGCTGGCGGACTGGCTTGCACCGCGGCCCGGCGAGAGCTACGAGGCTTGGGGAGCGCGGTTCGATCGAGCCGAGCGCACCGTTGCGCGGCGAGCCGCCGCCAAGCCTCGGAGTCGAGGCCGGCAACGCGGACAGCGAACCGGCCGCCAAGCGGCCTGAGGACCTCGCTCCGGGTTCGACGCCCGGCTCAGGGGCGCCCGCTACTTGCCGGCGGGAGTGCCCGGCTCGACCTTGGTCAGGTCGACCACGAAGACGAGCGGGGCATCGGCCGGGATCGTCGGCGGGCTGCCCTGGGGCCCGTAGGCCAGATCCGAAGGACAGGTCAGCTGCCTGCGACCGCCGACCTTCATCCCCACGACCCCCTGATCCCAGCACTTGATGACCTGCCCGGCGCCAAGAGTGAACGGGAAGCTGTTGGGGGTGCGATCCCAGGAGGCGTCGAACTGCTCACCGCCGTCGTAAAGCACTCCGACGTAACGCATCGTCGCCTTGTCACCGGACTTCGCCTCCGCTCCGGTCCCCTTGACGACGTCGTCGATCTTGAGTTCGGTCGGTGCCGTCCCGGTCTGCTTGGGAACGACGGGCTTCACTGCGAGGTCCTTGGTCTCCGAGACGCTCGACGACCCTCCGGCTGATCCGAGCACGGCAGCTACGCCGATCGCGAGTGCCGCGAGTACGAGGATGATTCCAGTTCTGCGATCCATCTCGGTGACCCCTCCTGATTCCTGCTGTCAGTTGCTCGATGACGAGCCGGTGGATTTCTTCAGCCTGACGGTGAGGGCGACTGTGCCGAACCTCGCCCCGGGCTCGAAGACCTTGACGGCCAGCCCCTCATTGAGCCGCTTGGCGGCTCCAGGGGAGAGCTTGACCGAGAGGCCCGTCGCGCTGATCGACCCGTCCTTGAGCGTGGTCTGCTGGAGGCCCTTGATCCTGAGCAGGAAGAGGATGATGCGGTTCTCGCCCTGGATGCCGGTGACCCTGCGGCGGGAGGTGTCGACAATCACGTCTTCGAACTTGACCTGCCGCTTGTCGCGGGAGAAGACGATCGACCCGCGGCTCTCGGCCTTGCCGATCAAGCCGGACCGGACCATCTTCCCGTCGCGGAAGACGAGGACTACCGAGCTGCCCTTCTTCTTCGCTCCCGAACCGACGTCGATCGTGACTCCGGCCTTCTTGAGTTCAGCGGTGGTGGCGGCGGCCGGGATGTAGGTCGCCGAACCGCCGACGACTGCCCTTGGGGCAACCGAGCCGGAGGACTTGGCCTTGTCGCTCGAGCTCGACGAGCTGTCCGACCCGCCGCAGCCGACGAAGGCGAGCGCCGCGATGGAAGCAACTGCTGCAACTGCTGAAGCCTTGCGATTCATTCTCTTCTCCTCCTAGGCTGCCGGGGCGACAGAACAAGTAAACCCTGACCGAACGGTACACGATCGAACCTGCTCGGCAGGCGGTTGAAAGGCCTCGTGGCGTCGCCCCGCGGGGCTACGCTGACCCGGTGATTCCATTGGTGGCAACGGCAGCGGCGACACTGTTCATCACCGGAATCGGTTGGATCGTGCAGGCAGTCGCCTACCCCCTGTTTTCCCTGGTCGGCGAGGAGCGCTTCCGCGCGTACCACGCCGCGTGGAGCGCTCGGATCACCGCGGTCGTCTTCCCGCCGATGGCGATCGAACTGTTTGGCTCGCTCTGGCTGGCTGTCTCACCGCCAAGCGGGAGCGGCAGAGCGATCGCGATCGCAGGGTTCGGCTGCGCGGCGACGGCTTGGCTGTCGACCGCGACCCTTCAGGTACCCGCTCACAGAGTCCTTTCGGAAGGGTTCGAGCCGGACGCCCACCGAAGGCTCGTCAGGAGCTCATGGGTTCGCTCTGCAGCCTGGACCGCTCACTCGCTGATCGTCTGCGTGATGCTGGTCGCCGCGGCCTGAGGCCTCAACCGGCCGTCGGAGCGACCTTCCTGGCGGCAAACCAGCCGCACACTGTCGCGAAGACCGCGGCACCGACCGCCACTCCCACCCAGTGGAGGCCAACCATTCCGGCGATCGCGTTGGGTACGACGGCCGCGAGCGAGCCATAAACGGCCTCTCTGACCCCGAGGCCGGCGGCCCTCGCGGCGACGATGGCACCGACGATCCACGCCGCCGGCCCGATCAGTACCCCCCAGTCCTCGAACGCGGAATGCGGCAACAGGAGAGCACTCGTCCCGCCGACGACGATGAACACCACGAGGATGGCGGCGGCGGCCCTCAGCGCAGCCCTGATGTCGATCGAGTCCACGAGCCGATGGTCGCACAACCTGGCACTTGGCTTTCCGCCGGGCGACCCGGCATCTTGCCCGGAGCAAACCCCCGCAGGAAGGACCACCTTGAAACGAAAGCTGACGGCCGCAATGGTCGCCGCCGGCTCGCTCGCGCTTCTCGCTGAGCCCGCCCTCGCCGCCGACCCGACCCGCGAACTCGGAATCGCCGGGAAGATCCCGACCGAGGTCGCGATCTCCTCGATCTTCGTGTTCATCTGCGGATGCCTCGTGTTCTTCATGCAGGGCGGGCTGGCTCTGGTCGAGATCGGCTTCATCCGGGGCAAGAACGCTGGTTCGATCGTTCCCAAGTTCCTCGTCAACCTCGGGATCTGCGCTGCCGTCTTCTGGGCGGTCGGGTTCGGCGTCGCTTTCGGTGACGGGAACTCCTTCACCGGCACCTCGGGCTGGTTCGTCAGTTCGGCATCGGACTTCTGGCTCGCCTGGCCCCGACTCGAGACCGGGGTCACGGTCCACAGCCTCTGGTTCTTCCAGTTCGCTTTTGCTGCGATCACTCTTGCGATCATCTGGGGAACGACGCTCGAACGGCTCAAGTTCGGCGTCTACGTGATCTACGCGGTCGTCTTCAGCGCGGTGATCTACCCGCTCGTCGCGCACTGGCTGTTCTCGGACGGCTTCCTGCGGGCCGACCTCGGCGCCCAGGACTTCGCCGGCTCGATCGTGATCGACGTGACTGCCGCGGCGGCCGCGCTCGCGGTCCTGCTGTTGCTTGGGCCCAGGCGAGGCAAGTACGGCACCGACGGCAAGCCGCGGGCGATCCCCGGGCACAACATGCCTCTGTTCGGGACCGGCATCTTCATCCTCTTCCTCGGCTGGTTCGGATTCAATCCCGGATCCACGCTGAACGGGCTCGACGGCCGGTTCGGGGAGATCGGGGTGATCACGCTCCTGGCCGGCGGGTTCGGCGTCTTGGCCGCCGTCCTGCTGATGTGGCTGCGTACCGGTGGGCGCACGGGCGGCACCTTCGACATCGGGATGAGCGGCAACGGCGCGATCGCCGGCCTCGTTGCGATCACCGGCCCGTCCGGCTACATCGACATGTGGGCCGCGCCGATCATCGGCGCCGTCGCCGGCGTGATCGTGGTCGAGGGAGTCCTGCTGATCGATCGCAAGCTCGACGATCCGATCGGGGTGCTCTCGGCTCACGGACTCGCAGGCATTTGGGGTGCCCTGTCGCTCGGGCTGTTCGCCGTTCCGGAGCTCGCGAAGTACAACGGAGTCGGTCGGGGCGGGCTGCTCTACGGCGAGGGAATCCACCAGCTCTGGGTCCAAGCGGTGGCGGTCGTGGTCGTCTTCGCGTTCGTCTTCGCAAGCTCGTTCATCGTCTTCTGGGTCACCAAGCAAGCGATGGGCCTGCGCGTCTCGGCGGAGCAGGAGAACGCCGGGTTGGACATCAGCGAGCACGGCATGTATGGCTACCCGGAGCAGTTCATCCCGGCACCTGAGCTGATGGGCTACGGTGCCGTTCCAGAGGAGAGGGTCGGAACCGGCCCGCTGTCCGACCCGGAGGTAACAGCATGAAAATGGTCGTCGCATACGTTCGCCACGAGGCATTCGAGCCGGTCCGAGAAGAACTGCTCGAGCTCGGCTTCCCCTCGCTCACGGTGAGCGAGGTCAAGGGCTCCGGTCGCCAGAAGGGGATCGTCGAGACCTACCGCGGTGCCGCGGTCACCAACCACCTGCGCCCGAAGATCAAGATCGAATGCGTGGTCGAGGACTCGGACGTCCAGACGATCGTCGACACGGTCCTCAAGCACGCCCGCACGGGGAACGTCGGCGACGGCAAGATCTTCGTGATGCCTGTCGAGAGCGCCTTCCGTGTGCGGACCGGCGAGAGCGGCGACCGGATCCTTCAGGCGCACGAAGGCGAGTAGGCAACCGCACGCAGGCTCGCAGCGCCGGGGGATGAATCTCTCCTGACCGCTCGGAGGAGACGGGCAGGCCTGTCCTGCGCTCCGAGCTGTCCGAGTCTGGGTCAGCTGCCGATCGGCTTGCCGAAGGCGGCGAACATCGCCTCGACGATTTGGTGGGGCTGGTCCTCTTGGAGAAAGTGATGGCCGCCCGTGATGCAGACCGGCTCCCCGGCTGTTGGCAGGGTCTCGGTGAAGTATTCAGCCGCCCTGGGGAACGGGAACATCGGATCGCGGTCGCTGAAGGCGACAAGGCTCGGCCCCGTGAAGCCGCGGAGCGTTTCGCGCGCAGCCGCCATCTCGGCAGCACCCGGGTCGGTCGGCTCGAGCGGGACCAGCAGCGGGAACCGCTGGGCGGCCGCCTTGCTCTCCGGCGTGGGGAACGGGGCGTCGTAACCGGCGACGACCTCGTCCGAAAGCTCGTTGACGGTTGCTGCCTGCAGGATCTTCCCGACCGGCAGGTCGGGAGTGCTGGAGACAAAGTTGCGCCAGGCCATGAACGGCTCCGACGCTTTCGCGATCGAAAGGCTCGTGTTCATCACGACGAGACGCCCTACCTGGTCCATGTGATCGGCGACCCACTTCAGTCCCAAGAGGCCACCCCAGTCGTGGACTACGGCCGTCACGTCCTCGAGCCCGTCGATCGCCGCGAGGTGGGCGGCCAGGCTCTCTGAGTGAGTCGAGTACGAGTACCACTCCTGGTCGAGCGGCTTGTCGCTGCGGCCCATCCCAACGAGATCGGGGCAGACGACCCTGTGGCCGGTGGCAACGAGCTCGCTGACCATCTTCCGGTAGAGGTAGGACCACGCAGGCTGCCCGTGGAAGCAAAGGACGACCGGCCCGTCCCCTTCGTCGAGATGGTGCAGGCGGTAGTCGAGTCCCGAGACCGACACCTCTACGTAGTTGGGGTCGAACGGGTACCCGGGGAGCCCTTCGAACCGCTCGTCAGGTGTTCGGAAAACCTCCATGCCACTCCTCCTCCTCGGGTTTCACCGCCAGCCGGCCGGCTGGTTGCGACACGATGTTACGCCATCGCCATCGGTGGCCGTCAGGAGCACTTTGTCCGCGCCACGAGCTGCCTGTACCTGCGCATCGTGGCAGGCTTCATGTCGTCATGGGTGCGGCCCCTGAACGCCTTGACCCGCTCGTGGTACCAGCGGGAGGAGAGACTTTCGTTGTGGCCGATCACGTCCCTGTTGGCGATCCCGTAACGACATCGCAGCCACGCGGTGAGCTTCAGCGAAGCGGCGAGCTGGCGGCGGTTGCCCATCACTTGGGAATCGCTCATGCCGACGTGCTCTATCCCGATGGCCCGATGGTTGAGGCCCACCGTGTGCCGGCACCTCCAACCGATCGGTGCCGTGGAGAGAATCCGACCGCTCCTCTCGATCAGGAAGTGGGCGCAGACCCCGGGAAGCTCGTGGAACTCGACGTCCGGAGAGTTGGCGGCGAATGTCCGCCAGGCCGAACCGGTCGTGTTCGTTTGGGTGAAGTGCTCGACGATCACCTTCGGTTCGAGCCTGTGGGTCCGCTGCCCGTAGTGGCGTTGCGAATAAGCGGCCATCTGCCGGCGCCTGCCGAGCCCGTAGGGAACCCATCGCTTGACGATCGGCGGCGCTTGGACCGCCGCAGCCCGGGGTGCCACCATTCGGGTAACTGCCTCGGTGCCGGTCGCGGCGGGCACAGCAGCGATCGAGGCGGCCAAGGTTGCCAGCAGCGGGAGCATCCTGAGCACGCTAGCGGCTGGTCGGCCCTTCGCTGCCGGTGCGCAGGCGAAGTCCCGTCGGTCGGTCCGACCACCCGGATTCCGGAGTGATCCGGGCCGCAACGCGCCGCTTGTCAGCTGGTGAGAGGGCCACTCTTCACCACTTGCCCTTCGGGCCGGGCGCCTTCGCCCCAAAGTGAACGGAGGACCCCGCTTCGGCGGGGTCGTCCTGATTGGCAGCCACGGAACGTGTCAGAACCGGCTCTCCGCCGACGACCGGGTTCCCCATGGCACAGATCCCGAGCAGCGACGAAAGCGAAGCCGCGAACGGCGGACAGCAGGCCGCCCGACCCGACCGGTCGGATGGCCCGAACGGTCGCCTGCCGGGGAGCACGGTTACAGGGGTCAGCTACGTCCACCAGTACACCTGGGGCAACTATGTCGATTCAAAGATGTCGAACCTCTCCGAGGCGGAGGGACTCCTGGCCCTGCGCAGCGTCTCGTGGCAGAGCCGCAAATCGATGTGGGACGTCGCCGACCTCGAGGTGGTCTGCAGTATGTCGGTCGAGGACGGTCAGGGTGGCGAGGTCCTGTTCCGCACGGCGTACGGGCTCGCTCAGGCATTCAGGCGTGGAACCTCACTCTCATTCAGGATCGCCGCCGCAAGCCAGGAGGACGCGGCCAAAGTAGAAGAAGTGCTGAGGGAACGACTGCCCGAGCGCAAGCAGGCCACGGGGTGGGACGGGAAGATCGGAGTGAGCCTCTGGTCGGTCGGCGACGGCGGGGCAGGACATTTCAGTCGCACGCTCGAAGCCCCGCTCCTCGACGATATCGCCCACAACTACTCGCACCGCACCCTCGCGAGGCTCAAGTACCTTCGCTCGTTCGAGCCGCCACCGGAGAACGGCAGGCTGATCCTGCTGCACGGCGATCCCGGGACGGGCAAGAGCCACTCGGTGATGGCCCTCGGGGCCGAATGGCGCACCTGGGCCGACGTGCACCTGATCACCGATCCGGAGAACGTCCTCCGCGACCCCAACTACCTGATGACGGTGATGGGCGGAGGCGGCTCGTATGACGACCTGATGGACTACGCCGAGCCGGGTGACGAACTTGCGATCAAGCGCCTCCAGCGAAGCGAGAGGCGCTGGAAGATCATCGTGCTCGAGGACGCCGGCGAGTTCATGAGCATCCAGGCCCGCGCCCAGACCGGCCAGGCGCTCAGCCGCCTCTTGAACATGACCGACGGGATCATCGGCTCGGCATCCCGCGCGATGCTCGTCGTCACGACCAACGAGCGCCTCGGCGACCTGCACCCGGCGGTAAGCCGCCCCGGGCGCTGCCACATGGAGATCGACTTCCTGCCGCTGGGACCGGACGAAATCGCAACCTGGTGCGAGCGCAACGAGGTCGACGAGCTGCCCCGCGCGCAGCGGATGACCGTTGCCGAGCTGTACGCGTGGAAGCGAGGGGAGCGACCGGTCGCCGACAACCAGACCGGGTTCGGCTTCGCCGCCTAGATGGCCATCTCACAGTCGAGCCGGCGGAATGCCGTCGACCGCCGTGATCGCCCGGCCGGCGCCGCCGAGCAGCCGGTCAGGGCGTAAGGTCTCGAAGCGTGAGGGTCCCGAGGGAAAAGAGGTTCAGCCCTTCGCAGCTGAACACCTTCGTCGAGTGCCCGAAGAAGTACTGGTTCCAGCACGTCGAACGAGTCCCGATCGAGCGCAAGCCGTCGCCTCACTTCGTGTTCGGCAACGCGGTCCACGGAGCACTCGATTCGCTCTACGCGATGCCTCCCGAGCAGCGGTCGTACGAGAAGCTCGCTGACGCCTTCCGCGATGCCTGGCGCGCCGACCCGGAGCGCCTCGGCGCGTTCACCGACCGCGAGGACGAACGCCAGTGGGGAATGAAGGGCCTCGCCCTGCTGGAGCGGGTCTCGGAGACGAGCGACTTCAAGTCCGTCGTCCCGAGGGCGATCGAGGATTGGGCCCAAGTGATGATCCCGGGCGAGCGGCAACTGTTCGGGAGGATCGACCGCGTCGACGACCATCCCGACGGAACCGGGGTGATCGTGATCGACTACAAGACCGGCAAGTGCCGGATCGACGAGGACGGCCTCGGTGACCAGATCCAAGCGCAGGTCTACGCTCTCGCGGTCCAGGAGAGCCTCAAGACCGCCGTGAGGGAGGTCCGCTTCGTCTTCCTCGAGGCCGAGACCGAGCGCGTCTGGGAACCGAGCGAACTCGACGCGGTCGAGGCCGAGCTGACCCGCCTCGTGGACCTGATCGACTCGACGACCGATTTCACGCCCTCGCCGACACGGCTGTGCGGCTGGTGCGACTACCTCGACCTGTGCGAAGCCGGCCAGGCCGAGGTTCGCTGAAGCGCTTCCCCGCCCGTTCGAAGCACCGCTAGCTTGGTTCAAGCGGACCCGAATGCCAACCAAGGAGGCAGCGCGTGACCACATGGGTTCTGATCGGCGTCCTCGTACTGGTCGTCGTCCTGCTGGCGCTCTCGATCCGGGTCGTCAAGGAGTACGAGCGGTTGATCGTGTTCCGGCTCGGCAAGCTGCGTGGCGGCGCGCACGGCCCCGGCCTCGTCCTGATCATCCCCTTCATCGAGATGACGAAGCGCGTCTCAATGCGGATCGTGACAATGCCGATCCAAGGTCAGGGGATCATCACCAAGGACAACGTCTCCGTTGACATCGCTGCGGTCGCCTACTACCGGGTGGTCGACGCCGTCCAGTCCGTGATCGCGATCGAGAACGTCGCGATCGCGATCAACCAGATCGCCCAGACGACACTGCGCGCCGTGATCGGCCGCCACACCCTCGACGAATCGCTCTCGGAGGTCGAGAAGATCAATGAGGACCTCCGTTCGATCCTCGACGTCCAGACCGAGCCTTGGGGCGTTGCAGTGACGATCGTCGAGCTGAGGGACATCCAGCTCCCCGACACGATGAAGCGGGCGATGGCGAGGCAGGCCGAGGCCGAGCGCGAGAAGCGCGCCAAGATCATCGCCGCCGAAGGCGAGGCTTTGGCCGCGGGCCAGCTCGCCGAGGCCTCGGACGTGATGATGAAGCACCCGCTGGCGCTCCAGCTGCGCAACCTCCAGACACTCGTCGAGCTCGGGGTGGACAAGAACACGACCGTGGTCTTCCCGGCACCGCTGATGAGCACGATCGAGGAGCTGGGCAGCTTCCTCGGGCGCGAGGAACGCGGTGCCAGATCAAGTGCGGCCGAGGCGCTCGCCCGCCGTCGGGAGAACGGGTCCCCGACCAGCACTGTCGGGGCAGACGGGGCCTGACCGCAGGCCCCGACCACCTCGACCGGTGACCTCAGCGGTGCCGAGACTGGCGGAGGGAGACCGACCGATTGGCCAGGCCCGCGCTCCGAGCCGCCCGCTGCGGCGGGTCTGATCCGGCCTCAGCGGACGCCGCGGTTGGTCAGGTGCCAGTTGCCGCAGCTGTCGCAGTGGTAGACGCGCATCTGGTGAGAGCCGGGGTTCTGTGCCTTGACCCAACCGGCCGCCCGGCGGGCCTCGGCCTCGGTCGGGTAGGCGGACTTTTCCTCGCAACGCATCTGCCGGCGCTCCTCCCACGCCTGCCTGCGCTCGGCGGCGTGGGGATCCGTCCCCCGCTTGCCTCCCCTGCGTGCCTTTCCCCGTCCCATCGCCGGTCACACTAACGCCCCGAGTGACGGCGGCCACAGCCGCTGTCGCTAACCGCAGATAAGCTCCGCCGATGCCCTCCCCCACTGAAGCCGCCTACACAGAACCCGACGTCGACCCGGAAGAGCTCTCCCAAGAGCAAGTCCCCGACGACAACCCCCACCACGCCCGCCGCTGGCTGATCCTGGGGGTGATCGGCATCGCCCAGCTGATGGTCGTCCTCGATGCCACGATCGTCAACATCGCCCTGCCCTCGGCCCAAGCCGACCTCGGCTTCTCGGACGCTTCGAGGCAGTGGGTCGTAACCGCCTACGCCCTCGCCTTCGGCGGCCTGCTGCTGCTCGGAGGCCGGCTCTCGGACCTGTTCGGGAGGAAGTGGACCTTCATCGCCGGCCTCGTCGGCTTCTCGATCGCATCGGCGATCGGAGGCAGCGCCCAAAGCTTTGAGGTCCTGGTCGGGGCACGCGCCCTCCAGGGCGCATTCGGGGCGATCCTCGCACCGGCCGCACTCTCGATCCTGACGACGACCTTCACCGACATGGAGGAGCGCGGCAAGGCATTCGCGATCTTCGGGGCGATCAGCGGCGGCGGCGCCGCGATCGGCCTGCTCCTCGGTGGAATCCTGACCGAGTACCTCTCGTGGCGCTGGTGCCTCTACGTGAACCTCGCGTTCGCTCTGCCAGCCGCCTTCATCGCGCTCGGACTGATCCACAACGTCGCCTCGGCAGCGGACGTCAAGCTCGACATCCCCGGCACCATCCTCGGATCGGGCGGCCTCTTGTGCATCGTCTACGGCTTCTCGAAGGCCGAGAGCGACGGCTGGACTGCGACCGCAACTCTCGTCGTTCTCGGAGCAGCCGTGCTCCTGCTGGCGGCCTTCGCGATCTGGCTCAGCCGGGCGAGCAACCCGCTGCTGCCGCCCAGGGTCGTGATGGACCGCAACCGTGGCGGCTCGTACCTGACGATCCTGATGGCCGGACTCGGGATCTTCGGCGTCTTCCTGTTCCTGACCTACTTCATGCAACAGAACCTCGGGTTCAGCCCGGTGAGGACCGGCTTCGCCTTCATCGTGATGCCGATCTCGATCGTCAGCTCGTCGATCATCGCCCAGACGAGGCTCCTTCCCAAGGTCGGCCCTCGCCCGCTGGTGACCGCCGGAATGCTGTTCGGGGTCGTCGGCATGGCCTACCTCGCGCAGCTGGACGAGACATCCACTTACCTGACCGGCGTGATGCCCGCACTGGTGATCCTCGGTGTCGGGTTCGGACTGATCTTCG
>JBAXRO010000041.1:0-16680 GCA_037131165.1 Actinomycetes bacterium | reverse complement strand
GAGCGGGAGAAGATCACGGCGACCTCGATCCACGGCGCCAAGGTGATCGGAGTCAAGGGCACCTATGACGAGGTCAACCGGCTCTGCAGCGAGGTCGCCGGCGATCGTCCGTGGGCGTTCGTCAACGTCAACCTCCGGCCCTACTACGCAGAGGGCTCGAAGACGCTCGCCTACGAAGTCGCCGAGCAGCTCGGCTGGAGCCTGCCGGACCACTTCGTCTCGCCAATCGCGAGCGGATCGCTGATGACCCGCATCGGCCACGCATTCGACGAATGGCGCGACTGCGGGCTGGTCGAGGGCGACCTGCCCGCGATGCACGGGGCGCAGGCGGCTGGCTGCTCACCTGTCGCAACCGCGTTCGCTGACGGGAGCGAGCACTGCCGCCCGGTCAAGCCGGACACGATCGCCCGGTCGCTGGCGATCGGCGACCCCGCCGACGGGCCGTTCGCCATCGAGTTGGCGCGCAGGACAGGAGGCGTCGTCGAGGCCGCCACAGACGACGAGATCAGACAGGGGATCGCCCTTCTCGCCAGGACGACAGGCGTCTTCACCGAGACCGCAGGCGGTGTGACGATCGCCGTGCTCAAGAAGCTGGCCGAGCGCGGGGCGTTCGGCCCGGGGGAGAAGGTCGTCGCCGCGATCACCGGTGACGGGCTCAAGACCCCCGATGCGATCTCCGACCTCGTCGAGGTGGAGGAAATCGCCCCCAGGCTCGAGGAGTTCGAGGCGCTGAATTGCTCCGAGGTCCTCGCATGAGCCAAGTCAAGGTGAAGATCCCGACCCAGCTGAGGGAGTCGACGGGCGGATTGGCCGAGGTTCCGGTTGACGGGGACACCGTCTCCGCCTGCCTCGACGGCCTGTTTGCCGAGTACCCCGCACTCAAGGAGCGCATCTCGGACGAGTCCGGCATCCGCCGGTTCGTGAATATCTACGTGGACGGGGAGGACGTGCGCTTCCTCGACGGCGTCGACACTGCGACGACCGGCGCCAAGGAGATCACGATTCTTCCGGCCGTAGCCGGCGGCTGACCCCCTCGATCTGCCGAGCGACCGCCTCGGGTCGCTCCAGTGGGATCGAATGTCCGCAGTCCGGCACGATCGTCAGCGAGGAGTCCGGAATCAGGGCGGCGAGCCGCGCGGCCAAGTCGCAGTACGAGATGTCGCGCTCCCCGGCCATCACGGTCGTGGGGATCTCGATTTCCCCGAGGCGATCCCAAACGGGTGCAAGGGATCCCGATCCGAAGCCCCTCAGCGACTCGGCAAGGCCTGCCGGCTCGCTCAGGGAGCGCATCTGCCGTGCACTGCTCGAGACCCGATCGGGATCACCGAGCCAGAGTGGGAGCCGCTGCCACTCCCGCTCGAACGCCTCGGCGTCCCCGCGTTGGAGCATCTCGGCCAGCCGGGCGTCGGACTCGAGCCTTGTCTCGCGGGCCTTGGGATCTTCGATTCCTGCGGTCGTCGAGACGAGCACCAGGGCACGGAACAGCGACGGGTGGGACAGGGCTGCGCGGAGGGCGAGCCGGCCGCCCATCGAGTAGCCAACGAGGATCGGCCGCGTGCCGGAGGCCAGCGCGACAATGTCCCCGACGAGGCTCTTCGTGTCTATCGGGCTGATTCCCGAAGCGGCGCCGTGGCCGCGCATGTCGGGTGCGAGGCAGCGAAGCTGCCCCAAGTGCTCAACGACCGCGGACCAGGCCGCCCCGGTCTGGCCGAAACCATGGAGCAACAGGACCGGGCAGTCGTGGGCGGGACCTGACTCGGCCCGCAATTGATCGCTTCGACCGCGGATCGTCAATGCGCCCGGCAGGATTCGAACCTGCGACCTCTCGCTCCGGAGGCGAGCGCTCTATCCACTGAGCTACGGGCGCGCGGAGCCGAACCCTAGCGGGGGAGGTGCCGAGCCGCGCGCGCAGCTCCCCTCGGTGAGGTCTGTTCTACGCTGTTGGCACCGATGGAGATGGCCGCCTCATTCGTTGGGACTGCGGGCTCTGTCCCGACCGCTCGCCGCGGCCTGCCTGCTCTGCTCCTGAGGCACGGCAGCACCGGCATCCTGTTCGATTGTGGTGAGGGAACCCAGCGGCAGTTGACCCGCTCGGTCGGGCTGTTCGACCTCGATGCCGTGTTCATCACCCACTACCACGCGGACCACTGGCTGGGTCTTCCCGGCCTGCTCAAGACCTTCGAGCTGAGGGAGCGAACGAGGCCGCTGCCGATATTCGGACCGAAGGGACTCCATCGGACGCTTGCTTTCGCCGAGGCCGCTGTTGGCCGGACCCGCTTCGAGCTGCAGCCAAGCGAGCTCGAGCCGACCGAAGGCGTCGAGTTCGCCGGTCTCACGGTCTCGGCTTTCGATGTCGATCACCGCGGCCCCGCTTTCGGTTATGTCGCGCACGAGCCGCCGAGGCCGGGGAGGGTCGACCTCGAGCGCGCCGCTGCCCTGGGTATCGAACCCGGGCCGGACATGGGCAAACTGCAGAGGGGGGAGAGTGTCGCCGGAGTTGATCCGGGCGATGTCCTCGGGGAGCAGCGGCCAGGTCGCAAGGTCGTGATCTCGGGAGACACCCGACCTTGCGACTCGCTTGCGATCGCCGCCCACGGCGCCGACCTGCTGATTCACGAGGCAACCTTCCTCGACAGTGAGGCCGATCGTGCCCACGAGAAGGCGCACAGCACCGCACGCCAGGCTGCCGAGCTTGCCCGTGACAGCGGCGTCCGGATGCTGGCTCTCACTCACATCTCCAGTCGTTACGCAGGCGGGGAGATCGCTGATGAGGCTCGGGCGACGTTCGAGAACAGCTTCGTCGCCAGAGATTTCGACAGGGTGGAACTGCCGTTCGCCGAGAAGGGTGAGCCGGTCCTGGAACGCAGTCGCAGGGCCGACGACCGGAAGACACCCGACGCCGATCAACCGGCTATCGTCTCCACCGAAGTTTGATCCGTTCCTTTAAACCGGTCCAGCGAGACCAGGAAGGAGCCTCAGGAAGTTGGAGCCGAAGGCGGATACTGCCCTGCTCGATCGGGATGCGATGCAGCGAAGCCTGCAGCGGATCGCCCATGAGATCGTCGAACAGCATTCCGACGACGACCTCGCGATCGTAGGCGTCCACAGGCGCGGAGCCGTAATCGCCGACCGCCTGCACGGGCTGGTCTCCCAGCTCGCCGGCAGGGAGGTCGCCCTTGGCGACGTCGATATCTCGCTCTACCGTGACGACCTCGCGACCCGACCGGCGGCACCGGTGGTCCACGCCACCCACCTCGAGTTCGACATTGTCGGCAAGACGGTCGTGATCGTCGATGACGTCCTGTTCACCGGGCGTACAGTCCGCGCCGCGATCGACGCCCTGTTCGACTACGGCCGGCCCGACCGGATCCGTCTTGCCGTGCTTTGCGACCGCGGGCACCGCGAACTTCCAATCCGGCCCGATTACGTAGGGAAGAACCTGCCGACTGCGCGGGCCGACAGGGTCAACG
This sequence comes from Actinomycetes bacterium, assembly GCA_037131165.1. GTDB lineage: Bacteria > Actinomycetota > Thermoleophilia > Solirubrobacterales > Solirubrobacteraceae > WLNJ01. The sequence goes on along the minus strand of JBAXRO010000041.1, from coordinate 13,210 downwards.
TAAGGGTCGTCGAGATCGATGGCGTTGATGAGGTAAGCGTTGCGGAGGGGGCAGGGGAGTAATGGAACACCTGATCTCGATCAACGACCTCGGTCGTGCCGGCATCGAGCGGATTCTCGATCGGGCTGACGAATTCGGCGGCGTCGCTGCCAGGGAGGTCCAGAAGGTCCCCGCCCTGAGGGGGCGGCTGGTCGTCAACCTGTTCTACGAGGCTTCGACCAGGACCACGTCCTCCTTCGAGCTCGCCGCCAAGCGACTCTCGGCAGACGTGATCACAGTCAGGAGCGAAGGGTCCTCGGTCGAGAAGGGGGAGTCGCTGAAGGACACGATTGCGACACTCGATGCGTATGACCCCGCGGTGATCGTCATGCGCCACCCGCGCGCCGGCTCAGCAGCCCTCGCGACCCGCTGGACGGACGCTGCGGTGGTCAACGCCGGCGACGGAGCGCACGCCCATCCGACGCAGGCGCTGCTCGACACCCAGACGCTGCGGACCCATCTGGGATCGCTCGAAGGCTGCTCGATCTGGATCGTCGGCGATATCGCCCATTCGAGGGTCGCCCGTTCGACTGCGGCAGCCTTCACGTTGATGGGAGCGAGGGTCACGCTGTGCGGTCCGCCGACGCTCGTCCCGCCGATGATCGACAACGCACTCGGCTGCACCGTCACACACGACCTCGCTGGTCTCGGGGAAGCCGATGTGGTCTACGCACTGAGGATGCAGCACGAGCGCATGCGAGGAGGGGACGTGCCATCGCTGCGCGAGTACTCGGCCCGCTTCCGGGTGGGGCTCGAACGGATGCGGCCGGGCCAGGTCCTGATGCACCCCGGCCCGGTCAACCGAGGGGTCGAGGTCACAGGCGCTGCGGTCGACAGCGCGGCGTCGCTGATTCCGCGGCAGGTCAGCGCCGGAGTCGCGGTCCGCATGGCCGTCCTCTACGAGCTGGTCGCCGGTGCTGAGCGGGCCCATCCTGCCGGCGGCGAGGTGGCGGCATGAGTGGCCGCTTGGCTTGGCGTGGAGGCGAGCCGGCTGATCTCACGATCCTCGGCGGCCGTGTCGTCGACCCGAGGGAGAACCTCGATTCCGTACTCGACATCCACCTCAGGGGAGGCACGATCGCTGAGATCAGCGAGCCTGGATCGACAGCTCCCGCGGGGGATGCGTTCGATGCGGGCGGGATGCTCGTGATGCCTGCGTTCACCGATCCGCACGTCCACCTGCGCACGCCGGGCCAGGAGGGCAAGGAGACCATTGCGACAGGAACGGCGGCCGGCGCTGTGGGTGGCTATTCGCAGCTGATCGCCATGCCGAACACCTCGCCGGCGATCGACGGACCCGACATTCTCAGGGGAATCCTCGCACGGGCAGCCGAAGAGGCGGTGATCCCGACCGGCCAGATGGGCGCGATCACCCTCGCTCTCAAGGGAGACGCCCTGACGGAGATGGACCTGATGCGGGAGGCTGGCGCAGCCGGGCTGACGGACGACGGGATGCCAGTTGCCAACGCCGGCGTCCTGCGCAAGGCACTGAGGTACCAGTCGCTGGTCGGGCTGACGATCGCGCTGCACGAGGAGGACACCTCGCTTTCGCTCGGGGCCCCGATGAACGAGGGCGAGGTCTCCGCCCGGCTCGGCCTGAGGGGGCAGACCGGATTGGCAGAGTCGACAATGATTGCGCGCGACTGCGCAATCGCCGAGGCCGAAGGGGCGAGGATCCACGTCCAGCACGTTTCTGACTCCCGCTCGATCGATGCGATCCGGTTGGCGAAGGAACGCGGACTCGCGGTCACGGCCGAGGCCAGTCCCCACCCCCTTCTGCTGACCGAGGGTGCGTGCTCGACCCTCGACACCAGAACGAAGATGAACCCGCCTCTGCGGTTCGAGCACGACCGGCTCGCCCTGATCGCCGCACTTGCGGACGGGACGATCGACTGCGTCGCGACGGACCACGCACCCCACTCGTTGGACGAGAAGGAACAACCGTTCGAGGATGCCCCCTTCGGAGTCACGGGCCTCGAGACTTCGTTCGCAGCGCTGTACCAGGAGCTCGTCGGTGAGGACAAGCTCCAGCTCCGGACCCTCGTCGAGCGAATGACCTCGGGTTGCATCCCATTCGGGATCCCCGAACCTCGCCTTCAGGTCGGCAGAAACGCCGAGATTGCGGTGTTCGACCCGACGTGTTCGTGGGTGGCAGGCCAAGGTGGATGGGCAAGCAGGAGCGCCAACAGCGCCTTCGCTGGCTGGCGCTTCGGCGGAAGGATCGCCCTGACAATTGCGGGGGGCGTAAAGGTGCACACACTTGAACGGAGTGGTGATCGGTCTTGAACGGAAGGCTTGAGATGCTCGACACGGCGCTTGTGGTTGTCGACTTTCAGGAGCGCTTCCGCGGAGCGGTCGCGGGATTCGACGAGGCGGCCGCAAAAGCCGGGATCCTCGTGCAGGCCTTCCGTGAGATGGGGCTGCCTGTGGTCGTCAGCGAGCAGTACCCGCAGGGTCTCGGGCCGACGGTCGACCCGGTTGCCGAGGCAGCCGAAGGCATTGCGAGGATCGAGAAGACCATCTTCTCGGCCGTCCGGGTGGATGGCTTCGATCTCGAAGGACGTTCGGTTGCAGTCGTCTGCGGGGTAGAGGCGCACGTCTGCGTCGCGCAGACCGCGCTCGACCTGCTGGCCGATGGGATCGAAGTACACGTCGTTGCCGACGCCGTGGCGTCGCGAGATGCCTTCGACCGCGACACCGCCCTCGCCCGGCTGCGCGATCGGGGAGCCACCGTTACGACGACCGAGGCAGTTGCGTTCGAGCTGCTCGGCGGATCTGCGCACCCGGCCTTCAAGGTCGTTCAGGGGCTGATCAAGTGAGCCACGGCTACCTGCTGCTCGAGGACGGCCGCCGGTTCGACGGTCGGCTGTGCGGGGCCGAGGGGCAGGCCCTCGGTGAGGTGGTGTTCACCACCTCCATGTCGGGCTACCAGGAGTCGGTCAGCGATCCGAGCTTCGCGGGCCAGATCCTCGCATTCACATTGCCGCATGTGGGCAATTACGGAGTGTCGGCAGAGGCAATGGAATCCGATCGGATCCACACCCCTGCGGTGGTGATGCACACCGGGATGAATGGTGAGCAGGCCCCGGCCGCCGAGGCGGGCTGGCTCGATTGGCTGCGTGACTGCGGGATCGTGGCCATCGACGAGGTCGACACCCGCAGCCTCGTTCGTCACATCCGTGGCGCCGGCTCGATGAGGGGCGGCGTGTTCGCGCGCACGACCTCCGAGCGCGATGCCCTCGATGAAGTCCGCAGCTCACCGGTGATGTCCGGCCAGGACCTCGCTTCCACGGTCACGCGGGACAGCATGGTCGAGCTCGCCCCACTTGGCGAGGGACCGCAGTTGAGAATCGCGATGATCGACACCGGGGTCAAGGACTCGATCGTCCGAAAGTTGCGCGAGCGCGGCGCCACTCTGGAGCTGCACCCATGTTCTGTAAGCCCGGAGCAGCTTTTGGCTGGCGACGCGGATGCGTTCTTCCTGGCCAACGGCCCGGGGGACCCGGCGGCGCTCGACGGTGTCGTCTCGACCGTCCGGGCGGTCCTGGGAACCAAGCCGGTTTACGGGATCTGCCTCGGTCACCAATTGCTCTGCCGTGCGGTGGGGCTTGAGACCTGGAAGTTGCCGTTCGGCCACCGAGGAGCCAACCATCCGGTCAAGGACCTGACAACCGGCAGGGTTGAGATCACATCGCAGAACCATGGATTTGCTGTGCTCGGACCCGGAGGTTCGGGCACGGTCGAGGTCGATGAACCGGTCAGGTGGGACACGGACTTCGGGGAGGCTGCCCTCACTCACGTCAACCTCTACGACCGGACTGTCGAGGGACTTGCTCTGCCCGAGGCCCGCGCCGCAACGGTCCAGTACCACCCGGAGGCCGGGCCCGGGCCGCACGACGCCGAGCACCTCTTCGACCGGTTCATTGCCGAGATCGCTGAGGCTGCCGCCTGATGCCCCGCCGCGACGACATCGAGCGGATCATGATCCTCGGCTCGGGCCCGATCGTGATCGGCCAGGCCGCCGAGTTCGACTACTCGGGGACTCAGGCCTGCAAGGTCTTGAGGGAGGAGGGGTACGAGATCGTCCTCGTCAACTCCAACCCGGCGACGATCATGACCGACCCCGGGTTCTCGGACGCCACCTACGTGGAGCCATTGCTTCCGCGCAACGTGGCCCGGATAATCGAGAGAGAGCGCCCCGACGCGATCCTCCCGACGCTCGGCGGTCAGACAGCTCTCAACTTGGCGAAAGCCCTCCACGAGGACGGCACTCTCGAGCGCCACGGAGTCGAACTGATCGGTGCCAACTACGACGCGATCCATCGCGCCGAGGACAGGGACCTCTTCCGCGAAACCATGAACGGCATCGGACTGAAGATGCCCCTGAGCGCGATTGCCCACAATCTCGAAGAGGCCCGGGCGTCGCTCGGCAAGCTCGGATTGCCTGTGATCATTCGGCCTGCCTTCACTCTGGGCGGCCGTGGCGGTGGAGTCGCACACACCGAGGCAGACTTCGACCGGATCGTCAAGCAGGGCGTTGAGGCGTCGCCTATCGGTCAGGTCCTGCTCGACCAGTCGGTGATCGGCTGGGGCGAGTTCGAGATGGAGGTGATGAGGGACAAGGCCGACAACGTCGTGATCGTCTGCTCGGTCGAGAACCTCGATCCGATGGGGGTCCACACGGGCGACTCGGTCTGCGTTGCACCACAGCAGACGCTGACGGACCCCGTCTACCAACAGCTGCGCGACCAAGCGATCGCCGTGATCCGAGCTGTCGGCGTCGAGACAGGCGGATCGAACGTCCAGTTCGCGGTCAACCCTGAGACCGAAGAGATCCTCGTGATCGAGATGAACCCAAGGGTCTCGCGCTCGTCAGCCTTGGCGTCGAAGGCGACTGGTTTCCCGATCGCGAAGATTGCCGCCCGATTGGCAGTCGGTTACACGCTGCAGGAGATTCCCAACGACATCACGCTCAGGACGCCCGCGAGCTTTGAACCCGTGCTCGACTACGTAGTGGTCAAGTGGCCAAGGTTCGCGTTCGAGAAGTTCCCGGGCGCCAATGCCGAGCTGACCACCCACATGAAGTCGGTGGGCGAGGCGATGTCGATGGCCGGCGACTTCCGTCAGGCATTCGCGAAGGCGCTTCGCTCGCGGGAGCTCGACTCGGTTCCCGACCTGCCCGAATCCCAGGAGGATCTGCTCGAGCTGATCAGGGTTCCCGGCGCGGCGCGCTTCGACGCCTTGCTGGAGGGCCTGAGGCGCGGAATTCCCGAGTCGACTCTGCATTCGGTGACCTCGATCGACCCTTGGTTCCTGACGGAGCTGGCAGCCGTCGCGCGGGATGAGATCACCGACCCGGGCCGGGTGCGCACCTACCGGGCCGTGGACACATGCGCGGCCGAGTTCGAGGCTGCAACGCCCTACTTCTACTCGTCACTCGAAAGGCCCGGCCCTGACGGCGACCCTGTCCACGAAACCTCGATCGACGATCGCGAGTCGGTGGTGATCCTGGGTTCCGGGCCGAACCGCATCGGCCAGGGCATCGAGTTCGATTACTGCTGCGTCCACGCGGCTCAGGCGGTCCGCGACAGCGGCAGGGCTGCCGTGATGGTCAACTGCAATCCGGAGACGGTCTCGACCGACTACGACAGCTCCGATCGGCTCTACTTCGAGCCCTTGACGCTCGATGACGTTGCTGCGGTCTGTGAGCACGAACGGGCGGCGGGAGTAATCGTTCAGTTCGGCGGGCAGACGCCGCTCCGCCTCGCTGCCGGCCTCGGGCAGCGCGGGATCAAGATCCTCGGCAGTGGAATCGACGCGATCGACTTGGCCGAGGATCGTTCGCGGTTCGGTGAGCTGCTCGATCGGCTCGGGTATGCGGCCCCGGCTTACGCAGCGGCCTCCGATCCCGAGGCTGCTCTCGTCGCCGCGGAAGGGGTCGGATATCCGCTGCTCGTGCGGCCGAGCTACGTCCTCGGAGGACGAGCGATGGAGATCGTCTACGACCGCGAGTCGCTGGCCGACTACCTGGACCGCGTCGGCATCGCCAGTCACGGCGGTGGCAAGGAGATCTTCCTTGACCGCTTCCTCGAGAACGCGATCGAGATCGATGTCGATGCCCTCTGCGACGGCAAGTCGACCTGGGTAGCCGGGGTGATGCAGCACGTCGAAGAGGCCGGCATCCACTCTGGGGACTCGGCCTGCGTGCTGCCGCCGCACTCACTATCCGGGGACATGCTCGACCGGATCAAGGAGATGGCCGACGGGATCGCCAAGGCGCTCGGGGTGGTCGGACTGCTCAACGTCCAGTTCGCCGTGCATAACGGCGAACCGTTCGTGATCGAGGCCAATCCACGTGCCTCCCGGACGGTGCCGTTCGTGAGCAAGGCGATCGGACTGCCGCTGGCGCGCTACGCCTGCCGACTGATGCTCGGCGAGACGATCGAGGACCTCGGGCTGCCGGCTTCTCCCCCGGACGGTCACGTCGCTGTCAAGGAGGCCGTCCTGCCGTTCGATCGCTTCTCCGGAGCGGATGCTCTGCTCGGACCTGAGATGCGATCCACCGGCGAAGTGATGGGTGTGGCGAGGGACTTCCCGACGGCCTTCGCCAAGGCCCAGGCTGCCGCAGGTGCGGAGTTGCCGGAAGGAGGCACCGTCTTTCTCTCGGTCAAGGACGCCGACAAGCCGTTGGCGGGAGCGCTGGCAAGCCAGCTGCACGATCTCGGGTTCCGGATCGTCGCCACGCGCGGTACAGCTGCAGCGGTTTCGTCGATGGGAATCCCTGCACAGGTGATCAACAAGATCCCGGAGGGGTCACCCAACGTCGTCGATCTGATCGAAGCCGGCGAGGTGGGGCTCGTTGTCAACACGCCGACGGGCTCGGGAGGCAGGGTCGACGGATGGGAGATCCGGACAGCGGCAGTGCGCAACGGGGTTCCCTGCGTGACAACGATGGCCGGTGGCCTGGCTGCTGCGCGTGCCATCGGGGCGGCGCGACAGGGCGCTCCGGAACCGATCTCCCTGCAGGATCTCCACGCCGAGCGGGAATCGGCGTGAACGCGGTTCGGCCGACCGCTCCATTCGGCAGGCGGGCGGTCGAGCTCACGGCGGTTCGCTCGTTCGGCGAATACACGGTCCTCGACGTCCACGACCCAGAGGCCCCGAACGCACTGCCCGGGCAGTTCCACATGCTCTCCGCCGAGGTCGGGTGGGGTGCAGGCGAGGACGGTCGTCCGTGGCTCCCGAGGGCGATCAGCTTCCTGACCAGCGACGGCGAGGGCGGGTTCGGATTCCTGATCGATTCGGTCGGTCCCGGGACCGATCGCTTGACGCGGATGGAACCCGGCGAGCGGCTGCTTGTGACCGGACCCTTCGGGAATGGGTTCCAGCCAGTCGGCGCGTCGCGCCGCCCGCTGCTCCTCGGAGGCGGGATCGGGGCGGCCCCTGTGATGGCGGCGGCCGAGGCTCTTGCGAAGCAGGGGACGGGCTACGACCTCGTGCTCGGGTTCCGTGGCAGCGAACAGGGCGCGATCTCCGCACTTGCCGAGGTAGCGACGGTCGTCACTGACGACGGCAGTCTCGGTGACGAAGGAACCGTCATCGGCCCGCTGATGGAGACGGCCAACGACTCAACGGAGATTCTTGCCTGCGGACCGCCGGCGATGTTGGAGGCCGTTCGAGCGCTCGCAGCCGAACGTGGCCTCCCGAGCCAGCTCGCGCTCGAGTCGCCGATGGCCTGCGGTTTCGGGGCTTGCTTCGGCTGCGCGATCGAGACCAAGCGCGGCACCCTTCGGCTCTGCGTTGACGGTCCGGTCCTGGCCGGAGACGATCTGGTGGCCGTCACCGCTTCGGGAAGAGCGGGTGCGCAGTGACTGTCGACTTTTGCGGGATCGCACTGGAGCACCCGATCGTCAACGCCTCGGGGACCTGGGATCCGATCGCTGCCAGGCTCGCCTTCGGGGACGCAGCATTCACCGAGTTCCCGTTCTCTGCACACGTCACGAAGACGATCACGGTCGAGACCCGTCAGGGCAATCCACCTCCGAGGTTGTGGGAGCTGCCCGCCGGGTTGATCAACTCGATCGGCCTTCCCAACAAGGGCATCGATCGCTGGCTCCGGGAGGACCTACCCGTCCTGTCCGACCTGCCCGTCCCATTGATCGTCAACGTAATGGGATTCACGAGCGACGAGCTGGCCCGGCTTGTGACCGAGGTCGGCGAGAAGACCCCGGCCGTAGCGATCGAACTCAACGTCTCGTGCCCGAATGTCGAAACCGGGCTGATCGTGGGCTCCGATCCGACGGAGTGCTCGCGGACAGTCGAGGCGGTCCGTGGTCGGACGGAGCTGCCCCTGATTGTCAAGATCACGCCGAATTCGACCGACCCGGCCGCAGTCGCAGTTGCTGCGGTCGAGGCGGGAGCCGATGCGATTTCGCTGATCAACACGCTCAAGGGGCTGGCACTGATGCCCGGCTCCGACGAGGCCTGGCTCGGTGGCGGGGCAGGCGGGGGCTCGGGCCCCGCTGTGAGGCACATCCCATTCGCAGACGTTGCATCGGTGAGCCAGGCCGTTTCGGTTCCGATCATCGGAATGGGTGGGGTTTCCACCGGCCTTCACGCGGCCAACCTGATCCGGGTCGGATCGACCCTCGTGGCCGTCGGTACGGAAAGCTTCCGGGACCCGCGCGCAGGCAGCCGGGTAGCAGCCGAGCTGGCCGCGATGGTCACCTGAACCGGCCGGGTGCCGCGTTCGGCGGGTCATGTGTAGGATGCCCGCAGCAATGACCGCTTCGAAGCCGAGCAACACTAAGGGCGAGGTCCCAGGCCGGTCCCGGACCCAGAAGATGGACGCCCTTGCGCTCGCCAACGAGATCAGGGGCAAGCGTGCCCAGCTCAAGCGTGACCTGAAGGCCGGCAGGGTCAAGATCCACACTCAGGTCGAGTCGCCGCCGGAATGGCTTGCGACCGCCAAGGTGATGGACCTGCTCCTCGCCGTGCCGAAGATCGGCAGGGTCAAGGCCAACAAGGCCTTGGTCCAGTGCCGCATCTCCCCGAGCAAGACCGTCGGCGGGCTGTCTGACCGCCAGCGGGCCGAGCTCGTCTCGCTTCTCGCTCGCTGAGTCCCTGGCAAGCGAGGCAATGCCGCGGCTGATAGTCATCACCGGGCCCTCGGGAGTCGGCAAGGGCACTCTGATCGCTCGGCTGCTCGAAGAGTTGCCGACTCTTGCGGTGTCGGTCTCGGCGACAACGCGTCCCCCGAGAGCGGGGGAGGTCGACGGGCGGGAGTACCACTTCCTCAGTGAGGGTGAGTTCCACAGGAGGCAGGCGGATGGGCGGTTCCTCGAGAGCGCCGAATACGCAGGGAACCTCTACGGCACGCTCGTGGACGAGGTTGACTCGCGCTCTGACGCGGCGCGCGGTGTGGTTCTCGAGATCGAGGTGCTCGGAGCACAGCAAGTCAGGGCGAAGGTTGCCGATGCGGTTCTGATCTTCATCGCTCCGCCGGACTACGAAAGCCTCGAGGAGAGGCTTCGAGGACGGGCCACTGACAGCCCCGAACAGGTCGCACTGCGGCTGGCCCAGGCCAGACGCGAGCTCGATGCGATCGACAGATTCGACACCGTTGTTGTCAACGACGATCTCGACCGAGCGGTTGCCGAACTGGTCGAGCAGGTGGCAGTCCGGCTAGACTGACCGGGCAAGCCCCAATTGGAGACCGAATGATCAACCCTCGCATGGACCTTCTGCATGAGCACGTCGACACGAACTACGCGCTCGTGATCGTGGCCGCCAAGCGCGCCCGTCAGATCAACGCCTACTACCACGCGCTGAGTGAGGGTTCATACGAGGAGTACGCGCCGCCGATGGTCGAGACCGCGTCGCGCAACCAGCTGACGATCGCGCTCGAGGAAGTAGCCGACGGCAAGGTCGCCTTCAAGTACCCGGAGCAAGCGGCCTGACGCTGCGCAACCCCGGCGCCGATTGAGCGGCGCCGCCAAGATGCGAATTCTGCTCGGCGTGACAGGTGGGATCGCCGCCTACAAGGCGCTTGAGTTCGCCCGTCTCGCAGTCAAGGCAGGCCACTCCGTCAGGGTCGTCCAGACACCGGCGAGCCTGAGGTTCGTTGGGCGCTCTGCGTTCGCCGCGATCACGGGCGCGCCGGTTCTGGTTTCCGAGTTCGAGGCTGACCCGGCGAGAGGGGGCTGGCCCGGCGAACCCCTGCCCCAGCACCAGCCGATCAGCCATCTGGCAGTCGTTGAGCGTGCGGACGTCGTCGTCGTTGCACCGGCGACAGCGAACTCGCTTGCACGACTGGCTGCGGGAGCAGGGGAGGACCTCGTGACAACGGCCGTGCTCGCGGCCGCCTGTCCTGTTGTCGTCGCACCGGCGATGAACGGGCGGATGTGGGAGAACGCAGCGACGGCTGAGAACGTGGAACGGCTGCGCGCTCGCGGGATGATCGTGCTCGACCCCGCCGAGGGCAGGCTCGCATCGCACGGTGAGGAGGGTCGAGGGCGCCTCGTCGAACCTGACGACCTGCTCAAGGCCGTCGAGCAGGAGGGCACCGCTCAGCGAGGCCACGACTTGGATGGGGTGCGGGTGCTCGTGACGGCGGGTGGGACGCGCGAGCCGATCGACGAGGTTCGCTACATCGGCAACCGCTCATCGGGACGGATGGGTGCGGCCCTGGCTGCCGAGGCAAGCTCGCGTGGGGCGCGAGTGACCCTGATCCTCGCCAATGGCGAGGTCGAGGCGGACCCTTCTGTCGAGGTGATCCCGGTTGAGACCGCAGCCGAGCTGAGTTCGGCGTTGGACTCGGAGTTCCCGAACTGCGACCTTCTCCTGATGGCAGCCGCCGTCGCCGACTTCAGGCCTTCCGGGTCCGTCACCGGGAAGATCGACAAGTCGATGGGCGCTCCGCGGATCGAGCTGGAGTCGGTCCCGGATCTTCTGTCCGGATTGGCTGGGACACGGGGCGAGGGGCAGTTGATCGTCGGGTTCGCGGCCGAGCACGGGGACGGCGTACCAAGGGCGAGGGCCAAGCTCGACGCAAAGGGTCTGGACGCCATCGTGTTCAACGACATCTCGCAGCCGGACATCGGCTTCGACTCGCAGGACAACGCGGTCACCCTGATCACCAGATCAGGCGAGACGGCCGTCCCGAAGGCCCCGAAGCGCGCGATCGCAGCGAGGATCCTCGATCTCTGCGTCGCCCTGCGCGCTCCCGGAGGGAGTCAGGCCGGCTGAACGGCGGCCTGCTGGCGGGCCTGGGTGGCCGTCAGAACGACGAGTCCGAGTATCCGATCGAGCTGGCGGGCGTTGACCGCCTCCATTGGCAGGTCGCAACAGATCCACACGTCGCCGGCCTGACTGGCGGCGAACCTCAGAAGCGGAAGCCGACGATTCCACCAGAGGAGGGTGCCCTCGGCGAGCTGCCCGGGGCCGCATACCGGTGCTTGGATCCTGAAGAGTCCGTCGCGCAAGGCGAGTCCAAGGTCCAATGGCCAGCCGGCCGACTCGACGGTCAGTCCCCATTCGGTGTCGGTAAGCCGCCGGTGGTCTCCCGGGAGCTCGCTCAGGAATTGGTCGATCGTCTCAGCCGGTGACTGGGGCACCCCGCGAGCCTACCGTCATGGGGCGGGTGCTAACCTCCCAAGCGAAAGCTTTCGTGGCCGCCTCGGTGGCCTGCAGTGCGGAGCGGGCGAAAGCCCGCTCTTTCATTCGAGAGGACCCTCACGGGAAATGACCAAGACCACAGAGACACAGATTGCGGAAGTCATCGCCTCCGGTGAACCGGAGGTCGAAGTGCTGCTGGTCGAGGTCGTCGGAGGCAACACCATCAGGGTCTTCCTCGATCACCCGGACGGAGTCGGGCTCGACCTCTGCGGACGAGTCACCGGCCTGCTCGACGGGTGGCGCGCGCGCTACGCGGTCGAGGTTTCCTCGCCCGGGCCAGAGCGTCCGCTGACGAAGCCCGAGCATTTTCAGCGGTTTTCAGGTAGATCCGCGAAGTTGAAGCTGGTCGACGCAATCCCCGGCAACGATCGCCAGACAGTCCGGGGCGAAATCGTCGAGGCTGACGACAGCAGGGTCGTCCTGCTGTCCGACGGCCAACGGCTAGAGGTCGCCTACGGCGCGATCGGCCAAGCAAACCTTCTGGCGGCCTAGGGAGGCACGAGAGCAGATGTCAAAGGAAATAGTTGATGCGATCGAGGCAATCGCCGAGGAGAAGGGAATTCCGCTCGAGACGCTGATGGTGGCCCTCGAGGATGCCCTCCTCTCGGCCTACCGGAAGGATCCCGAGTCGGCGGAGTACGCCCGGGTCCGGATCGATCGTGACAGCGGGGATTTTGTTGTCTACGAGCTCTCGATCCCCGAGGACCTGCTCCCGCTCGTGCTGACCGAGCCCGATGAGGAGGAACTGACCGCCATCGACCCCGAGACGGGTGAGGCTCGCGAGCCGGCCGCGCCGACCCTCGACTTCGAGAAGGTCGACCAGCACGCCGACCGGATCTCCGAGCGGGACGTCACACCGGAGGGCTTCGGACGGATCGCAGCGGTGACGGCGAAGCAGGTGCTGCTCCAGCGCGTTCGCGAGGCAGAGCGCGAGATCACATTCGAGGAGTATCGCGACCGGGTTGGAGAGCTGATCAACGGAGTGATCCAGCAGACCGACTCGCGTTACACGCTGGTTCGGCTCAGTGAGCGGACGGAAGCCCTGCTTCCGCGCTCAGAGCAGGTCGACGGAGAGCGGTACGACAATGCCCAGCGCGTCAAGGCGATCATCAAGGAGGTCTCATCCTCTCCCAAGGGACCGAGCATCATCGTCTCACGCCGTGATCCGGCCCTGATCAGGGAGCTGTTCCGGCTCGAGGTTCCCGAGATGGCCGACGGCCTCGTTGAGATCACCGACGTCGCGCGCGAACCCGGGTATCGCTCGAAGATCGCCGTGATCTCGAATGCCGACGGAGTCGATCCGGTCGGTGCCTGTGTCGGCCCTCGCGGTTCCAGGGTCAGGATGGTCGTTTCCGAACTGCGCGGCGAGAAGATCGACATCATCCCCTTCAACGACGAGCCGGCCAGGTTCATCGCCAAGGCCCTCTCCCCGGCGCGCGTGCGCGAGGTGGAGGTCTCCGACGAGGACAAGCAGGCGACCGTCATCGTCCCTGAT
>JBAXRO010000040.1:0-16956 GCA_037131165.1 Actinomycetes bacterium | reverse complement strand
CAACTGAGCCTACCACCAGGGGCAAGCCCTCAGCAGCAGCCCCCCAACTGAGCCTTCCACCAGGGCCACCCCTTTCGCTCTACACCTTGGGGACATCGAGGCTCTGGCTCGCTCGCTCTATCGCTTCCTGCGCGAGGCCGACTCCCTCTCGCTCGACCGACTGGTGGTCTCACTCCCACCTGAGACCGGGTTGGGCCTGGCGGTCGCCGACCGCCTCCGTCGGGCCGCCCACAGCTGAAGCGTTGCGCCCGATCGAGCACCGTGTAGGCCAAACGCTGCTCCACGCCCAATTGGAGGCCTGGCGCCCCTAAACTCCGCGGGGTGAAGACAGCGAGGTCCATAGTTGTCGGGCTCATCGCCGGGGCATTCTGCGCCCCGTCGCTGGCTCTCGCCCACGTCCAAGTCAGCCCCGGCATCGCAGCGCCCGACGACTCCGTCCGGTTCGAGGTGCTCGTCCCCAACGAGCGGAGTGTCGGAACGACTTCGGTCTCACTGAAGATCCCCAAGGGTGTCCTCCCCTTCTCGTTCGAGCGGACCCCTGGATGGACGCGGACGCTCGAGAACGCGTCGGACGGGAGCATCTCCATCGTCCGCTGGAAGGGACGCCTCGACAGTGACGGGTTTGTCCGCTTCTCTTTCCTCGCCTCCACTCCGCCCACCACGGGTCCGATCGAATGGAAGGCGATCCAGGGCTACTCGGACGGAAAGGACTCGGCCTGGATCGGCCCCACGAACTCAGACAACCCCGCTCCCGTGACGGAGATCTCCAAGTCGGCGCCCTCGCTGAACGCGGGAGGCGAGGGTTCGGGCGGCCAGGCTGACGGAGAGTCAGCCACAACCCCCTCGGCAAACCTTGGAGGAAAGCCACCGGCCGAGGGCGGAATCCGGGCCGAGACGATCGCCTTGGTGCTCGGGATCGGTGCGCTTCTCCTTGCTGCAGTGGCGCTCACTGTCGCGATCCGCCGCCGCCCATCGGAATGAACCCGACCCCGGCGTCCTGATCGGGGCGACGCCGGGATCGGCCAAGCCGTCCACTTCACAACCGGTCCCGACTGCGCGAAGCGGACCCCTCAGCGCACCAGGCGGAAGAGGAAGCTGCCGCTCTGGCGATGCCCATCGGCCGCTACCGCCGTCCAGCTTGCGCGGTACCGGCCAGCGGCGAGCCCCCGCCTGAGCGGGACGATCAGCCGACTGATCTTCCTCGGGTCACGGCCTCCGCGACCAACGGAGACAACCCCGCGCGGTCCCCTCACTGTGATCGTTCCGCTCCGCAACGGGCCGCTGAAGGCCACCTTCACCACGTCGATCGAGCTCTTGGCGCGAACACTCTTGGCCGGGTAGGTGCCGCTGACGGATGCGTGAGCTTGCGCGATCCCGGTAGGCAGGCTCACCACAGCAGCAACTGCCAAGACGGTGAATGTTCCGCCGCTGCGACGTTTCAGACTGAACATTCTCATTCTCCTTGCGCTCCTTTCCGATCGGTACGTCGGTCGGGTGCCGCGGCTGCTGCCGCGACACCCTCCGCTGCTCTCAAGGGGTGAACAGGGTCCTCCTGACTGCAATCCGGTCGCCGCTGGTGACGGTGATCGTCACACCCAGATTGGCCTTGATCGCCTTGATCTTCGCCTTCGCGGCGCCTATCAGGGGAGCGGTAATCGACGAGCTTCCGCCTGCTGCGATCGTCCCGGTAGCTGTGCCGATCACGGTCGAAGCGAGCTTCAGGCCCTTGGCCTGCGTCGCCCCGATCGTCAGGGTTACCGTGACTTGACGGCCGCCGGGGCCGCTGACGAGCACCGGCAGACCCGTCGTGCCCGCCGTCCGGACGCGGATCGATGCACTCGAGGTGGACGCGCCCAGCGACCGGCTCAGGTTGGCGACCTCGGCGAGCGCTGCGCCCTTCGCGGTGTTGGCCGCGGCGAGGTCCGCCAGTGCAGCGTCCTTCGCTGCGTTCGCCGCCAACAAGGAGGAGATGGCGTCGTCCCTGGCGGTGGTCAGGGTTGCGACGTTCGCAAGAAGCCCCGTCGCCTGCGTGCCGAGGTAAGCGATCTGGGTGTTGAGCGGACCAGCGACCAGGGCCGCGTAGCCCGAGTTCAGCGACGCGGTCGTCGTGCCGACGGTATCGGCCGCGACGTAGGTGCCGCCGATTCCGCTGCATGCGGCAGCGAAATCGCTCGTGGCCGCGAGGTCAACTCCCGTCTTGTCCTTTACGACCGCGACCCAGTCGGCGATCTTCGCCTCATCATCGAGCCCCGCAGCGATCTTCTGGAACGGGACGTAGTTGTAGAACGGCTCGGCGCCGGCGGGCGTCGTCGGCGTCTGGCTCTGCCAAGCCGCGATCGCTTCGGGGGTCCAGAGGGTGGTCACCGCCCCCGAGTTCCCTCGGCAGGTGGCATGCGGCTGCGCTCCGGTGTCACCCTCGGACAGGAGCCGCGCGAGAGTGAAGCCCGCCTGGTTCCGATAGGCCGACGGCAGCACCTTGTAGTTCATCATGCCGTTGGCTGTCTGCCCGTTGGTCTCGTTGAGGACCATCGTGTAGCCGTGGTTGGTGATTGCGTAGCTGACCCGGTCGGTCGTCGGCACCACCCCGTTGACTACCGTTCCTGGGACCTTGGCAGTGGTCTGCCAGACGGACGAGTGCGCTGATGCCCCGGCCGGGAGCGCGAGCGCCGCGGCGGCGGAGGCCGCCAGGGCGATGCGCGAGATTGACTTCGACTTCATTTGATTACTCCTCTATTGGATGTGGCCCGTTCGGCGGTGCTGCCGGACGGGATGTACACGGCGTCGTATGAGCCGCGTACGGGCTTGCGGAGCTGGAACGAGAATCTCCCGTTCACCACTCGTGCTGTGGCGGTTGCCCGGAAGGCATTCGTCCGCAGCAGGAGGACCTGACCCGGAAGGGCAGGCCTGACGGTCCCGTCGATCCGGTAGAGACCGGAGCGAACTCGCTTGACCGCGATCCTCACGATCGGGATCACCCTGACCGTGAGGGTCTGCGACGCAATTCCCTCAGCCTCCGCCTTCAGGCGGGTCGTCCTGCCGACCGCGACCGTCACTCTGAATCGTCCAGATGAGTCGGTCGTGGCCCGCTTCATCGTGGTCGCTCCTGCCGTGAGCGACAGGACAACCTCGACTCCGGAGCGGGCGGGGCTCACGGTGCCAGTGACGGCGACGTTGCCACCGCCGACGACCCTCGAGGCCGCACCGAGTGACACAGCCGTAACCGCCGGGGTCGGAGGGGTCGAGCAGGCGCCGACGATGAAGTCCGCGCCCCTCTCCGCTCCGTCGTCCGGAGTCACTCCCCCCGGGCCCCTGTCGACCCAGTGGGGAATCCCGCCGGTAACCCCGTCGTAGGTGAGGACGAACGGCGACGAGAGTTTGGTTCCGGCCACTGCGCCGGCCGCAGCCGGCACCGCGATCGAGACGGCACCGCGCGTGCCTGCCACCGTACTGCCGGTCGTCGAACCGGCACTTTGGAATCCCCCAGCCTGCGTCCAGGTCCCGTAGTCGTACCGGATGGCGTCCGGCCGGCGCGGCGCTTCCGCACGCACGTACCGAATACCGGAGCCAACGCTGTACAACAGGGCGAAACCAGCCACGTCCGAGTCGTCGTGAGCCGGTTCCCAGACCCCGTAGTTGACCTGGATCACTGCGGTCACCGCTCCGGTCCCGGAATCCTCAGCGAACCAGGCGGCCGTCACATCGGTGTTGATGTGGTGGCCGTCGCCGGCTGCGTCGGTGATCTGCGGGCCGGATCCACAGGGGACCGGTGTCGCGGCCACCCCAGTGGCCGGCAGCGCGAGAACGAGGACGATCCACAGGGCCAGCTGGCCTGCAAGGCGTCTCACTCCTCTTGCTGCGATCGAGACATTCGGCCGGATCAGGGCCGACATCGGGGTCCGGGCGCTCACGCGCCCTCCTTTCAGTTGGTTTCAGCACTGGACGGGGCCTTGGCCCGTCCCGGAGGATGTGCCGAAGGCCCTACTGGGAGAGAGGAGCAGCGACCGGAGGTGGCCTCACTGCGAGAGCGGCAGCGATCAGGCGACCGACTCGCGGAACGACCAGTGGGAGGTTCGGAAGTCGATCGGCCTGCTGAGCACGAGTGCGCGCTGCCGCCCACCGTCCGCGGATCCGGTGGATCATCCGCTCGACCGGACGGGTCAGGCCTGTCACGAGGAGCCAAAGGAGGCTCAGCGGAGCCGAGAACCAGAGCGCGGTCCCCGGATCGATGAGAGCAAGCGCAAACAGGGTGCTCGCGACTGCGACGCCGGAGAGCACTCTCCGACCCGCGATGGCTGTTGGTTTGCGGCGATCCATCACTTCAGATGAACGATACCAGCCGCGTTTTACTCCCGGGCCGCCTCCGGAGATGAGTCGACATCGGGATGCTCGGTCTTCGCCGCGTCCCCCCAGAGCTTCTCCAGCCTGTACATCTCGCGCGCCTCGGGCTGGAACACGTGGACAACTACGTCCCAGAGGTCGACAAGCACCCAGCGGGCCTCCGGCAGCCCCTCGACCCTGCGCGGGCGGACGCCGTGCTCCTTCTTCATGCCCTCGACAATGCCGTCGGCGATCGCCTTGACTTGGCGGTCCGTGCGGCCGGTCGCGATCACGAAGCGGTCCGTGTAGTCGACGATCCCTGAGAGATCGAGCTCGACTACATCGACGGCCTTCTTGTCCTGCGCGAAACGGACGGCCTCTGAGGCCAACTGCGCGACTTCCATCGGCTCGGCCTGACCGCTCACGATCCCGGCCCACCTCGGTAGAGCCCAAGCTCGCCGATCAGGCGCTTGACACCCTCGGGAACGAGCGCGTCGATCGGTTGTTCGGCTCTGCATCGCTCACGCACGAGTGTCGACGATACGGACATCGGGTCGAAATCGATGTAGACGGGGCGCCCCCCACCCAAGTCCGTCACGACCTCGGCCACCCGCTCACGCCGATCAGCGATCGCTTCCGCCCCCTCCGCTCGTCCCGTCCAGGCAATCCTCGCAAGCCTCAGAATCTCCTCCGGCTCGCGCCACGAGGCAAGGCTCAGGACCATGTCCTCGCCGAGGATCAGAGCCAACTCGCTCCCGCCCTCTTCCTCCTTGAGCTGCCGGAGAGTGTCGACAGTGAACGAAGGTCCTGCCCGCTCCGCCTCGATTGCCGAGACCTCGAGGCCCTCGAGTCGATCGACGGCCGCCCGACACAGGTCGAGCCTGACCGTTGCGCCCGGATCCGACTCGATCTCCTTGTGTGGAGCCAGCCCGGCGGGGACGAGCAGCACCTTGTCCAGCTCCAGCTGCTCGAGTGCCGCGAGCGCCAGTGCGACGTGAGCGTTGTGTGGCGGATTGAACGATCCGCCGAGGATTCCAATCCGGCTCAACTCAGGCTCGCGCCTCAGCCGCGGATCTGGCCCGTTCCCTCGACGAGCCAGCTGTAGGTCGTCAGCTCCCTCAGCCCGATCGGGCCGCGGGCATGGAGCTTCTGGGTCGAGATACCGATCTCCGCGCCCATCCCGAACTCGGCGCCATCCGTGAACCGTGTCGAGGCGTTCACGTAGATCGCCGCGGCATCAACCTCGGACTGGAACTTCCTTGCGGCTTCGAGGTCACCGGTGACGATCGCCTCCGAATGGCCGGAGCCGTAGCGGTCGATGTGGGCGATCGCCTGGTCGATCGAATCGACCACCCCAACGGAGATCACCGGGGCGAGGAACTCGGTCGCGAAGTCGTCGTCGGTTGCTGCGACGACCTCGACTCCGGACCCGGCCAAGGCGGCCGATCGCCCGTCACAGCGCAGCTCGACTCCCTCGCCAGCCAGCGCGGCCAACACCGACGGCAGGAACTCGGCGGCCACAGCCTCGTGGACCAGCAGCGTCTCCGCCGCGTTGCAGACCCCGGGGCGCTGCACCTTCGCGTTGACCGCGATCCGCTCCGCCATCTCCAGGTCAGCGGCCGAATCGACATAGACATGGCAGTTGCCCGAGGCCGCGTAGATCACCGGCACCTTGGCGACCGCCTCGAGTGCCGCCTTCAGTCCCTCGCCACCGCGCGGGATGATCAGGTCGACCACTCCCTCCGCCCCACCGAGAGCGGCGAGCTCTTCACGGCCACCGCCACCGACGAGCGAAACCGAGGCGGCCGGCAGGCCGGCACCCTCAACCGCCTCCGCGGCCACTCGGGCAAGGATCTCGTTGCTGCGCGAAGCCATCGAGCTACCCCGGAGGACCGCTGCGTTCCCGGCCCTGAGGCAGAGCACGGCGGCGTCGATCGTCACGTTGGGCCTCGCCTCGTAGACGACGCAAACGACCCCGAGCGGCCTGCGCTCCTTGCGGATCTCCAAGCCGTTGTCGAGCCTGTGCTCCTCGATCACCTCGCCGATCGGGTCGGGCAGCTTCGCCACCTCGCGCGCTCCCGCGGCCATCGCAGCGACCCGGGTTCCGTCGAGCATCAGCCTGTCGAGCAGTGCATCGTCGAGTCCGGCCTCGCGTCCGGCATCGACGTCGAGCACGTTCGCTTCGACGATCTCGACCTCACGCTCCTCGAGAGCCTTGGCGATCGCCTCGATCGCCTCCGCTCGGGCCGCCCCGGTGGTCGTGGCCAAGACCTTTGAGGCGGACTTGGCTTCGCTCAGGGTCTCTTCGACCGGTCTTGCCACTGCGCTCATGCCGACAGGATAGGCGGGTCAGGAGAGCACGAAGCGATCGCGATGCACGGCTTCATCGGCTGCCCGGGGCATGACGTCCCGGATCTCGCTCGAGTTCATCCCCTTGACGCGGTCGATCTCCTCCGATGAGCAGCTGACCAGCCCCTTGCCGATCACCCGGCCTTCGTGAGCGACCTCCACGGAATCGCCGGCCTGGAACTCGCCCTCGACCGCGACGATCCCGACCGGCAGCAGGCTCGTTCCCTTCTCGACGAGCGCCTTTGCCGCTCCGGCATCGACCACGAGCGTTCCCTTGGCCGGCTTGGCGTAGCGGAGCCAACTCTTGAATGAACCGTGGCGCTCCCGCGAGGCGAGGAACCGAGTGCCGACATCGCCGCCGTGGGCCGCTGTCAGCAGCGAGCCCGCACTGCCTCCGGGGGCGACGATCGTCTCGACCCCGGCCGAGGTCGCCATCTCGGCCGCCACGACCTTCGAGCGCATGCCACCGGAACCGTATTCGCCGGGGCGCTGGCTGACTTCGAATCCCTCGATCTGGGACATGTCCGACACCTCGCGGATCAGCGGCGCTTCCGGGTTGGTCCGCGGGTCGGATTCGTGCAGCCCGTCGGCGTCGGTCAGCAACACCAGCCGGCCGGCTCCGAGCATGATCGCCACCTGAGCTGCGAGCAGGTCGTTGTCACCGAAGGTGATCTCGTCCGTGGTCGTCGTGTCGTTCTCGTTGATGACAGGCACCGTGCCCCAGGCCAGAAGGCGCTTGAGGGTCGCTGCGATGCTGAGGTTGCCGTCGCGGTCCGCGATGTCGTGGAGCATCATCAGGACCTGGGCCGCGATCAGACCCCTCGAGGCCAATCCCTCCTCCCACGCCCTGAACATCGCCACTTGGCCGACCGCACTCGCGGCCTGCAGCTCGTCGATCGCTCGCGGACGGCCCGGGAGACCGAGGGCGTCAACCCCGCGGGCGATTGCCCCGCTCGAGACGACGACGACCTCCCGGCCTTCGGCGCGAAGCGCTGCGATGTCCGAGCAGACGGACTCGAGCACGTCCGAGCGGACGGCACCGTCGGCGTCGGCGACGACGCTCGAACCGAGCTTTACGACTACCTGATCCATGGAACGGCGAGATTACCCGCGCCGGGAGCGGTCGAACGAGTCCGCGAACGGCTGTGCGTCAGTCGACGTCGTCAGGGTCGAGTTCGAACAGGACGCCGCCGATCTCGACGTCGTCCCCGGATTTGAAGCCCGCCTCTTCGAGCGCACCCATCACCCCGATCGAACGAAGGCGGCGCTCGAGCTCCTCCATCGCCTCGTCGTTCTCGATGTCGAACCGCCCGACCAGTTGCTCAATCCCGGCGCCCGAGACGACGAAGGTCCCGTCCGCGTCGCGATCGACTACGAAGCCACGCCGCTCGGCTGGCCGGTAGATCGTTCGTCCCTCCGGGATCTCAGCGACGACCGGTTCGACCTCGGGGACCATCCGGACGAGCACCTTCGACAGCTCCTCGATTCCGCTTCCGGTCGCCGAACTGGTGGCCAGCACAGGGACATCCTGACCGAGCCGCTCGCGCCATTCCTCGGCACTCGCGTCCGCCGTGGCCGCATCGACGAGGTCGGATTTGCTCAATGCGAGGATCCGCGGGAGCCGTGAGAGCCGCTCGTCATGTGCCTTCAGCTCCCCCTCGACCGTCTCGAAGTTTCCCACCGGGTCGCTGCCGTCGAGCGGGGCGAGGTCGAGCACGTGGACGAGCACCCTCGTTCGCTCGACATGGGCGAGGAACTCGTCTCCCAGTCCGGCTCCCTCGCTCGCCCCCTCGATCAAGCCGGGGATGTCGGCGATCACCAACTGGCGCTCGTCGGCCTCGATCGTCCCGAGCACCGGCTCGAGAGTCGTAAACGGGTAGTCGGCGACCTTGGGCCTGGCACGAGTCATCGAAGCGAGCAGGCTGCTCTTGCCCGCGTTCGGAAGGCCGACGAGGCCGACGTCGGCGATCAGCTTCAGCCTCAGTGCCAGTTCGCGATCCTCGCCTGGAACCCCCTTCTCGCTGAAACGGGGGGACTGCCGAGTCGCATGGGCGAAGTGGGCGTTTCCGCGTCCACCCTTGCCGCCGCGTGCGATCACGACACTGTCACCTGGGGCCAGCAGGTCCACCACGCTTCCGTCGGCGAGGGTTGCGACCGTCCCCGGCGGCAGCGCGATCTCGAGGCCCTCGCCGTCGGCTCCGTGCCGATTGGCTCCCTTGCCGTGGCCTCCGCGGCCGGCCTCGAACCGGCGCTTCCGGCGGAATGCCGCGAGGTCGCGCAGGGATGCGCTGCAGACGAGAGTCACGTCGCCACCGCGGCCGCCGTCGCCGCCGTCGGGACCTCCACGCGGCACGTGTGCCTCGCGCCGGAAGCTGACCGAGCCGTCGCCCCCGTTGCCTGCCTTCACCTTGATCGTTGCCGAGTCGTAGAGCATCTGTGGCACCATCGTGGCAACTCTCGAGCGAACAGGAGCGAACGCATGGAACCGCAGCGGACAATGGTGATCACTGGTGCATCGAGCGGGATCGGTGCAGCGACCGCCAGGATGGCGGCCTCACAGGGCTTGTCGCTCGTTCTGGCCGCCCGCAGCCGCGACCGCCTCGACTCACTCGTCTCCGAGATCGGCGACGACCAGGCGATCGCCGTCAGCTGCGACGTCAACGAATGGGACGACCAGCAGGCCCTCGCTGCCTCGGCCATCGAGCGATTCGGCTCGATCGACGCTGTCTTCGCCAACGCCGGCTTCGGCGGCCCCGGCGGCTTCACAGGCTCAACCCCGGAGGCCTGGCGCGACATGGTCCTCACCAACATCTACGGTGCCGCCCTCACGGTCCGCGCGACTCTCGACCACCTCAAGGACAGCAAGGGGCACCTGCTGCTGACCGGCTCGGTGGCGGGTCGCAAGGCGATCCCGGGATCGCTCTACTCGTGCACGAAGTGGGCCGTCACCGCGATGGGCGAGGCCGTCCGCGGCGAGATCGCAGGCTCAGGGGTCCGTGTGACCCTGATCGAGCCCGGGATCGTCGCGACGCCGTTCTGGGACGACGGCAAGGGCCCGCTGGACGAACCCCTCCAGGAAGACGACGTCGCCCGCGCCGTCCTCTGGGCACTCGACCAGCCGCCCCACGTGGACGTCAACGAGATCCTGATCAGGCCGACAGCGCAGGGCGCCTGAGGCCGACGCTCCGCCGCTCCACCCCATCCGAATGGCAGCGAGACGCCGTACGGCACGGCGTTTGAGCACCGAAGCGAGCCAAGACGAAGCAGTCGCCCGCCGCGAGGCGGTCAGGACTGCTCGTCGGGCACTACGGAGATCGTCCTGCCGACGCGACCGCGGCTGAAGACGACCTTGCCTGCTGCGCGGGCGTAGATCGTGTCGTCACGACCGATCCCTGCGCCGTTGCCCGGCTTGAAGCGGGTTCCACGCTGGCGGACGATGATCTCGCCGCCTGTGACCGTTTCACCTGCGAAGACCTTCACTCCGAGGCGCTTGGAGTTTGAATCGCGACCGTTGCGGCTGGAGCCGAGTCCCTTCTTGTGTGCCATCTCAGTCCTCCTTGCCCTCTGCAGGCGTGTCGGTGGCCGGAGCCTCTTCCTTCTTCGGGGCGGCCTTCTTGGCGGCGCCCGCTCCGAGAGCCACCTTCGTGACCTCGATCCGGCTCAGTGCCTGGCGGTGACCGTTGCGCCGGCGGTAGCCGCGCTTCGGCTTGAACTTGACGACGCGGAGCTTCGGTCCGCGCTCGTGGGCGACGACCTTGGCGGTCACCTCGGCCTTGGAGAGCTCTGCGGCGTCGAGGGCGACGGCGTCACCCTCACCGCGGATCATCAGCGTTTCGAGCCTGATGCTCTCGCCTTCGTCCACGGGCAGGCGCTCGACGAGCAGGGTCTGCCCCTGCTGGACGCGGTACTGCTTGCCACCTGTCTTGACGATTGCGTACATGGTTTCGTAGGGACTCAGCGGGACCCGGTCAGGCACCTGCTCGGCACCGTTCGACCGGACTTCCGCTCGATCCGGCCCGTCACGATACCGCCTTGCCGCCTGCGACGCCTGTCTGGGCCGGATCGGCCTGCGATTCGATCATCACGGCCTTGGCCTCGTTGCGTCCAGCGGACTCGATCCGGACCATCACCCTCTGGCCGACCAAGCCCTCACCGCCCTTGACGGACACGATGTACCCATCGATCTTCGCGACGGCGTCACCGGCGCTGAACATGTGCGGCTCGATCAGTTCGACGAGCAGCTCTTCGCCGGAACGGAACGGCACCGCGCGCTCCTGAACCTCATCGAGTGTGCCGGCCAAGAGCAGATCCAGGTGCTCTGCCGGCAGGCCCTCGGAACCCTCGAAGAAGAACTTCTTGCCAGTCGAGGCCTCGAGACCGGCGAGCATCCAGCCACCCTGGCCGGTGAACTCGGCCGTAACCCTCGGGTTGATCTGGAACAGCATCGCCTCGGCATCCGGATGGGCCGCTGCGAGGTCGCGGATCCGCCTTGCGAACTCGATCGCGATCGTCTCCTCGCTGCGCACGACACCCTCACCGTCGCAGACACGACACGGGCGGGTCATGATCTCCCGGACCCCGTCGGTCACATTCTGGCGGGTCATCTCGACCAGCCCGAGCGGCGAGATCTCGACTACGAAGGTCTTCGTCCTGTCCTTGGCGAGCGCGTCCCTCAAGGTCTTGAGCACCGCTTCGCGGTTACGGGCGCGGGCCATGTCGATGAAGTCGATGACGATGATCCCGCCAATGTCGCGCAGCCTCAGCTGGCGGACCGACTCCTCGGCCGCCTCGAGGTTCGTCTTCGTGATCGTGTCCTCGAGCCTCGCGCTCTTGCCCCTGCCGACGAACGAACCGGAGTTGACGTCGATCACGGTCAGGGCCTCTGCGTAATCGATCACCAGATAGCCACCGCTCGGCAGGTCGACCCTGCGCGAGAGGGTCGATTCGATCGACTTCTCGACGCCGTAGCGCGAGAACAGCGGCTCCGGCTGTTCCCACATCTCGACCCGCTCGACCAGCTCCGGCGCCGTTCGCGTGAGGAACGAGACCAGCCGGTCGAACTGCTTGCGGTCGTCGACGAGGGCGCGCTCGAACTCGTCAGAGGCGATGTCCCTGACAACCCGCACCGGCAGGTCTGCCTCTTGGAAGACGGGTGCGGGAGCGACTGACTCCGCAACCCGCTGCTCGAGCACCTCGGCCAGCTTGAACAGGTACGGCAGCTCGCGCCCGATGTCCTCGGCCTTGGCCCCGACAGCGGCGGTGCGAATGATCAGGCCACCCTTGGGCACCTCGAGTTTCTTGGCGGCGCGGCGAAGGCGCTCGCGCTCGCGGTCATCGAGCCGCCGCGACACGCCGACGCCCTCGCCCTGGGGCGAGTAGACGAGATAGCGACCGGGGATCGCCAGCTCCATCGAGAGCCTCGCTCCCTTGCTTTTGAGCGGGTCCTTGACGACCTGGACGACGACCTCCTGGCCGGGCTTGAGCAGGTCGCCGATCGTGCTGTCGCCCGACTTGCCCTTGCCCCTCCCCCGCCTCGGGATCTCGATCCCGGGGAGAACGATCTCATCCACGTGGAGGAACCCGTTCTTCTCGAGTCCGATGTCGACGAACGCGGCTTCGAGGCCGGTCACGACGTTGTCGACCTTGCCCTTGTAGATGTTGCCGACGATCGACTTGGTGGTCCGTCGCTCGAGGTACATCTCGGCGACCTTCACTGCGCGGTCCGGGCCCTTGCCTGCCGCGGCGGCTGCAGCTGCGGGCTTGCCGTCACCCTCGAGCAGGGCGACACGCGTCTCTGCCTCGTCGGAACTGACGAGAACGTGCTTCCTCATGATTTGTAAAGCCTTCTTTCGTTGTCAGACCCGAACCCTCGTCCGCACCGCCGCCGCGGCGGGGTCTGCCGCGCGTAGGTGGACGGACTGGAGCAGCCCGAGGCAAATGAATGTCACGATCACCGAGGATCCGCCGTAGCTCATAAGTGGCAGCGGCACTCCGGTGATCGGCATGATCCCGAGGGTCATGCCTATGTTTACGAAGATCTGGAAAGCGAGTATCGCAGCGATCCCGCAAGCCAGTATCGCCCCGAACCCGTCCCTTGCAACAACGACGAGTCGGAGCGCGCGCCAAACCAGCAGCGCATACAGGGCTATGACCAAGGCAGCGCCCGTGAACCCCCAGCGCTCCCCGATCACGGCAAAGATGAAGTCGGTGTGGTGCTCAGGCAGGAAATCGAGCCCGGTCTGGGTCGATCCCGCCTCCCCCCGGCCCAGCCTCTGACCGCTGCCGATCGCGATCAGGGACTGGTTGACCTGGTAGGTCGCCTTCGACGGGTCGCTCGACGGGTTCACGAATCCGGTCAGGCGTTGGAGCTGGTAATCGTGGAGCACGTTGATGCCAGCCGAGGGCAGCACCGCGAGGACCATCACGGCCGTTGCCACCCCAAGGGCGATGAGCGCGACCAGATGCCTCGTCGGTGTTCCCGCCGTCAGCAGCACGGCACCGAGGATCGCCACGTAGACGAGCGAGGTGCCCAGGTCAGGCTGGAGCATCACGATGCACGCCGGGATCAGGGCGATGGCGCAGAGCCTCGCCGTCACGGCCAGCGTGGCGATCGAGCGGGCGTACTCGACTGCGAAGCCCGCGAGCGCGAGGACGAGGAGCACCTTGCCCAGCTCGGACGGCTGCAGCTGGAAGAACGGCAGGCTGATCCAGCGACTCGAACCCCGCGTGTCGGCTGCGAACAGGAGGACGAAGATGTTCGCTGCAATCAGGAGGGCCCAGAACGCACGCCTCATGCCCTCGAGCCTGCCGTAGTCGAAGCGGGCGATGAGGACGGCGACAACCGTCCCGAGGAGGAAGTAGATGCCCTGTCGCGTCAGGTAGTAACCGGGATTGCCGGCGACGTCGTCGCGGGTGGCTGAAGCGATCGTCACCAGCGAGATCGTGATCAGGCCGACCACCGCGAGGATGATCCACAGGTCGACCTTCGGGCCACGGCGCACCGGTCCGCTGCGCGGCTGGATCGCCTGCTCGATCGATCTGGGGTTTACGGCCGTGCTCATCTCGTCCTCGAGTTGCCCACGACGAGTTTGCCCTTCTGGCCGAACCAGCGGGAGGCGATCAGCCTCGCGGCCGGTGCCGCACTTTGCGCTCCGAACCCGCCCTGCTCGACGGTTACGACGACGACCAGCGGCCGCTTGCGGTCGGGAATGTACAGCGCGTACCAGGCCTGGTCGGCCTGGCCGGGGCGCTCGGCCGTTCCCGTCTTGCCGTAGACGACCCTCCCGAAGTCGCTGAACACGTCGGCCGAGGTGCCGCCGTCGTCCATCGCCGCCTCGCGCAGGCCCTCGAGGATCGCCTGCCTGTCCTCGGCGTCGATCGCAACACTCCGGGCGGGTCTCGCCCGGATCGCCTGGAGCACGAGGCCGGAATCGTTGCGGACGTCCTTGGCGACCCGTGGCCGCAGGACCTTGCCGCGGTTGGCGATCGCCGCGTAGGCGACGGCCAGTTGCAGCGGCGTGGCGAGGAAGTCGCCCTGACCCACAGAGAGGTTGACGTTGTCGCCGACCGACCAAGCCCTGCCGTCGCTCAGGCCGCAGGGACCGCCACGCTTCGCTGCGCACTCGGCTTCCTTGACCTTCCTGTCGGCCCTCCACTTCGGTGTCGGGATCGTGCCGGCTGCCTCCCCCGGGAGGTCGATCCCGGTCTCCTCGCCGAATCCGAGGCGCCTGAGCCACTCCTGGATCGGACCGCCGGGCCCCTTCGGCGTGTTGAGCTTCGCCCCGAGCCGATAGAAGTAGACGTCGGAGGAGAGACGCAAGGCGGAGGCGAGGTTCACTGGGCCGTTGGCCTGGTTGCCAGCGTTGCGGAAGATCACGTTGCCGATCTTGATCGATCCCGGATCGTCGACGACCGTCGCAGGTGTGATAACCCCTTCGCCGAGTGCGGCGAGAGCCGTGAAGGCCTTGAAGGTCGACGCCGTCGGGTACGACGACTGGATCGCCCGGTTGAGCTGCGGGTACAGGGCGCCGGCACCGAACATCTCGGCGTAGCGGGACTGGCTGATCGGCTTGGCGAACACTCCCGGATCGAACGACGGCGCCGACCCGAGGGCGAGGACCGACCCATCGCGCGGATCGATCGCGATGTAGGCGGCCCCGGTGGCGCCGCTGCCGAGCGACATCGCAGTCGCCAGCGCGGACTGACCGGTCCTCAGCAGGCCAAGGTCGAGGGCCAGCCTCAGGGTCTTGCCCGGCACCGGTTCGCTGCTGCGCAAAGTCCGCCTTGCCCTGCCGGTCGCGTCGACCTGGATCCGCTCCGCGCCGTCGCGGCCCCTCAGGTACCGGTCGTACTGGTACTCGAGTCCGCTCTGGCCGATCACCGTCCCCTGCTTGATCCCGGCGAATCGTGGCTTGCCGAGCTGCTCGGCCGAGATTTCGCCGACAGTCCCGAACAGCTGGGCCCCGACCGGCCCCTCGGGATAGGTACGCAGCCACACCCGACTCACATCCACGCCCGGCAATTCCCTCTTGTGCTCGAGCACCCATCCGGCTTCGTCGGTCGAGGCGTCCTTGCGCACGACGACGTTCGCGTAGGGCAGCGCCGCGGACTCACGCTCGATCCTGCAGGCGAGCGGTGAAAGCTGGCGGGTGCCGGAAGCAAGCTTGCACGGCTCGGGGGCGGTTTCGAGATCGAGGGTGCGGGACAGCTTGAGGGCTACCTGCTCCCGTTCCGGCGAGCCGATCTCGGGGAGCCGACCGGGTACGACGACGATCGCGTTCGCCGGACGACTGTCGACGAGCACCCGACCTGCCCGGTCGACGATCCGCCCACGCGGCGCCGCGAGCGCCACGTCACGCACCTGATTGTCGTTCGCCTTGGCGAGGTAGTTGTCGCCGTCGAGCACCTGCAGGTACCAGAGCCTCAACAACAGGAGGGCGAACAGGAGCAAGATCACGCCGCCGACGAAAGCCATCCTCCGCCCGAGCCGGACGTTGCTGGGCGCTCTGCCCGGGTCGCCTGTCGGTTCGATCATCGCTTCCGCCCCGGGGTCAGCGGACTGAGGCCGCCGGTCGCATAGGCCCTGCGACGACTGCGACGCGCAGTACCGCGTCCACCTCCGGGAGTCGCCAATCGCGCGACTGCCGCATTGACCGGCACTGCCAGCAACCCGCCCCAGAGGACGGCGATCGCTGTTTGGCGGACCACCGCGCCGCTGAGCGACGCCCCTCCGCCGAACATCACCTGCAGGATCCCGAACCCGATCGTCGTCAGCGCAACCGCGCAGGCGCCGAGCGGGATCAGAAACAGTGCGCCTGACGGCGGTCGCAGCTCGGCCAGGCGCCCCGCCGAGTAGCCGACCGCGAGGTTCAGGAGCGCGTACTGGCCGAGCGGTTGGACGAGCAGCAGATCGAGGCCGAGGCCGATCCCGAATCCGAAGAAGGCGCCGGTCAGAGACCCGTAGAGGAGTCCGATGCTCATCGCCGCAAGCGGCACGATGTCGGCGGCGCCGGCAAACGGCGGGACCTGCGAGATGACCGTCGTCTGGATCACGAGGACGAGGAGCGCGACCGCAGCGAGCCTTCCACGCGGGACGGGCGACACGTCCGTCACTGGGAGCCGCCTGAAGGGTTGGCGGTCAGGATCGTCACCGTCTCGAGCCGGTTGAGATCTGCCTGGGGCTTGACCGAGACCGTTCCCTCGGACCTGAGCCGGTCCGGGTCGACCGCGCTCACCCGACCGACCGGTAGGTCGGGGGGAAAGAGCGAAGCGAGGGCTCCACTCCGCGAGCCGGCGGTCACGATCTGATCGCCGATCCGCGCCTTCGAGCCCGGCGTCAGCAGCCTCATCTCGAGCATCCCCGGGTCACCCTCGGCCGCGACGACGGATCCGGGGTCACCGATCCCGAGGATCTTGGCCGACACCCCGGAGCTGCGGTCGGTGATCAGGGTCACGACGGCCGTACCCGTCGTTACTGCGCTGATCGTCCCGACGACGCCCTCTCCGTCGAGCACCGGCTGGTTGACCTCGAGTCCGTCGGAGCTTCCGACATCGACCTGAACGGTCGCAAACCAGATCCCCGGTGACCTGCCGATGACCGTGCCCGTGACCGGCTCCCACGACGCGAGGCCCAACTTCCTCTCCATGCCGAGCATCTTGCGCAACTTCGCGTTCTCGGCCAATGCCGCGCGGCCATCGACGACCTGCGTCCTCAGCTCGTCCCGCTCCGTCCGCAGGCGCTTGGCCTCGTCCTTGGCGTCGAGAGTCGAGCCGAACCAGCCGAACAGGTCC
>JBAXRO010000039.1:0-18087 GCA_037131165.1 Actinomycetes bacterium | reverse complement strand
CGCTACGGGTTGATTCCCGACCTCGAGAAGCAGCTCGCGGAGGCCGAGAGCGTCGACAGGGGCGAGGTCCGCTTCCTCAAGGAAGAGGTCGATTCCGACGACATCGCCGAGGTCGTCGCCCGCTGGACGGGGATCCCGGTCGACCGCCTGATGGAGGGCGAAGCCGAGAAGCTGCTGCACCTCGAGGAGCGCCTGCACGAGCGCGTGATCGGCCAGGACGAGGCGGTCGTCGCGGTCGCCAACGCGCTGCGACGCTCGCGTGCCGGGCTCCAGGACCCCGATCGCCCGATCGGCACCTTCCTGTTCCTCGGGCCGACCGGTGTCGGCAAGACCGAGCTTGCCCGCGCGGTGGCGGAGCTGATGTTCGACAGCCGTGACGCGATGGTCCGGATCGACATGTCCGAGTACATGGAGAAGCACGCCGTCTCGCGCCTGGTCGGTGCGCCCCCCGGCTACGTCGGCTACGAGGAAGGCGGTCAGCTGACCGAGGCCGTTCGTCGTCGCCCCTACTCCGTCGTCCTGCTCGACGAGGTCGAGAAGGCCCATGGCGACGTTTTCAACATCCTGCTGCAGGTGATGGATGACGGTCGCCTGACAGACGGCCAGGGCCGCACGGTCGACTTCACCAACGTGATCCTGATCATGACCTCGAACATCCCCGGTGGCCGGATGGGGGCGGAGGAGCACTTCCGCCCCGAGTTCATCAACCGGCTCGACGACATCGTCGAGTTCGCGACTCTCGAGCGGTCGCAGATCGGTGAGATCGTCAACCTCCAGGTAGCCCTCGTCGCAGGCCGGCTGGCCGAGCGGGGAGTCGAGCTCGAACTGACCGAAGAAGCCCGTGAGCTGATCGGCGACCTCGGTTACGACCCCGCCTACGGAGCCAGACCGCTCAAGCGCACGATCCAGCGCGAGGTGGTCGACCCGCTGGCCCGCCTCGCCCTGGCAGGCGAGCTGCCCGAGGGAGTGGTCGCGGTGGTCGACCGCGCCGGCGAGCGGATCGAGGTCGGCACCCGCGAGCGGACTCGAGCCGACGCCTGAGCAGCGGTTCGCCCCGTTTCAGCCACGGAGGTGCCGGGGCTGGAGCCCCAGGACTGTGGAAAGCGCCCTTTCGACCTCGGTCATCTCTGCTGCCGAGAGTCGCCCCACCGACCTGCCGAGCCGACGTTCATCCAAGGCGATTGTCTGCTCGACCAGGACGCGTGTCAGTTGGCCGCCCATTTCGATAGCTGGACGAAAAGAGGTCGGTACGACGCTCGCCGATGTCGGCGCGACCATGACCGTCCCCAGCCCACGGATGTGATCGGACTGGACCACGACCGCGTAGCGGCGCCCTTGCTGTTCACGACCCTTCGAACCACGCAGAGACCGAAGCTCGAGGCATTCCCCGCGAACCAAACTCAGTCCTCAGGGAGCGGTTCGGACAGCTCCTCCATGAAGCGCATCACTTCCTCGCGCGCGGCGATGTCAGCCGGATCGTTGGCGATCCGCTCCACCTCCGCCCGCAGCGCCTCCGGGGTGGTGCGTGCTTCGGCGGATTCGCTCAGTGCGGTCCGCACGGCCTCCGAGTCGTTCATCCCGCAGTTGCGGAGAACAGCCAAGGCTTCCTCGGCATCGCGGTCAAGTCGAACATGAATCGAACGGCCCACAACCGAAGAGTAGTTCATGACGGGCGAGTGTAGAACGAAGCGTGTTACGCCTTTCGCGCGGATCGCTGAGACTTCGCACCTCGATCGCGTCGAGCCTCCTGAATCCAGATTGATTCGGCCCTGGCCGTGCGAGCATCGAAGGGTGATCCGTTCCGACTATTATGCGGTTATGAAGCGCACAACAATCGTGATCAGCGACGAGCTCGCCCTCGCGATCGAATCCGAGTCCAAGCGCACCGGCCGCTCGGCCTCGGCGATCGCGAGACATGCCCTTGAGGAGCACCTCGGGATCGGCCCGGACGCGAACCGCAGGCCAGGGTTTGTCGCGCTCGGCGCGAGCGGGCCGAACAACGTCGGTGAGGACATGGAGGAGCTCCTACAGGAGAGTCGATTTGGCGAGCCTCGCCCTCGTTGACGCCGGGCCGCTCTACTCCGCGGCCGACTCCGACGATCGCAACCACGCCCGATGTACCGAGGCCCTCTCGACGCCCGGTCTGATCCTCGTAATCTCTGCGCTCGTCGTGGCTGAGGTCCTCTACTTCATCAACGACAGGCTCGGCCCGAAGGCAGAGAGCCGATTCATCGCCGCCCTCGAACCGTTCCGGATCGAGGCGCCCTCCCCCGGCGATCTGCTGAGGATGGCCGAGCTGGTCGATCAGTACTCCGACTTCCCGCTCGGCGGGACGGATGCCTCCGTCGTTGCCCTCGCGGAGCGACTCGGTGCCGAGACGATCGTCACGCTCGACCGTCGCCACTTCGGCGCTGTCAAGCCGAAGCACGTCGACTCGTTCACCCTCCTGCCCTGAGCGGCAGGGCGAGGGGAGGCGGTCAGCCAGAAGGCCCGAACTGCCCGAACAGCTCGGGGAGGACCCATGCGAGATTGTTGAACTCCTCGACGCAGTGGATCGCGAGCGACTCGCCGACTCCCTTGGGCACGGCCAGCTTGCGCACGAACGGCCGGTTGATGAGCGTCCCGACAAGATCGCCGACCGCGCCGGGCAGGTCCGGTCGCATGATTGCCCCACCCCAGAAGTGGCTGCGCAGGACCGTCCCGCCGCTGCCGTCGTTCAGCCAGACGTGCGACATCACCGTGTGGCGGGCGTGGCGCTTCATGTCGCCCGCCTTGCCGCAGACGATCGTCGCGACGTTCGGGTCTTCGAGGGCGTTGTTGGAGAAGCCGACCTCGGTCGGTGGGACGAATTCGATCCGCGCCTCGACCAGCTCCTCGCCGAGAGTCTCAACCGGGTAGTGGGTTGCGCCCCAGTGGGTCTTTTCCCCGCGCTGTGTGGGTTCGACGATCGAGTTGGAGATGTGGGCATGGGGGTGCCAAACCCGGTAGCGGAGAGGGTCCCTCGGGTGCCAGTCGAACCACCAGTCGACCATCTCGCCCGTCACGTTCGGCATCGGCGTCAGGGCCTGCACCTTGATCGTCGAGTCGGGCATGACGCACCAGCCACTCTCGACCTTGAGCGGAGCGGGGTCGAGCTGCCGGTCGATCCGGTCGAGCGGCAGGGCGTCGGCGGGGTCCATCGGACCGTTCGACACGGCGGCCAGGGCGTCGGCGTCCGGCTCGGCGAGCGGACGCTTCAGGTACTCCTCGAGCTCTGCCCGTTCAGTGGCGCTCAAGGCCGTGCCCACCAAGTGTGGAAGAGGTCGTCCGGGTCGTACTTGGCCTTGTACTCGTCGTACCGGGCGTAGTTCTCGTCGCTGAGGAACCTGAATGGACGATTCGCGAGGTTCTCGTCGGCCAGCTGGATTCCCGACGCGAGGTGCTCCATCTTGCTCAGGTTGTCCCCTGCCCAGCCGGAGTTGGCTGCATCGTCGGCCGGGTCGTCCCACACCCCGTAGAGAGCGAGATAGGTGTCGTCCTCGACGCTGAACGCCATGTCGGGGCGCTCCGGGCAATCCGGGTGGTTCGGGTGCCAGGTCATCCAAAGCATGTGCGAGAAGTTGCCCTCGGGGAGAGTGTCGAATGCCGCCTTGACCCCTGGGATCAGGTCGGAGCCGGCGTGCGACCACATGTTGTCGACTCCGTAGCGGTGGTTGTCCGGGTACTGAAAGTGGACTGCGCCGAACAGGCCGTCCATGTCGATCGGCACGTAGGGGAATGCGAGCTTGGCCCGCTCGAGCACCGGGCAGGTCTGCAGCAGTGCCGCGATCTCGCGCGCCTCCTCCTCCGTGTCGGCGAAGATCGGCCCGGCGACCGGGACCTCCCTGGAGCCGTCGAAGGCGCGATGGGGAAGCAGGTTGAACTCCATCTGAGGCGGCACCTTCGGACCGAGCTCGACCGCCCACTCGAACAACTCCTCGAGCAACTCCGGCGGGTAGATGTAGGCGCAGTTGACGATGTGCGTGGGGCGGTCGTAGACCTGCAGGTGAAAGCGGGTGACGACCCCGAAGAACCCTGGCCCGGAGCCGCGCGCAGCCCAGAAGAGCTCGGGGTGGTGGTCGGCATCGGCGCGGACGAGCTCACCGTCGGCGGTGACCACGTCGACTGCGATCACGCTCTGACAGGCGGGGCCATGGACGCGGCCGTTCCAGCCGAATCCGCCCTGAAGCAGGAAGCCGCCGATTCCCACCCCGACGCAGTGGCCGACCGGGAAGAAGAGGTCCTGGGCCATCAGTTCCTTCAGAAGGACCGTCCCGTGGGCTCCCGGCTCGACGATCGCCGTCTTCGCCTCACGGTTCACCTCGACGATCGCATCCATCGCCGAGAGGTCGATCAGGGTCGCGCCTTCGCGGACGTGGTTGCCACTCCAGCTGTGCCCGCCCGAGCGGACCGAGACCTTGCGACCGGCCTCCTTCGCCGCGCGCACGGCGGCAATCACGTCGTCGGCCGTCCCGGCCTGCACGATCACGTCCGGCTGGCTGGCCGGGATGACCTGGTTCCAGACCGTGCGCCTGCGTGCTGCCTCGTAGCCGGTCGCGTTGCGGGGCAGGGTCGTCATCGGTCGGACACTCCTTCGTGGTTGGCCCTCTCGCCGGCGCTTGCGCCTGATCACGATCGCCGGATCCCGGATGGGAGCTCCAGACTACCGCCGTAGTAAGAGACCCGTCAACGGCCTTCGGATCATTTGCCTGATCAGGCCGGCTTGAAGCTCGCCAACAGGTGGGCCAGCTGGCTCTTGATCTCCGCCTCGGACAGGATCGAGGTCCTGTGGAAGACCTGATTTGCGCTCAGGCCGTCCAGCGTCACCAGGACTGCCATCGAGTTGCGCTTGCCCCGCTCGAGGCCGAGCCGGCCGAGCAGTTCGTCGACCATCAGGATGAAGTTGTCGCGTACCTCGTCGAGCAGCTTGCGGAATGTCGGCCGCCTCTGCCCCTCCAGGAACAGTTCATAACGAGCGCTCACGAGCTCTGAGTTATCCGCCGAAGTGAAGGCGTGGATGAGCGCTGCCATCCACCGGGCCGCACTGTCGATATCCGCGATCGACTCCGGGGTCGGCATCGTCGCGTACATCTCCGTCTCTCGCTCGACCTGGCGCCGCAGCGTCGCGGCCAGCAGTGCGTCGCGAGTTCGGAACAGGTTGCTCGTCGAGCCCTCGGGCAGCCCGGCAGCCCGGTCGATTGCCCGGTGGGTCAACCCGCGTGAGCCCTGCTCGGCGAGGACGGTGATTGCCGTGTCGGCGACCAGCCTGGCTCGGGGAGTCGAGGGCGGATCGATCATCGGCTTCTCGACCTGCGTCTGATCGCCCTTTGCCATGGGTTCGGATCCTAACCCGGCGCGACAAGACGCATAAGTGCATAATCCGGATCAGGTTCGTATACTTTTGCCCGAAGGGCGTATTCCTGTCGCCCGCAGCGTCCGAGCAACCCACTTCAAGGAGAAACCCAATGCCGACCATCGGCGACACAGCACCCAACTTCACGGCAGAGACAACCCAAGGCGCGATCGACTTCCACGACTGGATTGGCGATTCATGGGCGGTGCTCTTCTCGCACCCGCGTGACTTCACCCCCGTCTGCACGACCGAGCTCGGCTACATGGCGAGCATCAAGCCCGACTTCGACAAGCGCGGGGTGAAGATCGCCGGCCTCTCGACCGACCCGCTCGACAACCACGAGAAGTGGGCCGCCGACATCGAGGAGACTCAGGGCACCGCTCCCAACTACCCGATCATCTCCGACAGCAACCACGAGATCGCCAAGGCCTACGGGATGCTCCCGGCCGACGTCGCAGGCGACCCGACCGAGCGCACCCCGGCCGACAACCAGACGCTGCGCAACGTCTTCGTGATCGGGCCGGACAAGAAGATCAAGCTCGTCCTGATCTACCCGATGACGACCGGCCGCAACTTCGACGAGGTCCTGCGGGTGATCGATTCCCTCCAGCTGACCGCCAAGCACCAGGTCGCCACGCCGGCCCAGTGGCAGCCCGGCAAGGACGTGATCATCGCCGGCTCCGTCAGCAACGAGGCCGCCAAGGAGAAGTACCCCGAGGGCTGGGAAGAGCCCAAGCCGTACATCCGGATAGTCCCGGATCCCGGCGCAGCCTGAGCGCTGGTCGAGACAGGATCTCCTTCGAGCAGGCCGGCCCCGGCGGGCGGCCGCCTGCTCTGCGATCCTCCGCTCGATGAAGGAGGTCGATCTCGACAGCCTCCCGGGATTGCCCGGGGTACCTAGCGCAGCGATCGACCGGGGCGACTCACCCGCCGGCGATGACTGAAGGGACTGGACGCCTCCCCTCGTGGGCGCCGATCGTCGGCCTCCTGCTCGTGACGGTGGCCGGTGCCTGGCTGCGGATAGCCCAGATTCGCAGCGGGCTCTACGGCGATGAACTCTTCGCCTTCCGTGAGATTGCGGGGGCAACCCCTGCACAGGTGATCGACAACGTCCTCAAGCGCAGCATCGAGGTGACGCCGCCGCTTTTCTTCCTGCTCGCGAACGCGGTCGCCCGGTACGGGGATCCCTCAGTTGCCATCCGGATCCCCTCCGAACTGGCCGGAATCGCCTTGATCCCCGGTGTTTGGCTTCTCGCCGGCCAGTCGTTCAGCCGACGCGCAGGGCTGATCGCCGCTGCCATGACAGCGTTCAGCGTGCACGCCATCTACTACTCGGTCGAGGCCCGCCCCTACGCGCTCCTGATGCTGCTCTCCGGGGCGACCACCTGGCTGCTGCTGCGGTACCTCGACGACAGGCGAGTCCGGTGGCTGGCCGGGTACGCGATCGCTTCGTCGTGCGCCCTCTACACGCACTACTCGGTCGTGTTCGTCCTGTTCGTCCAGTTCGCTTGGGCGCTGGCGCGAAACAGGGATCAGTTGCTTCGGCTGCTCGCGGCGAACGCGGTGGCGCTGATCTGCTTCCTGCCTTGGGCATCGCAGGTCAGATTCAAGCCTGGAGCGAGACTCACGATGGCGCCGTTCGAGCTCGACTGGGGCACGGCATCCCGCTGGCTGCGTCAGCTGGTGGCCCTGCCGTACGGTGACGACATCCCAATTCGCCAGTTGCCGGGAACGCTGCCGGTGGTGATCCTCGCGGCGTGTATTGCGATCGCGGTCCTCGCCTCCGTCCTGAAGGCACTGGAGAGTCGGCCGGTCCCGAGACCGAGCGCGCGTTGGGTGCTGTTCCTGCTCTTGGCGGCCGCCTCACCGGTCGGCATGGGGATCCTGTCGCTCGCCGAAGGCCTCGAGTTCATGCAGTCGCGTTACTTCAGTGCGTCGTTCCCTGCGCTGATGGTCCTGATCGGCGTGCTCCTCAACATGGACGGGCGCAGATTGGGGATCGCGCTGTCGACGATCGCCGTCGGAACGGCCGCCTGGGGAGCCGTCAGGGCGACCGACAGGGAGTACCAACGCCCCGACACGGGGGGCGTTGTCGCCTGGATCGAGTCAACGGCTCCACCCGATGCGGTCCTCATCGACCGGGTCCGGCTGACCAACGGCTCTTGGGTGCTCCGCCCCTATCTCGCGGATCCCAGACGCGATCAGCCACGGCCACCCGACCCGCGCGTACCCGATCAGCCAGTGCCGCCCGATTTGGTCGCAGTTGCAACTCGATCGGGGAAGGATCTGGTCCTCGTTACCAATGCTGACTCGATGACGCAGGCCGAGCGGGCTCTCGAATCGGCGACCAATGGTCGCTTCAAGCTGGTCCAGACGGCAAGCTGGCCGGGCCTCGGAGGAGGCCTCAGGGCAAGTTTCTTCCGCAATGAGAGCGCCCGGCCCTAGCCGGTCAGCTGCCGGCCAGCGCGCCGAAGTACACCTGCCAAGCGAGAGCGCTCTTGGCGGCGAGGCTCAACCAGAGGTAGACGCGCTCGGCGAAGATCGGGTCGGCCCAGCGTCCGCGGCCGCGGTACTGGAGCCACATGTTGACCGCAAAGGTGTTGAACAGCACGAACAGGGTCGCGAAGATCACATAGACGAAGACCGGCGCCGTGCCGCCCTCCCCGCTCGAAATCACCAGCTGGGCGGCGATAGCGATCCACGGGACAGCTCCCGCGATGCAGCCGAAGATGAACGGTCGCCAGTCGACGTCCTCCGGTGAGCGGCCAAGGTTGACCTGCTCCATCACAAGCCCGAACAGGATCATCGCCGCGTTGACTCCGAACAGCGCGATCACCGCCGTGATCTGGTCGATGCCGGTCAGCAGGCCGATCAACACCACCATCACCGAGGCGCTGATCGAGTACTCGATCCACCTTGCTGGGTTGATGCCGCGCTCGACCTGGCGCTCGTACCAGCCGCGGGCCCAGGTCGCGACCGAGAGGTGATCGATCGCGGCCAGCGCGAGGAAGAGGACGACGAGCCAGTCGACCCTCAGGTCGAACAGCGTCACCGGACCCTCGTACTGGCCCGACCCGGGCGGCCCTGTCATGAAGCCGATCACGATCGGCAGCGGAGCCGCCTTCGCGATCGCGAGGATCGCGACCGCCTGCAACGCGTGAGCGAGGCCGACCCCGACGTTCAGTCGTCGAAGGCGCCCGAAGGTCGCCGCCTTCCCGATTTCCTCAGTACCCATGAAGTGAAGCCTAGTTGCCCGGGCGCGGTGGCCGGCAAACCCGACCGCGATCGCCCGTCCATTGGGGCCAAGTAGTGAAAGCGACCTCCATCGCGCGCCCGCGTGCGGTAGAAACATGGGGAAGGTGCCAACCAGGAAGGGGAGTGGCGATGCCGACATTCATCATGGTTTCCAAGCTCACGCCCGAAGGCGTGCAGACCGTAAAGAGCAACCCGCAACGCATCCGCGAGGTCAATCACGAGATCGAGCAGCTCGGCGCCACGGTCAAGGCCCAGTGGGCCTGCCTAGGCCGCTACGACTTCGTGAACATCGTCGAGGCTCCCGACGAGGTCACGATGGCCCGGATCTCGCTCGAGCTCGGCTCGCGCGGAACGGCGTCCTACGAGACCCTCTCGGCCATCCCGGTCGACGACTTCATCGCATCGATCTGATTTGGCCCGGGTACTCGTAGCCGGGGGCGGCGGGCGTGAGCACGCGATCATCCGCGCGCTGAAGCGCTCGCCCCAGGCGCCCGAACTGATCTGCGCCCCGGGTAACGCCGGGATCGCGGCTGACGCTGAGGTCGTCCCGATCCCAGCCGACGACATCGCCGGGCTCGTTGCTCTGGCAAAGGAACGCGGTTGCGACCTCGTTGTCGCGGGGCCGGAGGCGCCGCTGGTCGCGGGACTCGTCGATGCCTGTGCCGAGGCCGGGATCCCGTGCTTCGGCCCGGTTGCCGAGGCGGCCAGGCTCGAAGCCTCCAAGGCCCACTGCAAGGAGGTGATGATCGCCGCCGGCGTTCCGACCGCAGCTCACGCCGAAGTCACTTCGGTGGAGGAGGGAATGGAGGCGATCTCCTCGTACCCGGCGGTGGTCAAGTTCGATGGCCTCGCTGCCGGCAAGGGCGTCGTGATCGCCCAGGACGAGATCGAGGCCCGGGAGGCGCTGACCGAGTTCCTCGTCGAGCGAATCCACGGCGAAGGCCCGGTCGTCGTCGAAGACTTCCTCGACGGGGACGAGCTCTCGCTGCTGGCGATTTGCGACGGTGAGCGGGCGATCCCTCTCGCCCCGGCGCGCGACTTCAAGCGAATCGGCGACGGCGACAGCGGCCCGAATACCGGTGGCATGGGCGCCTTCACTCCCGTCCCCGGTTTCGACCTCGACGAGGCGTGGCGTCTCGTAAGGGAGGTCCATGAGCCGGTTCTCGCTGAGCTGCGCCGCCGTGGCACTCCGTTCCACGGGATCCTCTACGCGGGCTTGATGATCGGCGCCGACGGCTTCAAGGTGCTCGAGTTCAACGTGCGCTTCGGAGATCCGGAGACTCAGGCCGTCCTGCCCCGCCTGCGCAGCGACCTCTACGAGCTGATGCTGCTCGCCACCCGCCCCGGAGGCCTCGAGGGAGTCGAACTCGAGTGGGACCCGCGCACCTCGGTCGCAGTCGTGCTCGCCTCGGCCGGCTACCCCCAGTCCTCCTCGTCGGGCGACGTGATCTCGGGTCTCGACTCGCTGCCGGAAGGGGTCGAGGCGATTCACGCCGGCACAGCCTTCGACGACTCGGGCAAGGTCGTCACGGCAGGCGGCCGGGTGCTCGCTGTGCAGGCGTTCGGAGAAGGCCCGGCCGACGCCCGCGACTCCGCCTATTCTGGCGTTCGCATGGTGACCTTCGAGGGCAGGCAGTTCCGCAACGACATCGCCGCCGCCGCGGCAGGCTCGTGACCGCCCGGCCCGACGCCCCGGCGGCCCGTCCGTGATCGCCCGCTACACCCGCCCGGAACTCGGTTCGCTTTGGACCGACGAAGCGCGGATGGAAGCGTGGCGCAAGGTCGAGGTCGCCTGCTGCGAGGAACTCGAAGGCCCGACCGCCGATGACCTCGAGGTGATTCGCTCGGCGACCTTCACGGTCGAGGCCGTCGACGAGCGCGAGCGGGAGACCGACCACGATGTCGCCGCCTTCGTCGACGTGCTCGCCTCTTCCGCCGGTGAGCCCGGCAGGTGGATCCACTACGGCCTGACCTCGAGCGACGTGCTCGACACCGCGCTGGCCTTGCAGATCAAGGCTGCGGGCGAGGTGATCGTGCCCGCTCAGGCCGCCCTGACGAAGGCGCTCGTCGCCCGCGCACGCGAACACGCAGACACGATCTGCGTCGGTCGCACTCACGGGGTTCACGCCGAGCCGACCACTTTCGGGATCAAGCTCGCGGGCTTCGCCTTCGAGTCGGCCCGCAACCATCAGCGGCTCGAGCGGGCCTTCGCCGAAGCCGCGACCGGCGCCATCTCCGGCGCCGTCGGCACCCACCAGGCGCTCGGCCCCGACTTCGAACGCCGGGTAATGGACCGTCTCGGGATCGGCTCGGAGCCGATCTCGACCCAGGTCGTCCCGCGCGACCGCCACGCAGAGCTCGTCAACGCCATCGCCTTGGCGGGAGCCGGGCTCGAACGGCTCGCAGTCGAGATCCGCCACCTGCAGCGCACCGAGGTCGGAGAGGCGTCCGAGGCCTTCGCGAAAGGCAAGCAGAAGGGCAGCTCGGCGATGCCCCACAAGCGCAACCCGATCAAGAGCGAGAACATCACCGGCCTTGCACGGCTGCTGCGCGGATACGCGGTCGCCGCGACCGAGAACGTTGCGCTCTGGCACGAGCGCGACATCAGCCACAGCGCCCCCGAGCGAGTGATCCTGCCCGACTCGACGATCCTGATCGACCAGATGCTCCACCGCGCGATCGCTCTTGTCGAGGGACTCGTCGTCAACGAGGATCGGATGAAGGAGAACCTCGAGCTGACATACGGCGCGCTCTTCTCCCAGCGGCTACTGCTGGCGCTCGTCGAGGCGGGATCCAGCCGCGACGACGCCTACCGCACGGCACAGCGCCTCGCCCAGCAAGCATGGGACGAGCGCACCCAGTTGCGCGGGCTCGTCGAGCAGGAGGGACTCGGCCTCGACCTCGATTCGATCTTCGACGCCGAGGCGTTCGTCAGGCACCGCGGCGAGCTGATCGCGCGGCTCGACTCGATCGCCTGAGCCGGAGGGGTACCGCGCTGCGAGCGGACGCTCTCGGTGCGCCTCGCATCGGCCCCCGTGTCGGCTCGTTCAGGAGATCTTCATCTTTGTGAGTAGCTTTACGGGTAATGACGGGCGCCCAATCCGAGAGCCGCAGCGCTGAGGGCAAGTTGCCCGATGAGCAGGGCACGGGCTCGGGCGAGGTTGATCGGCGCGAGGTCGAGCCACCGTTCAGCGACCGTCTCGAGGGGTGGCTCAAGTCCGAGGGCCCGAAGACCCTCGGTGGACTCGATCACGTCTTCGCCGAGAAGAGCTTCGCGGTCGCGATTCTGCTGTTGATGTTCCTGCCGGCGCTCCCGTTGCCGACCGGCGGCCTCTCCCATGCCTTCTCGGCGATCGCGATGCTGATTGCCCTCCAGATGGTGATCGGGGCCAATTCGATCTGGTTGCCCGAGAAGTGGAAGCACCGCGAGCTCGGTGAGGCGATCACAGGCAAGGCCATTCCGCTGATGGCCAAGCGGATCCGCTGGTTCGAGCGGTTTGCGAAACCGCGTGGAGCGTGGCTGCTCGACAGGAAGTGGTTCATCAGGCTGATGGGCCTGTCGCTGTTCGGCCTCGCGCTTGCTACCTGGTTCGCCCCGCCGTTCAGCGGGCTCGACACCTTCCCGGCGATGGGGGCGGTCGTGATCTGCCTCGGTCTGATCGTCGGCGACCTGCTGGTGGTCGGGATCGGGGCGGTTATCGGGGTCGGCGGGGTCACCCTGATCGTCACCCTTGGGGCCGCCGCCGTTCAGGTCGTCAAGGGCATCTTCAACTAGGGAGGAGCGGGGGTTCGGCTACCCCGCTAACTGCGAACATCGACGGCGAGCCACCTCCGGGAGCGTTGGTAGTTTCCTCCCCGTGACCGCCCTCACCGACCTTCCCCTGATCGCATCGGGCAAGGTCCGCGACATCTACTCGGTCGACGAGGACTCCTTGCTGATGGTCGCCAGCGACAGGGTCTCGACCTTCGACGCAGTCCATCCGACCGAGATCGATGGCAAGGGCGCCGTCCTCACGGCGATCTCGGCGTTCTGGTTCGACCGGATCGCGGGGATCGTCCCGAACCACACGATCTCCGTGACCGACGGCGTTCCCGACGAGGTCCGCGGCCGGGCGGTGCTGGTCCGCAAGCTCGAGATGCTCCCCGTCGAGTGCGTGGTCCGTGGCTACCTGGCTGGCTCCGGTTGGTCCGAGTACAGGGAGTCCGGGACGGTCTGCGGGGTGGCGCTGCCGGAGGGTTTGCAGGAGAGCTCAAGGCTGCCCGAGCCGATCTTCACGCCGGCGACCAAGGCCGAGGCCGGCGACCACGACGAGAACATCGATTTCGACACGGCCTGCGGACTGGTCGGCGACCGCGACCTGATGAATCGCGTTCGCGACTTCTCGATCCGGATCTACGAGCTGGCGGCCGAGCACGCCCTCTCCCGCGGGATCATCCTCGCCGACACGAAGTTCGAGTTCGGGGAGGACGAGGACGGAGTCCTGACGATCGGCGACGAGGTCCTCACCCCAGACTCCTCCCGCTTCTGGCCTGCCGACGGTTACGAGCCGGGCCGTCCGCAACCCTCGTTCGACAAGCAGATCGTTCGCGATTGGGCGACATCCACCGGCTGGGACAAGACACCCCCGGCGCCGGCGATCCCGGACGAGGTGGTCGAGGCGACCCGCGCCCGCTACCTCGAGGCGTACGAACTGCTGACCGGCGAGCCGCTGAGCGCCTGGTTCGAGAGGACAGCAGCATGAGATCTGCAACCCGCACCCACAGTCCGAGAGGAGCAGCATGAAGGCCCGAGTCCTGATTCGCCCGAAGCAGGGCATCCTCGATCCCCAGGGGCAGACGGTCGAGCGGGCCCTGCCCGCGCTCGGCTTCACCGGGATCTCGAACGTCAGCGTCGGCCGGCTCGTCGAGCTGGAGGTCGCCGATGCCTCGCAGCTCGAGTCGCTCTGCGAGCAGCTGCTCGCCAACACCTTGATCGAAGACTTCGAGATCCAGCTCGATGGGGACTGACCGGATGACCGCCTGCCCCTCGAGCTGCACCCCGGGTGCCTGAGCCGATGCGAATCGGAGTCGTCCGCTTCCCCG
Organism: Actinomycetes bacterium; assembly: GCA_037131165.1. Classification (GTDB taxonomy): domain Bacteria; phylum Actinomycetota; class Thermoleophilia; order Solirubrobacterales; family Solirubrobacteraceae; genus WLNJ01. Next base: position 4,379 of record JBAXRO010000039.1, on the reverse strand, counting down.
GGTCCTGCGACGAAACGGACGCTCTCGACGCCTGCTCGCTCGTCGCCGACGCCGAGCTGCTCTGGCACGGCAGCACCGACCTCGATGCGGTGGACGCGGTGGTCGTGCCCGGCGGCTTCTCGTACGGCGACTACCTTCGCCCGGGAGCGATTGCCCGCTTCTCGCCTGTCATGGAGGCGGTCGCGAAGTTCGCCGCGGACGGAGGCCCGGTGCTCGGCATCTGCAACGGCTTCCAAGTGTTGTGCGAGGCGGGCCTGCTGCCCGGTGCCCTGCTGCCGAACGACAGCCTCCGCTTCGTCTGCCGTCAGGTCGACCTGATCGTCGAGCGGCCGACCACTCCTTGGACCGCCGCCTGTGACGCGGGCGAGAGGCTCTCGATCCCGTCAAAGCACGCCAACGGCCGCTGGTACGCCGACCCGGACACTGTTGCGAGGCTCGAATCGAACGGCCAGGTGGTCTTCCGTTACGCGCCGGGCGAGAACCCGAACGGCTCGGTCGCCGACATCGCCGGGGTCTGCTCCGAGCAGGGCAACGTCGTCGGGCTGATGCCACACCCCGAGCACGCGGTCGACTCGCTGACCGGGTCGGCAGACGGACTCAAGCTCTTCTCCTCCGTCCTCAAGGAGCGCACCGGTGCCGGCATCAGCTGATTCGATCCCCGGCCGCGAGCGGGCGATCGAACTCGCCCTCACGGGCGCGGAGTACGACAGCATCGTCGAACTCCTCGGCCGCGAGCCGAACGAGGTCGAACTCGCGATGTACTCGCTGCTCTGGAGCGAGCACTGCGCCTACAAGCACTCGAAGAAGGTCCTGCGCCGACTGCCGACGGAGGGCGAGCGACTGCTGCTCGGAGTCGGCGAGAACGCCGGCGCGGTCGGCGTCGCCGGCCTCGCGGTCGCCTTCAAGGTCGAGTCGCACAACCACCCGAGCGCCGTCGAACCCTTCCAGGGTGCCGCCACCGGGGTCGGCGGAATCCTCCGTGACGTGATCGCACTCGGCGCCCGTCCGGTCGCGATGCTCGATTCGCTGCGGTTCGGCTATCCGTCGTCGGCTCGCTCACGCTGGCTGCTCGACCGCGCGGTCGCCGGGATCGGCCACTACGGCAACTCGATCGGGGTCCCGACGGTCGGCGGTGAGATCCACTTCGACCCCTCTTACGAGAGCAACTGCCTCGTCAACGCGATGTGCGTCGGCATCGCCGACCCGGACCGCCTGATGCGCTGCGCCGCGACCGGGGTCGGCAACCGCGTGATCCTGATGGGCGCGCTGACTGGCCGTGACGGGATCGGCGGGGCGTCGGTGCTCGCCAGCACCGAACTCGGCGAGGACGACGCCGACAAGCGCCCGACAGTCCAGATCGGCGATCCGTTCGCCGAGAAGAAGGTCCTCGAGGCCTGCCTCGAGCTGATCGACTCCGACCTGCTCGTCGCGCTCCAGGACCTCGGCGCTGCCGGCCTCACCTCGTCCGCCTCGGAGATGGCGGCCCAGGGCGAGGTCGGACTCGACGTCGACGTCGCGAAGGTCCCGCTCCGCGAAGCCGACATGGAGCCCTTCGAGATCATGGTCAGCGAGTCCCAGGAGCGGATGCTCGCGATCGTCGAACCGTCGAAGGTCGACGCGGTGAAGGCGATTTGCGACAAATGGGAGCTGCTCTGCACCGACATCGGCGTTGTCACCGACACCCGCCACATGAGGATCTTCCGCGGGGAGGAGCTCGTCGGCGACATCCCGGTCACGACACTCGTCGACGACTGCCCGCTCTACGACCTCGCTCCCGAGAAGCCGGCCCAAGGCCTCTACCCGGCCCCGCCGGCGGACCTGCCCGACCGGGGCGACACCGCCGAGACCCTGCTCGCCCTCCTCGCGGGAGCGAACATCGCCTCCCGCGTCCCGGTCTTCGAGCAGTACGACTCGATCGTCCAGGCGAGGACCGTTCGCAGGCCCGACGACGCCGACGCTGCCGTCCTCGCGCTTCCCGCCGGGGAGGATGGCACCCGTCCCGCGATCGCCGTCTCGATCGACGGCAACGGCCGCAGGGTCGCAGCCGACCCGAACGGCGGTGCGCTCGAGGCGGTGCTCGAATGCGCTGCGAACCTCGCCTGCGTCGGAGCGCAACCGCTCGGCTTGACCAACTGCCTCAACTTCGGCAACCCCGAGAAGCCGCACACCGCATGGCAGCTGATCGAAGCGGTTGACGGACTCGCCAAGGGCTGCGAAGCGCTCGGCATCCCTGTGGTCGGGGGCAACGTTTCGCTCTACAACGAGGGGCCGGACGGGCCGATCCTGCCTACGCCCGTCGTCGGGATGGTTGGCGAGATGCCGGATGCGTCCGTGACCTCGACCAGTGGGTTCGCAAGGGAGGGGCTCGCCATTGCGCTCGTCGGCCCGTTCGAGCCTTCGCTCGTGGCATCCGAGCTGGCCGCCCGTCGGGGCAACGCACCGGAGGGAGTGCTGCCGTCTGTCGCACTCGAATCCGTCCTCGCCGCCCACGCGGCTGTCCGCGACGGAGTCCGCAGCGGTGCGATCGAGAGCGCACATGACATCAGCGAGGGAGGCCTCGCTGTCGCGCTCGCCGAGTGCGTCGCGCTCGGTTCGGTCGGCTGCGCCGTCGAGGTGCCCGAGCTCGACGACGTATCCCTGTTCGGGGAGGCGCCGGGCCGCGGCTTCATCGTCAGCGGCAGTCGCGAACTGGTCGAGGCGATCCCCGGCGCAGTCGTGATCGGTGACACGGGAGGTCCGAACTTGACGATCACCGACAGCGACGGCGAGCGGGTCTCGGTGGCCGCCGCCGACCTGCGCGAGGCGCGTGACGGTGGTCTCAGGAGGTTCCTCCCGTGATCGTGGGCGCTGCTACTCTCGAACTTCGGCCGGTCGGTTCCCCCCGAGCGTGAACACCGTGGCCCAGACCAAGATCGACAACCGCGAAGGTCCACGGGACGAGTGCGGCGTCTTCGGAATCGTCGCCCCCGGTCTCGAAGTCTCGAAGTACGCCTATTTGGCCCTCTATGCCCTGCAGCACCGGGGCCAGGAGGCGGCCGGGATCGCCGCGGCGCACCTCGGCGGCAACATCCTCACGCTGCGGGATACCGGCCTCGTCGCCCAGGTCTTCGACCAGCACACCCTCGGTTCGCTCGACGGCGACCTCGCTATCGGCCATGTCCGCTATTCGACCACCGGCTCGTCGGCTTGGGAGAACGCACAGCCTGTCTATCGCTCCGACCGCCGAGAGATCGCACTGGCCCACAACGGCAACCTGACCGACGTCGAGGTGCTCCGCACCGAACTGAAGGCCGACGGGGTCGAGTTGCGTTCGACCTCCGACACCGAGCTGATGGCCGCCCTGCTTTCGACCCACAAGGCCGAGTCGCTCGAGGATGCCGTGTGCGACGTCGTGCCCCGCCTGACCGGCGCCTTCTCGACAGTGGTGATGACCGACGAGTGCGTCGTCGCCTTCCGTGACCCGCTCGGGATCAGGCCCCTCGTGCTCGGGATGATCGACGACAACTACGTCGTCGCCAGCGAGTCCTGCGCTCTGGACATCATCGGAGCGAAGTACCTGCGCGACGTCGAACCGGGCGAGGTCGTGACGATCGTCCCCGGCGCGATCCGCTCGCGGATGGCGGTCGAGTCGAACCGCAGCGCCTTCTGCGTCTTCGAGTACATCTACTTCGCCCGCCCCGACTCGAGGATGAACGGCACCGTCCTCCAAGCGGCCCGTGGCCGGATGGGCGAGATTCTTGCCCGAGAGGCTCCGGCCGACGCCGACCTCGTGATCTCGGTCCCCGACTCCGGCACTCCCGCCGCCCGCGGTTACGCGAGGGCGAGCGGGCTTCCGCAGGACGACGGCTTCGTCAAGAACCGCTACGTCGCGCGGACCTTCATCCAGCCCGGTCAGGCACTGCGCCAGCACGGCCTGCGGATGAAGTTCAACCCGCTTCCTGAGATCGTCGCCGGCAAGCGGCTCGTCGTCGTCGACGACTCGATCGTGCGCGGGAACACGACCCGCCAGATCATCGAGATGCTGCGCGACGCGGGGGCCAGCGAGGTGCACCTGAGGATCTCCGCTCCGCCGATCCGCCACCCATGTCACTTCGGCATCGACATGCCGACGCGTGAGGAGATGGCAGCGCACGAGAAGACGGTCGACGAGGTCGCGAAGGACCTCGGCGCGGACTCGCTCGCCTACATCTCGCTCGAGGGCGTGTACGAGGCTGTCGGTGGCGAGCGCGCGACCCACTGCGACGCGTGCTTCACCGGCGACTACCCCAACGGGACCGGCAACGGGACGGGTAAGTTCGCGCTCGAAGGCGGTACCCCGGCTGGTCAAGGTGGGGATTCGCCTGTCGCTGCAGGGGACTCGACAGTTCCCGCGTGAGCGA
>JBAXRO010000038.1:0-18227 GCA_037131165.1 Actinomycetes bacterium | reverse complement strand
TTACTCGTGGTCGGAGAAGGTCCCGGCCGGTTGGACGCTGACGGGCATCAAGTGCTCGGGCACTGATTCGGAGAACGTCAAGGTCGATGCCTCGACCGTGACGGTCACACCAGATGCCGGCGAGGACGTGACCTGCACCTACACGAACACGAAGTTGGCGAAGGTCACGATCGCCAAGTCGACGGACCCGACCTCGGCGCCTGACAAGTTCAGCTTCAGCGGCCCCGGCGATCCGGCGGTGAGCTTTGAGCTCGCGAATGGTGAAAGCAAGCCTTTCGCGGATCTCACTCCAGGTCAGGGTTACTCCTGGTCGGAGAAGGTCCCGTCCGGTTGGACCCTGACTGGCATCAAGTGCTCGGGCACGGATTCGGAGAACGTGAAGGTCGATGCCTCGACGGTCACGGTCACACCAGGTGCCGGTGAGGACGTGACGTGCACCTACACGAACACGAAGTTGGCGAAGGTCACGATCGCTAAGGCGACGGATCCGACATCGGCGACTGACAAGTTCAGCTTCAGCGGCCCTGGCGATCCGCCCGCTTCGTTCGAGCTCGCGAATGGTGAGTCCAAGCCGTTCGCCGATCTCGCTCCGGGCAAGGACTACGCCTTCACCGAGAAGGTCCCCTCGGGTTGGACCCTGACTGGCATCAAGTGCACTGGCACGGATCCGGAGAACGTGAAGGTTGACGCCTCGACGGTGAGCGTCAAGCCGGAGGCCGGCGAAGACGTGACCTGCACGTACACCAACACGAAGTTGGCGAAGGTCACGATCGCGAAGTCAACCGACCCGAGCTCCGCGACTGACAAGTTCAGCTTCAGCGGCCCTGGCGATCCGCCCGCTTCGTTCGAGCTCGCGAATGGTGAGTCCAAGCCGTTCGCGGACTTGGCTCCTGGGAAGGACTACGCCTTCACCGAGACGGTCCCGTCCGGTTGGACCCTGACTGGCATCAAGTGCGTCGGCACTGATTCGGAGAATGTCAAGGTCGACGCCTCGACGGTCACGGTCACACCTGACGCCGGTGAGGACGTGACGTGCACCTACACGAACACGAAGTTGGCGAAGGTGACGATCGCCAAGGCAACGAACCCGACGTCGGCGACTGACAAGTTCTCGTTCTCAGGTCCTGGTGATCCGCCCGCGAGCTTCGAGCTCGCCAACGGTGAGTCCAAGCCTTTCGGGGATCTCGCTCCCGGCAAGGGTTACTCCTGGTCGGAGAAGGTCCCGGCCGGCTGGACGTTGACGGGCATCAAGTGCTCGGGCACTGATTCGGAGAACGTCAAGGTCGACTCCTCGACCGTCACGGTCACACCCGACGCCGGAGAGGCCGTGACCTGCACCTACACGAACACGAAGTTGGCGAAGGTCACGATCGCCAAGGCGACCGACCCGGCCGCCGCACCCGACAAGTTCGACTTCACCGGTCCCGGTGATCCGCCCGTCACCTTCCAGCTCGCAGACGGCGAGTCGAAGCCGTTCGCGGATCTCGCGCCCGGCGCCAGCTACCCCTTCGCCGAGAAGTCGCCGGCTGGCTGGTCGGTCACTTCGATCAAGTGCTCGGGCACCGATCCGGCGAACGTCAAGACGGACGTCCAGACCGGCTCCGTGACCGTCACCCCGCAGGCCGGCGAGGAGGTCAACTGCACCTACTCGAACACCCAGCAGCGAGGCTCGATTGCCGGCTTCAAGTTCAACGACCTGAACGGCAACGGGGTCTGGGACAAGCCGGAGGAGCCGGCGCTCGAAGGCTGGAAGGTCGGCCTCGACAAGGATTCGAGCGGCACGATTGATCCGGGTGAGCCGGTCGCCACGACCGACGCGACCGGGGCGTACAGCTTCACCGACCTGCTGTTCGCCAGCTACACGGTCCTCGAGCTACCCGCCGCGGACCAGGCAACGCCGGAACTGCAGGCCTTCAAGGTCTGCTCGCTCCCGAAGCCCGATTGCGCGAAGGGCTACTCCGTGACGCTCAACGTGGAAACGCCGAACGCGACCGACAAGACGTTCGGCAACTACGTCGCTCCGAAGCTCGAGCTCAGGAAGGCGGTCGATCCGACCACCGACACCGGCACGTTCAACCTGCTCGCCGACGGTGGCACCGGAGGAGACCAGGTCAAGGCGGAGAACGTCGGCAACGGTGGAACCTCGGGCGCTGGCGGCACAGCAGTGAAGCCCGGTGGGTACGCCCTTTCCGAGGAAGTGGCGACGGGAACGCTGCCCGACGACTACGTGCTTGGGACCGCGGCCTGCTTCAACCGGTCGGACGGCTCCCCTGTCACGCTGACGGAAGGCAGCCTGACGCTCAGCGGCGGGCAGGACGTCTACTGCTCCTGGACCAACACTCGCAAGGCGAAGCTCGAGCTGCGCAAGCAGGTTGGTCCGGCCAGTGACACCGGGAAGTTCGACCTGTTCGCCAACACGGTGCCGGCCGGTCCCGATCCGGCCGTCTCGGCGATCAACGTCGGCAATGGCAGCACGTTCTCGCCGACTTCGGTCGAACCGGGGACTTACGCGCTGTCGGAGGCCGCTCATGTCGGCACTCCGGGCGGTGACTACACGTTCGGCGATCCGGAGTGCTTCAACCGGTCGGACGACTCCCCGGTGACGGTCACCAACGGTCAGGTCACTCTGGCCGCCGGCCAGGACGTCTACTGCTCGTGGCTGAACATCAGGACTCAGGCGTTCATCAAGGGCAACTCCAGGATCGGCGGAACCACCGGCTGCGCGAGAGGTCGTTACGCCTACGCGCGGATCGCAGGCAGCCCGATCAGGAGGGTCACCTGGTACGTCAACCACAAGCGCTACACATCCCAGGTCAAGCGGAACGCCGGCCGCTACTTCCAGCTGAAGCTCCGCGTCTCGAAGCTCCATCGCAGCTACTACGCGATCACGGCGGTCGTGAACTACACAGCGGCCGCGATTGCGCCAAGGACGGTCAAGCGCAAGCTCGCCTTCCGGATCTGTCGCCCGCTGCGATCGACCGGATGAGGGGATCGGAGGGTCGCCTCCTGGTGAGGCGGCCCTCCGGTGATCGCTCGAGCGGCGGCCATAGCCTTCTCGGCTGGCCCTGTCAGCGCCTCTTCCGGTGGGGGCGGGGCTTGTGCTTCTTCTTGGGCTTGGCCACCCGATTGCCGAACTCCGCCGTGTAGGTCGCCCCCCGGCTGGTGTAAGGGTTCCCGACCGCGGCGCCGACCCCGATCTCAGTCCAGTCGGCAGCAAGCATGTTCGCGCGGTGGGATGGGCTCGACAGCCAAGTACCGACGATCGTCTCGGGTGTCGCGCTCGAGCCCGCTCCGGCGGCAATGTTCTCGCCCAGGCCCCAAACCCACGCCCCGGTCAGGTAACCGCTTGCGCGGACCCGCTGGTCCGCGCTCTGGCCGCGCGGGTCGTAGTGCGAGTAGAAGCCCTCGGCGACCATTCGTGCCGAGTACTTCGCCGCAGCTGTCGTCAGGGACGAGTTGACCTTCAGTGGCCGCAGATGAACCTTGGCTCGCTCCTGGTTGACGAGACACACCACCGCTGTGGCCGTTCCGTGATCGCCATTGGCGACCGGTAGACGCCCGCTGTCGGGGCAGGTGGAGGCAGCAGCCAGTCCGGGGCTGAACCCGAGGACGAGGAGCGAAGCGGCCGATGCGAGGAGTGCGGTCTTCATCTCGATTACAAAGTAGAAGCCCGCAGCCCGCGTGAGTACAAGTACGCGTAAAGGTTCGCGGGTCGGCGCAGTTACCCGCTGGGTACATCAGCAGATGTCAGGGGTGCTTCGCGCAGGTCGATCCGGAACGTCCGCAAATGCGTTGCACGGTCGGCCGATGTGCAAGCATCGGGGAATGCGCATCGGAACCTTCCAGCCCACACCCGGTCCCGTCCGCTCAAGCCGACGGACCATCGCATTCGCCCTCTGTTGCCTAGTCGCAGCGGGTTCGCTGACCGCTGCCGGCTGTGGCGACGAGCAGAAGAAGGTGAGCTCGGCCGACCGCGCGGCCTTCGACCGCTTCGCCGACGGCGCGCGCGACTGGCGCCGTCAGGGCAGCGACCCGTGGCTCAAGGCCTTCAACGAGGGCGGGGGGCAGCTGGCGGTCGTCGCACCGACGGTCGAGGCGAAGATGCAGGCTTCGATCAAGCAGATGAAGTCGGCTGCCAACGACATCTCCGAGCCCGCAGTTCGCAAAGCCCTGCTGGCGCTGGTCGCCACCTACGGCCAGAAGCTCGATGCGATCAAGGGGATCGACTCCGAGCGCTATTCGCTCGCGCGGATCAAGGCCGGACTGGATGAGTTGAAGGCAGCCGGCACCCAGACGAAGAAGGCCTGGGAGGCCTACGTGGCGAAAGCCAAGAAGACATGGAATTCCAATCCCCTCGCGGGCCTGAAGGTGGGGTGACCCTGCGCCGATGCCGATCAACCTCCTGACTTGGCTGCACCTGATCGCGATGGCGTTCTTCGTCGGTGGCCAGCTGGTGCTTGCAGTCGCGATCGTCCCCGTCCTTCGGGGGGTCAACGACGGCGAGCCGATGCGCGCCGTCGCGCGGCGGTTCGGCTACGGGACTCTCGTTGCGCTCGGCGTTCTGCTGATAACGGGGATGGCGATGGCCACGCACCTGAAGCTCGGCTCGGCCTGGCAGTTGCACGCGAAGCTGGGGCTCTTCGTCCTGCTTGGCGTGTTGATCCTGATCCACATGAAGAAGCCGAAGCTGCACGCCCTCGACGCGCTTATCTTCATCGGCTCGCTCGTAGCGGTCTGGCTCGGCGTCTCGCTCGCCAGCTGAGCGCCCCGGGGCGGGCTCAGCGCCGCGAAGCTGCTTTGGCCCGCTTGACAGCGGTCGGCCACATCCGCTTGAGGATCGAATACATCGTCCCCGACGTCTCGCCCCAGGACGGGCAGCAGTAGGTCTGCCCCTTGCGGTAGATGCCGATCTCCAGGTGCGGTGCCGATGAATGGCCGACGATCCCGCAGCCGATCCGGGAGATGGCCTGCCCGCGCTTCACCCGCTGGCCGACCTTGACCATCGTCGGTTGGGAGTGGCCGTAGTAGACCTGACGGTTGCGATAGGGGCCGCGAGTCAGCTTGATCACAGGCGACTTGGACCCGAAGCCGTTGAGCCCGATGTGGGTGACGACCGCGTCCTCGACGGCGACGAGTGTCGCCTTGCTCCCGCAGAAGCTGCGCGAGAAGCCCAGTCCGAAGCCGAGGTCCACTCCCTGGTCGAGGGTCCAGCTCGAGATCCCGAGCATCTGGTGCGCCTCGCGGATCGGGAAGACCCAGCCGGAGACGGCGTCCATCGGCTCGACCCCGGGAACCGGCGGCCGCGGCGTGTCGGGGTCGACGCCTCCGCCGTCGTCGGCAGACGATCCGAGGGCGGCTGAGTGGGCGCCGCCCGCCTGTTGCGCCGCAGCATGCACAGCGAGAGGACCATCCTTCGACTCGGCCTCGCCCGGCAGCAGGGCGATCACGCAGGCGGCCAACAGCATCGCGAGGGCCGCGAAGGCATGGGCGTGGCCGCCGCCGTGGTCGCGGTCAGAGGCTCTGGCTTTCGGTGAAGACTGTCCGAACATCGTGGTTCGGGCCTCTCGGCCCGGTCCTGTTGCCGTTGGTCGCCTGCGAGGTGAGCTGTCGGGCTCGCGACGTTGGTCGCTACTCGCGGGTCAGTCCGCGTGATTCGCCCCTGGGGCCTTGGCCCCCGTGGTTCCCCCGTTCCCGTCGCGGCCGGCTGCCGCAATGGGATTCGGCTGATTCAGTCTCGAGATCATACGGAAGGCACTGCGCGTACCCTGTGTTGCATGGCACTTACTTCCGCAAGCAGTGAAAACACAGTCGTCGTGACCGGAGCCTCGTCGGGCATCGGCACGGAAATCGCCAACGTTCTCGCGTCGCGCGGGCATGGCCTGACCCTCGTCGCCAGACGCGCCGATCGGCTCGAACAGCTCGCAGGCGACATCAACCATCGCTTCGGAGTCGAAGCGATGACCATTCCCTGTGACCTCGCCGATCGGTCAGCCAGGGCGGCCTTGGCCGACAGGCTCGAGTCCGGCAAGCCGGTATCAGGGCTCGTGAACAACGCCGGTTTCGGCAAGTTCGGCGACCTCAAGGAGAACGATCCCGACCGCGAACGCGAGATGGTCGAACTGAACATCACCGCAGTCCACGACCTGACGGTCCGCTTGCTGCCCGGGATGGTCGCTCGCGGCTCGGGGGCGATCCTCAACACCGGCTCGACCGCCGGCTTCCAGCCGCTGCCCGGGGTCGCGACTTACGGCGCGACCAAGGCGTTCGTCATCTCGTTCTCCGAGGCGCTCTCGTCTGAGCTGTCGGGAACCGGTGTCTCTTGCACGGTGCTCTGCCCGGGTCCGGTCAAGACCGAGTTCTCCGAGGTCGCCGGTGGCAACGGGATGGAGGACCGCTTGCCGGACTTCACGATCGTCTCGGCCGAAGACGTCGCAAGGCAGGCGGTCGACGGGATGGAGCGCGGAGCCCGCATCGTGATCCCCGGCTTCGCCAACCGGATCTCCGCCGTCGGTGGGCGCATCTCGCCGAGGGCGCTCGTGCTTCCGCTCACGCGGAAGATGATGGGCTGATGGTCCGGCTCCCGAGGGAACCGGACCGCCAGCGGTAATCGTTCGAGGGTTGGGCTGCGATCAGGCTGCAGCGGCGAGCAACTCGCCCGCAACCCGGTCCGCAGCCGCACCCGTGCCGCCGAGCAGGCGGCGCGAGAGCTGCGCACGGCGGAAGAAGAGCGGTGCGTCGTGCTCCCACGTCGCGCCGATGCCTCCGTGGACGGAGATCAGCTCGCGTGAACCGAAGTCCACTGCCTCGCCTGCGCCGACGCGGAATGCGTTGGCCGCGAGGGTGAAGTCCTTCGGTGAGGACTCCCCGGCCCAGCCTGCGTAGTACATCAGCGAGCGGGCGTTCTCCTTGAGGCGCATCACCTCGACGAGAGCGTGCTTGATCGCTTGGTAGCTGCCGATCGCGCGGCCGAACGTGTAGCGCTCCTTGGCGTACTCGACCGAACGCTCGAGTGCCTCCTCGGTGGCTCCGAGTGACTCCGCTCCGATCAGGCCCTGTGCGACCGACCATGCCAGCGAGATCGCGTCGGCATCTGCCTCGAGCACCGTGCCCTCGGCACCGTCGAGCTTGACGTGGCCGAGCGGCCTCGTCGCGTCGTACAGGGTCGCTTCCTCGACGCTGACGCCTGCGGCGCCCGAGTCGATCGCAACTGCCTTGGGAGCACCGTTCTCGATCGCGATCGCGATCAGGACGTCGGCTCCGGGGGCGTCGGGCACCCAGTGCACCGCACCGGTCACCTTGCCGCCTTCGAGGACTGGCGCGGCGGCGCGCTTCATGCCTGCGGCCGGGTCGACAGTCCAACCGGGGTCGAGGTCGCTCGGTGGCATCGCCGGCAGCCACGCTGCGCGCTTCGATCCCGAGGCAAGCTCGCCCGCGAGCTCACCGGAGGCGAGCACGGTCGCGGGCAGGTGCCCGAGCAGCGGAACCGGCGCCAGGCGTCGTCCGCACTCTGCTGCGATCAGCATTGCGTCGAGCGGGCCGAGGCCGGCGCCGCCCTGATCCTCGGCCACGAGCAGGCCACTCCAGCCCGCGGAGACGGCCGTCTCCCACAGGTCGGGTCGGGCGGACTCGTCCTCGAGTGCCTCGCGAGCGGCGGCGACGGTGTCGATCCGGTCGAGGGCGTTGGCAGCGGCTTCGCAGAGGAAGAGCTGCTCGTCTGAGAGTTCGAAATTCATGCCTTTGCCCCCTCGCGCTCACGGGCGCGCAGTTCGCTGAATGGAATGCCCTTGTCGAGCCGCGGCTCGGTGGGCAGGCCGAGGACACGCTCCCCGACCATGTTGCGCAGGATCTCCTCCGTGCCACCGGCCGACTTGAGCCCCGGCAGGAACGAGATCAGGTACGACCACTCGCCCTCTTCGAGCGCCTCAGGTCCGAGCACGTCGGCGATCAGGTCGCCGGCTTCGATCGCTGCCTTGACGGCCGTTACCTTGCCGAGCGCGGCTTCCGAACCGGGCAGGCCACCACGCTCGATCGCCGTCAGGTGGCGGTAACCGGTGTAACGCAGGGCGAGAAGCTCGGTCGCGAGGTGACCGAGGCGCTGACGCACGTCGGAGTCCTTGACTGCCTCTTCGTCTCCCGCGATCGCGGCTGCGAAGCGGTCGGCCCGGTAGCCGAAGCCCTCACTGCCGCCGCCGATCGCAAGACGCTCGAACAGCAGGGTCGTCAGTGCGACGGTCCAGCCGCCGCTGACCGGCCCGACCACGGCCTCGGCCGGCAGGTGCACGTCGTCGAAGAACACCTCGTTGAACTCCGCCTCGCCCGTGATCTGGCGCAGCGGACGAATCGTCACTCCCTCGGCGTCCATCGGCACGATGAACATCGTCAACCCGGCGTGCTTGGCGACGTCTTGGTCGCTGCGCGCGAGGATCAGGCCGTAAGAGGCGAAGTGAGCGTTCGTCGTCCAGACCTTCTGGCCACTGACCTTCCACGAGCCGTCGTCCTGGACTGTCGCCTTCGTCGTGATGCCCGCGAGGTCCGATCCGGCTGCCGGCTCGGAGAAGAGCTGGCACCAGACCTCCTCGCCGGAGAGCATCGGCTCGAGGTAGCGGGACTTGTGCTCATCGGTCCCGTGGGCGATGATCGTCGGCCCGAGCATCCCGATCCCGATCACGTCGAGGATCCCGGGCACGCCAGCGGCTTGGAGCTCCTGGGTGACGATCACCTGGTCGAGCGGCCCGAGGCCTTGGCCGCCGAACTCGGCCGGCCACGTGACTCCTGCAAAGCCGCCCTGCGCGAGCACGCCCTGCCAGGCGCGGCGCTCGGCGATCCACTGCTCTTCCTTGCCGGGCTCGGCTCCGCCGAGTCCTGGTGCTCCTGCCTTGTTGGCCTCGATCCAGCTGCGGACCTTGGCCCTGTATTCAGCTTGTTCCGGCGTGTCGTTGAGATCCACGTCTCTCCTCGATCCTCGGTTGAAGGGGTGGGTTCGGTTAACGGTATCGCTCGATGCGCGGCGACCCCGCCTCGCCATGGGTACGGAGCGGCACGGCCGACCCGCTCAGCGGCGCGGATGGCGCGCGCTGGAGCCTCGGAATAGGATCATTTGGTGGCTAAACAGTATCTTTTCGCCCACAGAATGCACTGTTTAGCTGTCGGAATGTATCGTTTTGGCATGCCGCACACGTTCGAGGATCTTGATCGCCACTTGGGCCGCCCCGGACCCCGTCTGATCACGACTCTTGCCGCCATCGACAGGCTCGCCGGTCGTCGGCAGGAGTTGATCGAGAGCAGGCCCGCTCAGCTGGAGGCCGTTCGCAGGGCCGCGGTCGTCAACAGCACCGAGTCCTCGAACGCGATCGAGGACATCGTGGTCTCCCGTCGGCGCATCGAGGCGCTGGCCGAGCATTCCGAGCAACCTCGCGATCGGCCCGAGTCCGAGATCGCCGGTTACCTCCATGTGCTCGAGCTGCTCCATCGCAGTGCGACCGACATCGCGTTCGAGCCTCGATACGTCATGCAGCTGCACGGCTATCTCGGCAGGTACGCGGAGGACCCGTCGGCGGGCCACTGGAAGCGACTCGACAACACGGTGATGGAGATCCTTCCCGACGGGACCAGTCGGGTGAGGTTCCGGCCGGTCGCTGCAGACCTGACCCCCCGGGCCATGGACGACCTCCACGATGCCTTTGCCCGGGCCGAGGAGTCGGGCGAGTACCACCGGCTGCTGCTCGTTGCTGCCTACCTTCTCGACTTCCTGACCATCCATCCCTTCCGTGACGGAAACGGCCGTATGTCGAGGCTGATCACGACCTGGCTCCTCTACCGGGGCGGTTACGGAGTGGTCCGCTACGTGAGCCTCGAACGGCTGATCGACCAGTCGCGCGACTCCTACTACCGGGCGCTGGCTGCTTCCACCGCCGGTTGGCACGAGGGCAGGCACGACCTTGGACCTTGGATCGATTATTTCGTCGGGATCGTCCACGCCGCGTACGCCGAACTCGACCGGCTCACCGAAGGCCTCGGCACCCGCGGGCGCAAGCAGCGCGCCGTCCGGCGGTCGGTCGACGGGTTCGTGGGCGACCTCTTCTCGCTCCAGGATCTCCGCGAAGCCAACCCCGGGGTCAGCGACGCGACCCTCAGGCAGGTGCTGCGCGAACTCAAGGCCGAAGGCGCGATCGTCCTCGAGGGGCGGGGTCGTGGAGCGAAGTGGCGGCGGGTCAGTCGGCCTGGCGCCTGAGTGCCCGGAACCCCGAGTCGAGCAGGCGCTGCATCATCCGGGCCTGTTCGTCCTCTCCGAGCAGGACTGCGATCAGCTTGCGGTTGCCTCGCTTGGCCGATGCGACGAGGCAGTAGCCGGCCGCGGCCGTGTAGCCGGTCTTGATCCCGGTGATCCCCGGGTAGTGGCGCTGGACCAGTGGGTTGCGGTTGTGCAGCAGCCGCTTGCCGTTGCGGCCGACTGCGATGCCGTCCCATTCGCGGGCGACGATCCGTGCGAGATCGCGGTCGGCCAGCACCGCCCGGCCGATCACGGCGAGGTCTCGGGCGCACGAGCGGTTGCCGGTGCCGAGGCCCTCCGGGGAGGTGAAGCGCGTGCACGGCAGGTGCATCGCCCTCGCACGCGCGTTCATCCTCGCCACGAACCTGCTCCGACCCGGCCCCAACCCTTCGGCGAGCGCGTTGGCGGCGTCGTTGCCGCTGACGATCATCATCCCGCGCAGCAGTGTCCCGACCCTCACCCTCTCGCCGATCGGCAGCCCGCCGACTGTCGAGCCTCCCATGGTCCCCGCGTACCTGCTGATCAGGACCTTTCGGTCAGGCTTCGCGCGATCGAGGGCGACGAGTGCGTTCATCATCTTCGTCAGGCTCGCGATCGAGCGGCGCGAGTCCGGCCGCAGTGCCCACATCACCTCGCCCGTCGAAGCGTCGATCAGGATCCCGGCCGCAGGGCGACCCTTGAGATTCGGTCGGATCCGATGCTTCGCCGGCGCCCGAGTGACGCCCCAGTCGACCTTCGGGGCCGTGTAGGCCACTGGCTTGGGGCTGGTGGTCGGTGAGGCGGCCGCGACCGGCGCCTGCGGCGCTCCGGAATCGCCCGTGATCACGCCGCTTGCCGCCGCGATCCCCCCTGCGGCGACGGCCACCACGGCAGTCACGGCGGCGATCCGACCGCCGCCGCTCACCGCTCGGACCGGAGAGCCCCGATCCCTGCCAGCAGGAAGAGCAGGACGACGAACAGTGAGGTCACGGAAAGGATGTCGAGGCCGCCCGCGGCCTTGATCGAGAGGATCGTGAGCACCCCGAGCACAAGGGCGGAGATGACCGTCACCAGTCCGACTGCGAGGCGCACCGTCAGCTCACCGCCAGCGCCGCGAGCGCGAGCCAGATCAGGGCAGCGACCCAGCTCGGCATCTCACCGAGGCTCGCCCTGTACGGGAGAGCGATCAGGGCCAGCATCCTCGCCCGGGGGTGACGGGCAAGGTGGACGATGATCAGAGCGAAGGTCGCTGCGAGGGCCGCCCACGGACCGGGTTGGGCTGCCTGTGATGCGGCGAGCGCACCGGCCGCGATCGCGCCGACAGCGGCGATCCCGAAGGCCGGCAACGGCCCGAGTTCCCTGACGAGGCTCGGGGCGTAGAGGTAGCCGCCGAAGGCGGCGAGCAGGCCAACCCACAAGCTCCCGCCCGGGACGGCCACGCCGCCGATCAGCAGTGCACCGGCGATAACGAGCGCCGTGGCGGGAGCGCTTCCGCTGTGGAGGTCGTCGCGGATCGGGATCATCACGCCGCTGCGAGCGGGCCGCTGCCCGGGAGTTCCTGGCGGACGTGCTCGTCGGCGTGGTAGCTCGAGCGCACCAGCGGCCCTGCCGCCACATGTTCGAACCCCATCTCGTGGCCGATCCTCGCGAGTTCGTCGAACTCCGCCGGCTCCCACCAGCGAACGACAGGCAGGTGGTTCTCGGTCGGGCGCAGGTACTGGCCGATCGTGATCACCTGGACGTCGTTCTCGCGCAGTTGAGAGAGAGCGTCGACCATCTCCTCGAAGCTCTCACCGAGCCCGACCATCAGGCCCGACTTGGTCGTCACCTCGTCGCCTGCGATCTGCTTCGCGTTCCACAGGACCCTGAGCGAGCGCTGCCAAGTCGATCCGCGGCGCGCGACCGAGTAGAGCCGCGGTGCGACCTCGACGTTGTGGTTGAAGACGTCGGGCCGCTCGCCCAGCACCCTTGCCAGCGGCATCTCCTCGCCGCGGAAGTCGGGCGTGAGGACCTCGACCTTCGTCTGCGGCGACTGCCTGCGGACCTCCCTGATCGTCGCGGCCCAGACGCCGGCGCCGAGGTCCGGCAGGTCGTCGCGGTCGACCGAGGTGATCACTGCGTGGCGCAGGCCCATCTTCGCGATCGCGCGGGCCACGCGAGCCGGTTCGAGCGGGTCGTTCCAGGTCGGCTTGCCGGTCCTGACGTTGCAGAAGCCGCAGCGCCTCGTGCAAGTGTCGCCGTGGATCATGAAGGTCGCGGTGCCCCGCTCCCAGCATTCGCCGACGTTCGGGCAAGCGGCCTCCTGGCAGACGGTGTGGAGGTTTTCGTCCCGGATCAGCCCGCGCAGCTCGCGGTAGCGCTCGCCCCCTGGCGGCGGCACCTTGAACCACGGCGGCTTGCGCGTGCGCAGCGGCTTTACCTCGGTGCCAAGCACGTCGAGCACGTCCATCCCGCCGGGGTTCGCGCGCGAGCGGGTCTGGAGGCGACGCCCGTCCTGCGTTCCCTCGTCGGTCGTGCTCACGCGGCCACCGCGGTCGGGCACGGAGTCGCCGAGGCGATCGGGGCGTCGAGGCCGAGCTTCGCCGGGGTGACGAGCCTCTGGAGCAGGCCGTGCTCGCGGGCGAAGGCGTGGCCGACCCGGTGGCGCAGGCAGGCGACTCCGGACTCGCCTCCCTCAAGCGCGACCGATGTCATCCGTACGCCGGGCAGGCCGCAGGGGACGACCTCGGCGAAGGTCGAGAGGTCGTTGTCGCAGTTGATCGAGAAGCCGTGCGTCGTCACCCCGCGCTGCACGTGGATGCCGATCGAGCCGATCTTGCGGTCCTCGCACCAGACGCCGGTCAGTCCCTCGCGGGTCGCCGACTCAACTCCGGCCTCGGCCAGCGAGGCGATCACGGAGCGCTCGATCCGCCTGACGAATTCGGTGACGTCGTCGGTGCGCATCACCGGGTAGCCGACGAGTTGGCCCGGTTCGTGGCAGGTGACCTTGCCGCCGCGATCGGCGTCGTGGACGGCGATGCCGCGGCCTTCGAGCCAATCGCGCCCGGCGGGGATCTCCGACTCGTCAGCCCGACGGCCGAGCGTCACGGTCGGCGGGTGCTCGAGCAGCAGCAGCACGTCGGCGATCTCGTCGCGTTGGCGCAGGTCCCGGACCCGCTCCTGCATCGCAAGGGCTTCGGCCCACGGGATCGTCCCGAGGCGGCAAGTCCACAGCTCACCGTTGACGCTCATCACCTCTCAGGATGCCAGACGGAGCGCCGGTTCCGGGAGGGCGGGGATGTTTACGCGCAAGCCAACCGCGATCGGTTACAAAAGTGCCCCGAAAGCGTTACAGATACGTGACAGATGCGCTCAGGTGGGGTACGATCAAGCAATGGCCACCGCTCTTGCATCGGAAGTCCGCCACATCCAACAGGTCTCGGGGTTGAGTGCCCGCGACATTGCGAAGGCGACCAACGTCGACGAGTCGACCGTTCGCTCGTGGCTGCGCCAAGACCGGAGTCCATCCGGAGAGCGAGCCGACCGGCTCGTTGAGCTATCGGCGATGGTCGAGCGGCTCTCGAATCTCCTCGATCGCGACTACATAGCGGTCTGGATGAACAAGCCGATCCCCTCGCTCGAGGATGACAAGCCACTCGAGGTAATCGCCGCGGGTGAGTACCGCCGAGTGTCGCGCGTGATCGCGAGCCTCGAGGATCCGGGCGCTTCCTGACCCGGTTGCCACTCGACTTCGAAACCCTCCAAGGCAAGGGGATCTGGTTCAGGCAGGTGCCCGCCGGCATCGATCCTCAGGCCATGCCGAGCGATCCGGCGGACAATCGCTGGCAGCGCGGCTCCGTCGTCGGTGCCCTCTACCTGGCGGACAGCGCGGAGACCGCTTGGGCCGAGTGGTATCGGTCCCTGGCCGCTGCGGGCGTCCCACCTGGTCGACTGCTGCCGCGAGAGCTCTGGCGCTGGGAGCTCGAGCTCCGAGCGCTTGCCGCCCTGACTGCCGAGGCGTCCCTTCGTCACCTCGGCCTGCGTCTCCCCCGGCCGCAGGCCAGTGAGTGGCCAGCATTTCAGGAGGTTGGTGAGCGACTGTGGCAGGCGGGATACCGCGGCCTTGTGGCGCCATCCGCAGCACGGCCCAAAGGTCGGATTGCCTGTCTCTTCAGGACCAACTCCCGGGTACCAGGCTGCTCCCCAATACCGCCGCCGCAGATCGCTTCCGAGCCTCCGCCCGTCCCGAAGGGCCTTCGAACCTGACGGACCCACTCGCGGTTCGCGGAGCGACATTCCACGGGACCGAGCCTTGCCGGTGGCCTTGCCTCAGCCGAGCAGCGCTGCCGGTGCGGCAAGTCGGTCACGCACCGACGAGAGGAACTTCGCCGCCTGAGCGCCGTAGATCGCGCGGTGGTCGACAGCGAGAGTCAGGGTCATGACGCTGCCTGGGATCACCTCGCCGTCATGCACTACCGGCACCTCCCGCATTGCCCCGACGGCGAGGATCGCCGACTGCGGCGGGTTGATCACTGCGGTGAATCGGTCGACCCCGAACATCCCGAGGTTCGAGATCGAGAATGTCCCTCCCGAGAGTTCCGGTGGGGTGATCGTGCCCTCTCTCGCTCGGGTCGCCAGGTGCGCCGTCTCCTCGGCGATCTCGTGGACGTCCTTGCTGTCGGCGTCGAAGATCACCGGCACGACCAGGCCATCGTCAGTGGCGACCGCCACACCGACGTTGATCCGCTCGTAGTGCTCGAACCCGCCGTCGCGCCAAGCGCCGTTGACTTGCGGGTGATCGCGCAGCGAAAGCGCACATGCCCGGGTGACGAGGTCGCCCACCGTCGGCGCGCGTCCGTCGCCTGCCAGTTCGCGCAGCTGCTGGCGGATGTCCGCGAGGCGACTGGCGTCGACATCCACCTCGAGGGTGAAGTCCGGAACCGTCGCCCGCGACTCGCTCATCCGGCGGGCGATCAGCGACTGCGAGCGGGTCGCCTCGACCCGGGTTACGGCTCCCTTGGCCGTGCCGGGCGCCGCGGTCTCCGCGGGTGCGGCGTCCGTCTCCGGGGCAGGTGCGTGCTCCGCCGCGGGCGGAGCGGGCGCGTCGGGGTGGGCTGACGGAGCTGCCTGCGCTCCCGATCGGGCGGCTGCAGTGGCCGGGGCAGGGGTCGTCGGCTCGACGCTCACCTCGGGCGCTCCAGGTTGCCTCGTTCCAGCTGCCGCTTCAACATCGGCCCGGACAATACGCCCATGCGGGCCACTGCCGCTCACGGCCGCGAGGTTCACGCCGAGCTCCGCGGCAAGGCGGCGAGCGACCGGCGAGGCGTGGATGCGGCCGTCGCGCAGCCGGAGGTCACCTTCCCGAGCGCCGTCCACAGGCAGGACGGAGCCCGAGGTGGTGTCGCTGGCCGCCGTCGGTTTCGCCTCCCGCCCGGCGGGCGTCGAGCCGCCCTCGCTCGACGGGATCGATCGCGCGCCGGAATCGGAGCCGGCGCCGGGAGTCGCTTCACCTTCGTCTGGTCGGGCCGCCGCCGGCCCGGCAGCCTCCTCGGCGAGCTCGCCGTCCGTTCCCGCATCGACCGGGCGGGGAGCCTCCTCGACCGCCAGCAGCCTGCCGATCGTGTCGCCAACGGGATGGGTCGAACCCTCGGGGGCGAGGATCTCGAGGATCCCGTCCGCGTCGGAGACGTGGACCATCGCCGCCTTGTCGGTCTCGACCTCGATCAACTCGTCGCCGCGATGCACCATCGCGCCGTCCTCTACGAGCCAGCTGAGGATCGTGCCCTCCTCCATCGAGTCGGAGAGCCTCGGCATCACGATCTCGATCACGCCGCCGTTGTCCTTCCCATCAGTTCGAGGCCCGCGGCGACGACCCGGTCGACGTCCGGGAAGGCGAGCCGCTCCAACGCCTTCGCGTAGGGCATCGGCACGTCCGCTCCAGTGACCCGCATCACCGGAGCATCGAGGTCGTCGAATCCCTGCTCCTGAACGAGCGCGCCGATGTTCGCTCCGATGCCGCCGTGCGGCCAGCCCTCCTCGACAACCATGCAGCGGTTGGTCTTCGCGAGCGAGGCGAGGATCGAGTCGAGGTCGAGCGGGCGCAGCGTCCGCGGGTCGATCACCTCGGCCGAGATGCCGTGTTCATCGGCGAGGCGCTCGGCGGCCTTCTCCGCGGTGCGGGCCATTCGCGAGATGCCGACGATCGTCAGGTCGCTGCCCTCGCGCCTGATCGCGGCGCTGCCGAAGTGGACGAGGTGTTCGCCGTCGGGCACCTCACCGCGCTCGCTGTACAGCGACTCGTGCTCGATGAAGACGACCGGGTTGTCGTCGCGGATCGCGGCCTTGAGCAGGCCGAGTGCGTCGGCCGGGGTGGAAGGCACGGCGACCAGCAGCCCCGGCACGTGCATGTACAGCGCCTCGAAGCAGTGGGAGTGGGTCGGTCCGAGCTGGTTGCCCGCGCCCTGGGGCATGCGGATCACCATCGGGACCGACACGGCCCCGCCGAACATGTACCTGATGTGGGCTGCGTGGTTGACGATCTGGTCCATCGCCAAGAGCGAGAAGTTGATCGTCATCAGTTCCACCACCGGACGCAGGCCAAGCATCGCCGCCCCGACTCCGAGGCCGACGATCGAGTTCTCGGAGATCGGGGTGTCGCGGACCCGCCGGTCGCCGAATTCGTCGAGCAGTCCCTCGGTGACCTTGAAGGCCCCGTCGAAGACGCCGATGTCCTCGCCCATCAGGAACACGTCCGGGTCGCGCAGCATCTCCTCGCGCAGGGCGCGGTTGAGCGCCTCTCGGTAGCGCAGGTCGCTCATTGCTGAACCTCCCACGGGATCCCGTTGGCCGGCGGTCCGGGATCGACCCCGGGCGGGTCGGTCGAGAGCCAGCCCTTGACTTCGCCTCCGAGAGCGTAGACGTCGTTGTAAAGGCTCTCGGGCGCCGGCTCCGGGGAGCTGTCGGCGAACTTGACTGCTGCGTCCACCGCCGCGACCGCTTCGGCGTCGAGTCTTTCGCGCAAGTCGTCGCCCAGGATCCCGGCCTCGGTGAGCCGCTTCGCGAACCCTTCGATCGGGTCGCGTTCGCGCCACGCCTCGACCTGTTCCTTGGTGCGGTATCGCTCCGGATCGGCCATCGAGTGGCCGCGGAACCGGTAGGTCATCGCCTCCACGAGGATCGGTCGCTGGTCGCTGCGGCAGATCTCGATCGCTTCCGCAACGGCCGACTGGGTGTCGCAGACGTCCATCCCGTCGCAGCGGCGACCCTCGACACCGAACCCCTCTCCCTTGCGGACGAGATCCGTCACCGCGGAGTGGCGTTCGACCGCTGTGCCCATCCCGAAGCGGTTGTTGGTGACGAGGAAGACGACCGGCAGCCGCCAGAGCGCGGCGAGGTTCATCGTCTCGCTGAAGGTGCCCTGATTGGTCGCGCCGTCGCCGAGCACGCACAGCGTCGCCTCGCCGTCGCCCCGGTAGGAGGAGGCCAGGGCGAAGCCGGCCCCGATCGGGATGTTGCCGCCGACGATCCCCCAGCCGCCCATGAAGCGTCGCTCGACGTCGAAGATGTGCATCGAGCCGCCGCGGCCGTGCGAGGCGCCGGTCGTGCGGCCGAACAGCTCCGCCATCACGGCGTTCGGCGGAGTACCCCTCGAAAGGGCGTGGCCGTGCGAGCGGTAGGTCGAGATCAGCCAGTCGGTCGAGCGGATCGCCCTGACGGCACCGACGACTGCGGCCTCCTCGCCGATCGCAAGGTGGAGGAAGCCGCCGATCTTCGCCCGCGTGTACGACTCGCCCGCCCGCTCCTCGAATCGCCTGACGAGCAGCATCGCCGAGAGCCATTCGAGCGCCGTCTCAGGCTCCGGGAGCGAACCGGTTCGCGGCGGGCCGGGCCCGGGCCGGTCGTCGGATCGTGAGTCGGCCATCAAGAGCGAGCGTACCCGCGGTGCCTGCGCACGGGAAGGACTCGCCCCGCCCCGTCCGCCCCATGGTTGGGCAACGGT
>JBAXRO010000037.1:0-18291 GCA_037131165.1 Actinomycetes bacterium | reverse complement strand
CGATGCGACGAAGGAGCGCAAGCGCCTGCGGGCGCTCAGATCGGCTCGAAGGGGTTGGAAGGGTTGACGGTCGAGAACGAGCCACGGCGCGGCGAAGTCTCCGTCGTGATCCCGAACTGGAACGGCATGCGCTGGCTCGACGGCGTGCTCGGCTCACTCGAGCGCCAGTCGAGGAGGCCACTCGAGACGATCGTCGTCGACAACGGATCGACTGACGGCTCAGTCGATCACCTCGCCCGCCGCTGGCCTCACGTCCGGGTCGAGAGTTGGCCCGAGAACCGTGGGTTCGCCGCTGCAGCCAACGGCGGGATCGCCTTGGCGACCGGTGAGCTGGTGGCCCTTGTCAACTCCGACATCGAACTCGAGCCGGATTGGCTCGAGCGAACCCGAGAAGTGCTGATCGCCAACCCCGGGGCGGCCTCGGTCGCCACCAAGATGGTTGACCTCGTGGATCCCAGCTTGATCTATGACACCGGCGACTTTCTCCGGCGCGACGGCGCGACCGAGCAGCGGGGCCGGTTCCGGGTCGATGACGGGCGTTTCGACTCCCCAGGCGAGGTCTGGAGCGCCTGCGCCGGCGCGGCGCTCTACCGCGGCTCAGCTGTGACCGGGGTGGGTGGCTTCGACGAGAGGCTGTTCACCTACCTCGAGGACGTCGAACTCGGACTCCGGCTGAGGCAGGCCGGCTGGCGTTGCCTCTACGAACCGGCTGTCGCCCGGCACGCAGGTGGAGGGTCCGAGCGCGCTCTCTCCGGGGGCGCGACCCTCTGGGTCGAGCGGAACACGATCGCGATCGTCGCGAGTCACTTCCCTCCGCGGTGGCTCGGTCCCGTCCTCTACCGCCAGGCGGCCTGGGCCTGGCATCACTTCCGGGCAGGGACCCTCCGGTCCTGGCTTCGCGGTCTCAGGTCCGGCCTCGCCCTGGTCCCGGCACTGGCCAGAGACCGCAGGTCCCGGCCTCAACCGAAGGTCCCGATCGACCAAGTGATCCCCAATAGGCCATGGCGCGGGCCATCGGCGGGCGGTCACCCGGACTCGCCGGAGTAGGACCGGACCTACTCGGGATCGAGCAGGCCGAGTTGACGGCCGGGCACCTCGCCGGGACTCCGCCCACCGATCGGCGCTTCGGGCGCAGGCAGCGGTAGCCCCACGAGATCCGGGATCCGCATCAGGTCGGCTCGCAACAGTCCGAGCGTCGTGGTCGACCGCAGCGCAGCCGAAGGGTGGAACAGCGGGTAGAGCCGAACCCGCCTGCCAGCGACGGTCTTGATCTCCGGTGTTCCGTGGACCTTCGTGATCCCCGTCGGGTCACCCCTCAGGAGCTTGGTTGCAAAGTTGCCCAGAGTGCAAACGAGCCTTGGCTCCACGAGCTCCATCTGCTTTGCCAACCAGACCGAGCACGACTCGATCTCGACCGGCCTTGGGTCGCGGTTCTCGGGCGGGCGGCACTTGAGGACGTTCGCAATGAAGACCTCCTCGCGCTCGATCCCGGCCTCGGCGAGCAACCCGTCGAGCAGCCTTCCGGACCGTCCCACGAACGGCGTCCCAAGCCGATCCTCGTCGGCCCCGGGTGCCTCACCGATGAACATCACCTCGGCGTCGGCCCTGCCGGAACCGAATACGACCTGGGTGCGAGTCTCACTGAGTCCACACCGCTCACAGCGACTGGCCTGATCGCAAACGCGCCTGAGGCTCCGTTCCCTCGAATCGAGGGAGCCCTCGTCTCCGACTGCCTCCATGGCCGCAGTTTCGCATGGCCACGACTGGCCGAGGCATTCGATCGGCTACGGCGCCGGATCTTGCGTGTACAGTTAGGGCAGGTTCCGGGAGCAGGCACGGGCAACCGGCAGGACTCCCGCAGGGAACCGAAATCCAAAATCGCCACCACGACCGGTATCCCGATGCGGGAACTGGATCTGGAATCCCACACCGAAGCGCACGCCCCTGCGCCTGCGGCCGGCCCAGCAGCCGGAGGTAAGCCCTTGGCCATCGCACTGATCGGGGGTGGCCGCGCCGGCAAGGCATTCGAGCACGGCCTCAGCGATGCCGGCCACCTTGTCATCGGGCCCCTCGGTCGCGACGAGGAATTGCCTGCGTCCGCCGAGGTCGTCCTGATCTGCGTTCCCGACTCGGCAGTCCGGTCGGTCGCCTCCGAAGTGGCGGACGGCCCGCTGATCGGCCACTGCTGCGGAGCCCATGGCCTCGAGCTGCTCCCGCGCACCCCGGCCTTCTGCCTGCATCCCCTGATGACGCTGACGGGCGAACCCGGCGAGTTGGCCGGGGCCTTCGCGGCAGTCGATGGAAGCGATGAGCGCTCGCTCGAGGTCGCCCGCCGGATCGCCTCCGACCTCGCCATGACACCGGTCCAGATCGCTGACGCAGACCGGGCGGCCTACCACGCCGCCGCCTCGGTCGCGTCGAACTTCCTGCTTACGCTTGAATCCGCAGCCGAGTCCCTTGCCGCCTCGGCTGGCCTCCCCCGTGACGGGTTGCTCCCATTGGTGGAGCGGACTGTCGCCAACTGGGCGGCCAGCGGGGCCGAACGCTCGCTGACCGGCCCGGTTGCCCGAGGCGATCACGCCACTGTGGCTCGCCAGCGCAGCGAGATCGAGACCCGGCTGCCCGAGTTCCTTCCGCTCTTCGACGAGCTCTGCCGGGCCACCGAACGCCTTGCGGCGACGGGAGCACGGACATGATCACGGTCAGAAGTCAGTCGGAGTTGGAGGAGGCGATCCGTCCCACGGGAATGGCCTCGAACGGGCCGATCGGGTTCGTGCCGACGATGGGTTCGCTCCATCAGGGCCACCTTTCGCTCGTGCGCTCATCGGTCGCCGAGGGAGGCATGACTGTCGCCAGCGTGTTCGTCAACCCGACCCAGTTCGGCCCTGGCGAGGACTTCGACGCCTACCCACGGGACGAGGCAACCGATTCGGAGCTTCTCGAGTCGGCCGGCTGCGACGTCCTTTTTCTCCCACGGTTCGAGGACGTCTACCCGGAGGGGTTCGCCACAACCGTCCTCGCCGACCGAAGCCTCACCGGCGTCCTTTGCGGGCGCTCACGCGGGGACTCCCACTTCGACGGCGTCACGACTGTCGTGGCCCGGCTTTTCGGCCTCGTCCGGCCCGACTTCGCCTGCTTCGGTGAGAAGGATTGGCAACAACTGAGGATCGTGACGCGGATGGCCAGCGACCTCCACCCCTCCTTGAGGATCATCCCCTGCCCGACGGTGCGGGAGCCCGACGGCCTCGCGATGAGCAGCCGCAACGCCAACCTCAGCGACGCTGAGCGATCACAGGCCGCAGCCCTTCCGGCTGCCCTCCGTTCGTTGGCTGACGCCGCCAGCCAGGGCGAAGGCAATCCCGCTGTCGCACTCGGCGCAGCATCGGCCCGGCTCAATGAGGCGGGCTTGGAAGTCGACTACCTCGAGATCCGCCATGCCGACGACCTGACGAGCTGCGCCGACCCCGCGCGCCACTCGTGCGACGCCGATCCGGCCCACCTCCCCCGCGTCTTCGTCGCCGCACGGACCGAACGCACCCGCCTGATCGACAACGAACCCATCTTCACCGGCAGCACCCGATTCAGAACGTCACACCAAACCGCCAAGGGGGCGGCGACCGCGCGGCGCGCGGCGTCGACCACCTGAGGCCAAAGCAAGGAGAAGGCCATGTCAACGCTTCCGATCGAGATCACCAAGAAGTCCGAAGCTCCCAGCAGGCGTCCCATAACGATCGGCGAGCTCGCTGAGATGCACCGGACGGAGGACCCGATAGTGATGGTCACCGCGTACGACCACCCATCCGCTCAGGTCGCTCAGGCCGGCGGAGCCGACATCATCCTCGTCGGCGACAGCGCGGCGATGGTCGTGCTCGGCCACGACTCGACGGTCCCGATCACAGTCGACGAGATGGTGATGCTCTCGGCCGCCGTCAGACGCGGGGCCAGAATCCCGCTGATCGTCGGCGACATGCCGTTCGGGTCGTACGAGGCGTCAGATGAAATCGCGGTCGCCAACGCCCAACGCTTCATCAAGGAGGCAGGCTGCGACGCGGTCAAGCTCGAAGGCGGTGGATCAAGCGCCACTCGGGCAGCAGCGATCGTCTCAGCAGGCATCCCGGTGATGGGCCACATCGGCCTGACCCCGCAGACGGCAACCGCGCTCGGCGGATACCGCGCCCAGGGCAAGACGGCCGAAGCGGCCGCCAAGGTGCTCGAAGACGCTCGACGCCTCGAGGAGGCCGGCTGCTTCGCGATCGTCGTCGAGTGTGTCCCCGCTGCCGTTACGGAGCTGATCTGCGAGCGAGTTTCCGTCCCGACGATCGGGATCGGAGCGGGTCCGTCGACCAGTGGTCAGGTGCTCGTCTTCCACGACCTGCTCGGCATGAGGGACGGGCAAGACCCGAAATTCGTCCGTCGCTACGCGGACCTGCGCTCGGCGGCAGTCGAAGCCGTTGCCTCCTACGCAGGGGATGTGCGGTCGGGAGCCTACCCCGGACCGGAGCATGTGTATGCGATCGACCCTTCGGAGTTGGCTGCGATGCGCGAGGATCTTGGGGCGGCCGGTTCCGCCTGAGCCGGCCCGCCACCGGGACAATCGACCGGAGCTGGGCCCCGCCGGTCTCCGGGACGCCCGGTTCCGTCCTCCACTCAGGCGACTGCGGGCGAGCTGTTGTGCATCTGCCCTGCAGCCAGCTCGTCGAGCCGAGCGATCCGGTCCTCGACAGGGGGATGGGTGCTGAACAGTGACGACGCCTTCCCCCTCGCTCCAAGCGGCGCGACGATGCAGAGGTGAGCTGTGGCGCTCGACCCGGTCTCGGCCGGGATCTCACTGGCCCCCAGCTTGCGCAGGGCGGACGCGAGGCCCTGCGGGTACTTCGTCAGTTCGGCTGCCGACGCGTCTGCGAGGAACTCCCTCCGGCGGCTGATCGACATCTGGATCAGCAGCGCTGCCAGCGGTGCGAGGATCACGGCGAGCAGCGTAACTATCGCGCCGATCGCCGCGGTCTGGCTATCGCGATCGCGCCCGCCACCCCAGAACAGGGTGTAGGAGAGCCACTCGGCCAGAAGGGCGATTCCGCCGGCGAGCACGGCAGCGTAGGTCATCAGCTTGACGTCGTAGTTCTTGACGTGGGCCATCTCATGGGCAACCACACCCTCGAGCTCGGCCTTGTCGAGCAGGTCCAGCAGTCCTTGGTTGACACAGACAATCGCCTGCTCAGGGTCCTTGCCGGCAGCAAAGGCGTTGGGCGCCGGATCGGGCGAGACGTAGACCCTCGGCATCGGCTGCCCTGCGGCGATCGCCATGACCTCGACGGCATCCCAAACCCTGGGGTTCTGGTCGCGACTCTCGATCTTCTTCGCATGTGCCATCGCGACCGCCATGTCGTCGCCCATCGTCAGGGTGAAGACCACGATCACGACTGCCGCCACGCCGAACCCGACAAGAGCCCCACTGCCGAAGCGCAGGGAGACAGCGAGCCCGAGGAAGGCGTAGACGATGAAGAACAAGAGGAACAACCAGCGACTCCTGCGCTGGTTGCTCTTGATCTGAGCGTCGAGCGGGGGCATGGCCCGAACCCCCGCTAGCTGAACGAGACCTGCGGGACAGCTGCCTCGGCCTGGTCCTCGAGCTCGAAGAACTCGCGCTCGGTGACCTTCGCGATCGGTGCAATGAACTTGCTCGGGATCGTCTGGCAGGCGGTGTTGAGGGCCTTGACCGTCGTGTTGTAGAAGCGGCGGGCGGCCTGGAGGCGATCCTCGGTGGCAGTGAGTTCACCCTGCAGCTGGAGGAAGTTCTGGTTCGCCTTCAGGTCCGGATAGGCCTCCGCCACAGCGAACAGCCTCCCGAGCGCCTGAGTCAGCTGACCCTCGGCAGCCCCTTGGGCGGCAACGCCACTGGCGCCGACAGCAGCCGTTCGGGCAGCTGTCACCTCATCAAAGGTTCCGCGCTCGTGGGCAGCGTAACCCTTGACACTCTCGACGAGGTTCGGGATCAGGTCGTGACGTCGCTTGAGCTGGACGTCGATCTCCGATTCGCCATCGTCGGCGGCAACCCTGAGACTCACGAGCCGGTTGTAGAGCGCGACGAACCAGACGATCAGGATCAGAACGACGGCGGCTACGGCAATCAGGGCGATCAAGATGGCTTCCTTGTCTCTTGTTGAAGGTTGACTCTGCGACGTACGGTCGCGGCCAACGAGTCAACTATGACAGCGCTTCCTTACGGATTCCTCAAGAAAGCCCGGACTCAGGAAAAGGAGCGAGGCATCCCGTAGCGGAACCTCGGGTCGCCGCTCCGCGCGTGGCGGTCCACCTGATGGCGGATCCGCCTGCTGACTGCCGGCCTGACCCGGCCAACGATCACGGGGCGATCAACCAGCGCGGGCCCGACTGGCTGATGGCCGCCGCTGCGGGGACCCCCACAGCCTCCGAAACGGGCCGCGACGGCAAGGCTCGCCCGTTGACGGCGGGTCCTCTCCTTCGTCCTGCCGATCAGGACCGCGAGCACGCCGCCCCAGACGGCGATCAGCAGCGCGAGAGCGCTTACCCAAGCCAAGCTGTTGACCTGTTGCACCGGACCGAAGACCTGACTTGATGCGGCTCCAAGCATGCTCGAACTGTACACCCGTCAGATGCGTTCGTGGAGAGAATCACCTGGCCGTGAGACGTTGCCGCCCGACTTGTGGTTCAGCTCCGGGGTATCTCGCGGATCAACTTCGCGGGTGCTCCAGCAACGATCGAGAAGTCGGGCACGTCGGAGACGACCACGCTGTTGGCCCCGACCACGCATCGCTCGCCGATCGTCACCCCGCTGGTCACCGTCACGTTGGCTCCGAGCCAGCAGTTCGAGCCGATCCTCGTCGGCCCCTTGGTCGTGAAGCCCTGGTGGGTGACCGGCAGGGTTGGATCGTCGAACCGATGGTTCGAATCGGTGATCACCGAGCCGTTGGCGATCATCGTGTGCTCGCCGATCTCGACCAGCTCGAGCGCCGCAACCATCACCCCGATGTTGAGCAGCACCCCCTCGCCGAGGCGGATGCGGCCGTGATCACCGCCTGTAAGCCAGACCAGCGGCTCGAAGACCGTGTCCCTGCCCAGCTCCAGCCGCCCCTCGCGGAGCATCTCGAGAGGCTCCCCGTGGAGCGGCATCCGAGCAAATGCTCCTGCCGCGGCAAGCCTGCGATGCAACTCGAGTCTCCTCCAAGGCAACAGGTCCCGGTGGTACCAGCGCCACTTGGCCCGCCAGGCCGTCCAGTCAGCTCCCGCGCCGCCTCCCGACATCGGCCTCAGGCAGCAGCCTTGGGGGTGCGCTTCGCTGCGGCCCTCGGCTTGGTCGCGGCCTTGACCTTCTTCGGTTTGGCCTTCCCGGCCGGCTTGGAGCGGGTGGTCCGGCGCGGCGCCGGGGTCCCCACCCTCCCGGGAGCTGCGAGGGCGTCCCGAAGGAAGTGCCCCGTGTGGGATTCGTTGACCTCGGCGACCTGTTCAGGTGTCCCGGATGCGATTACCCGACCTCCACCCTCGCCACCCTCGGGACCGAGGTCGATGATCCGATCCGCTGCTCGGATCACGTCGAGGTTGTGTTCGATCACGACGACACTGTTGCCCGAGTCGACAAGCCTCTGGAGCACCTCCAGCAGGCGTTCGATGTCGGCGAAGTGCAGGCCGGTGGTGGGCTCGTCAAGGACGTAAAGGGTCCTGCCGGTCGCGACCTTGCACAACTCGGCAGCCAGCTTGACCCTTTGGGCCTCGCCCCCCGAAAGGGTCGTGGCCGGCTGACCGAGCCGCATGTAGTCGAGCCCGACGTCGCAGAGGGCCTTGACCCTGCGGTGGATCTTCGGGATGGCCGAGAAGAATTCCAGCGCCTCCTCGCACGGCATGTCGAGCACGTCGCTGATCGTCTTGCCCTTGAACCGGACCTCCAGTGTCTCCCGGTTGTAGCGCCTTCCATCGCACTGCTCGCAGGGGACGTAGACATCGGGCAGGAAGTGCATCTCGATCTTCAACTGGCCGTCGCCGCGGCAAACCTCACAGCGTCCGCCTTTGACGTTGAACGAGAAGCGCCCGGGTCGATACCCGCGGGCCTTCGCCTCCGGGGTCTTTGTGAACAGCTCGCGGACCTGGTCGAACAGGCCGATGTAGGTGGCCGGGTTCGACCGCGGGGTCCTCCCGATCGGGGACTGATCGACAGCGATCACCTTGTCGAGCTGCTCGAGACCCTTCACTCCCCCGTGGCGACCGGGCCGGGTGCGTGCTCGCTGCAGCGTGGCCGAGGCACTCCGCAGCAGGATGTCGTTTACCAGGGTGCTCTTGCCCGATCCCGACACTCCACTGACACAGGTGAATACGCCGAGCGGGAAGTCGACCGTCACGTCCTTGAGGTTGTGCTCGACCGCACCCGTGACAGTCAGCTTGCCCGTCGGCTTGCGTCGCTTCGCAGGGAATGGGATCGCCCGCTTGCCCGAGAGGTACTGGCCAGTGATCGAGTCCTCGACGTCGGTGACCTCCGCTGCGGTGCCCGCGGCGACAACGTAGCCGCCGTGCTCACCCGCGCCCGGCCCCATGTCGATCAGGTGGTCGGCCGCCCTCATCGTCCCCTCATCGTGCTCGACGACCAGAACGGTGTTACCGATGTCGCGCAGCCTCTCGAGCGTGCCGATCAGCCGTTCGTTGTCGCGCTGGTGGAGGCCGATGGAGGGCTCGTCAAGGACGTAAAGCACCCCCACGAGGGCGGAGCCGATCTGAGTTGCGAGTCTGATCCGCTGGGCTTCCCCGCCTGAGAGAGTGCCGGCGGCACGAGCGAGCGACAGATAACCGACGCCGACGTCGTCGAGGAAGCGCAACCGCTCTTCGATCTCCCTCAGCAGCAGGCGGGCAACCCTGCGGTCGTGGTCGGAGAGCTCCAGGTCCCGGATCCACTCGAGCGCGCGCGACGCCGAAAGACCGGTGAACCCGCTGAGGCTCGACCCGCCGACCGTGACAGCCAAGGCCTCCGGCCTCAGGCGCTGGCCGTCGCACTCGGGACAGTCGATGAGGCTCATGTACTCCTCGATCTTGTCCTTGACCATGTCGGACTCGGTCTCGGAGTGACGGCGCTTGAGCTGCGGTATCAGCCCTTCGAACCGGCTCGCGTAGCGCCGCCGACGGCCGTAGCGGTTCTTGTAGGCGACATCGACCCTCTCCCCGTCCGTGCCGTAGAGGAAGACCTGCTGCTGCTCGTCGGTCAAGTCCCTCCACGGCACGTCGAGCGGGACCTCGTAGCGCTCGGCCAGCGAAGTCGTCAGCTGGCGGTAATAGTCGGCGGCAGACGCAGCCCACGGGGCCAACGCGCCCCCCTCGATCGAAAGCGAGGGGTTCGGCACGACGAGGTCGGGATCGACCTCGAGCTGAGCGCCCAAGCCGTGGCAACGGTCACAGGCACCGTGCGGGCTGTTGAACGAGAAGACCCTCGGCTCGAGCTCGGGAAGCCCCGGACCATGTTCGGTACAGGCGAACCGTTCGCTGTAGAGAGTCGTCTCGCCGGTCTCCGCGTTCTCGATCTCGACAAGCCCGTCAGCCAGTGCCGACGCGGTCTCGACGGCTTCAGCGAGCCGCCGGCGAACGTCGTCGCGGATCGTCAAGCGGTCGACCACCACCGAGACGTCGTGCTTGAACTTCTTGTCCAACTCGATGTCCTCGTCGAGCCTGAGCACGGTCCCGTCGACCTTGACCCGGGCGAAGCCCTCGCCCCTGAGCTCGTCGAAAAGGTTCTTGAATTCGCCCTTGCGCCCGCGGACCACCGGTGCGTTGACGAGGAACTTCGTTCCCTGCGGCAGGTCGAGCGCTCGCTCGATGATCTGTTCGGCCGATTGCCCGGTGATCGGCTTGGCACAGACATGACAGTGCGGCTTCCCGACCCTCGCCCACAACAGCCTGAGGTAATCGTAGATCTCGGTGACGGTGCCGACCGTCGATCGGGGGTTGCGAGAGGTGGTCTTCTGGTCGATCGAGATCGCGGGCGAGAGCCCCTCGATCGAGTCGACGTCGGGCTTGTCCATCTGGCCGAGGAACTGGCGCGCGTAGGCGGAGAGCGATTCGACGTACCTCCTCTGGCCCTCGGCGTAGATCGTGTCGAAGGCCAGCGACGACTTGCCGGAACCGGAGAGACCGGTGATCACGACGAGCGAATCCCGCGGTATCTCGACGTCGACGCCGCGCAGGTTGTGTTCGCGCGCTCCGCTGACGACGATTCGGTCCTGATGGGCCACGCGGTGAGCCTATCGGCGCGGCTGGGCGACCCTCCGGCCGCATCTGATTTGCAGGCCCGGCCGGCGGCTCAGGCGCCGAAGAAGCGGTCGAGCAGCGCCGCCCGGTCGACCGAGGGGAACTGCTCTGCCAGCAGCGACTCGGCCTCGGCTCGGCCCACTCCGCGGCTTGAGAGATCGAGAGCGACGAGCCGGGCGTTGACCTCCTCCTCGTCGACAGCCGGCGCAAGCGGCCGGACCGGCTCAGCGGCTGCCGCCTCGGCTGCCCGCTGCTCGAGCTGCTCCGCGCGGGCAATCAGTTCGGCCGCCGCAGCTCGGAGCGCCTCGGCAGCATCAGCGGCCGGATCGGTCTTCGCGTTCGAGTTCATCGTGATGAATGTGCCACACGCGACCGTAGGTCGCCGCCCTTGCAGGATTCGAGCTTGCAACCTCGGCCTTGAAGTTCGGGTAATCGACCTCGGCAGCGAGAACCTCGGCGATCCGGAGCCACTCGTCGGTGTCGACAACGAGGCGATAGCGGTAGTCGGCCCGTGGGGTCTCGATCAGCTTGCGGCCCCGCGCGAACGGCTCAAGGATCGGGAGCAGGCCCTCAAGATCGGCGCGAACCCTGCCCCGGATCATCAGATCACCTCCATCGTCCGTGGCAACCACGGAGTAGAAGCCCCTCCCGGTGAACATCCACATTCGGTCCGATCCCCTTCCATCCTCGATGGCGACGCCGGTCGGCGCCCCGTGGAAGTGGTCGTCGGCAGAACCGGATTCCCGACACTCGAGGCTCGGGTTGTCAGCGGCCGGTCACCTGGGCGACGTCGAGGCGGCGTTTCAGCGATCGGATCTCGTCGCGCAGGCTCGCTGCCCGCTCGAACCGGAGTTCCTCGGCCGCAGTGAGCATCTCCTCCTCAAGTTCGACGATCGCCGACTCCAGCTCCTGGGCACTGAGTCCCTCCGCCTCGACCTTCTTGCGGCGGCTGCGTGGGACTTTCGACTCCCCTTGGAGGAACTCGGCGATGTCGCTGACCCCCTTGCTGATCGTGGTCGCCTCGATCCCATGCTCCTCGTTGTAGGCGAGCTGGATCACCCGCCGCCGGTCGGTTTCGCTCAGTGCCGATGCCATTGCCGCCGTCTCGCGATCGGCGTACATGATCACCCGACCCGCCGTATTGCGCGCTGCACGGCCGATGGTCTGGATCAAGGCCGTCTCCCCCCGCAGGAATCCCTCCTTGTCGGCATCGAGGATCGCGACGAGAGCCACCTCGGGGAGGTCGAGTCCCTCGCGCAGCAGGTTGACGCCGATCAGGGCGTCGAACTCGCCGAGTCGCAGCTCCCGGATGATCTGGATCCGCTCGAGCGTGTCGATGTCGCTGTGCAGGTATCGGACCTTGACTCCCGCCTCCAGCAGATAATCGGTCAGATCCTCGGCCATCTTCTTGGTCAGGGTGGTCACCAGCGCGCGCCAGCCGTCGTCGATCACGCCTTTCATCTCGGCGATCAGGTCGTCGATCTGGTTTGTCGTCGGCCTGACGGAGATCGGTGGGTCGACAATTCCCGTGGGGCGCACGATCTGCTCGACGATCCGGCTCGACTTCGAGCGTTCGAACTGCCCGGGGGTCGCGGAGACGAAGACGATCTGCCCGGTGTGCTCGAGGAACTCCTCGAACTTCTGGGGTCGGTTGTCGAGCGCGGACGGGAGCCTGAAGCCGAAGTCGATCAGCGTCTGCTTGCGCGAGCGATCTCCCTCGAACATGCCGCCGATCTGCGGCACCGTTTGGTGGCTCTCGTCGATGAAGCAGACGGCGTCGTCAGGGAAATAGTCGAGCAGACAGAAGGGCCGGTCGCCTGGCTGTCGCCCGTCGAGGATCCGCGAGTAGTTCTCGATGCCGTTGCAGAAGCCAGTCTCCTTGAGCATCTCCATGTCGTACTGGGTGCGCTGCCTGAGGCGATGTGACTCGAGACTCTTGCCCTCTGCTTCGAGCTCGTTGCAGCGCTCGTTGAGTTCGCGTCCGATCTCGCGCACCGCGTCCCAGATGACGTCCGGATTGACGTTGTAGTGCGTCGCGGGCCAGATCGCGACATGACCCATGTCGTCCTCGATCAGCTCGCCCGTCATCGGATCGAACGCTTGGCACCGTTCGACTTCGTCACCGAAAAACTCGACCCGGTACGCCGTCTCCATGTAGGCGGGCATGACCTCCAACGTGTCCCCCCTCAGCCTGAATCCGCCACGCTCGAGGACTGTGTCGTTGCGCTTGTACTGGTTGCGCACGAGCCTCGTCAGGAGGTCATCCCGGTCGATCTCCGAGCCCTTGGTGAGGGTCTGGAGGTTCGCGTCGTACGAGTCGGGCGAACCCATGCCGTAGATGCATGAGACCGAGGCGACGATGATCACGTCGCGCCTTGCGAACAGAGCTGCGGTGGCGGCGTGGCGGAGCCTGTCGATCTCCTCGTTTATCGAGGAGTCCTTCTCGATGTAGAGGTCGCGGCTCGGCACGTAGGCCTCTGGCTGGTAGTAGTCGTAGTAGGAGACGAAGTACTCGACTGCGTTGTCGGGGAAGA
This sequence comes from Actinomycetes bacterium, assembly GCA_037131165.1. GTDB lineage: Bacteria > Actinomycetota > Thermoleophilia > Solirubrobacterales > Solirubrobacteraceae > WLNJ01. The sequence goes on along the minus strand of JBAXRO010000037.1, from coordinate 5,497 downwards.
ACGTCCGGAACTCGTTGCAAAGCTGGGCGGCGAGGGTCTTGTTGTGCGCGATGACGAGCGCCGGACGCTGAACCTCTGCGATCGTCGCCGCCATCGTCATCGTCTTGCCGGTGCCGGTGGCGCCAAGCAATGTTTGGAACCTCTCACCCGCGCCGAGTCCGAGCGCGAGGCCCTCGATCGCCTTCGGTTGGTCGGCGGCCGGGGCGAAGTCGCTGTCGAGACGGAACGCAGGCACCGTCGCCCACGATACCCGTGGGAGCGACCGTCGCTACTTGAGCAGGCCTTCGGCGGCCAGCGTCTCGCGCAGGCCCTCCTCGAGGTCGCGCGGGCTGTAACCGAGCTCACGCTTGGCCTTGTCGCTCGAGGCCCAGAAGGTCACCCCGTCCGCGCTCGCGACGAGCTCCTTGAGATTGGGGCCGGCACCGATCGCCGGGCCGGCGACCTTGCCGATCGGATGAAGTGCCTTGACAAGTCCGGCGGGGATGGTCAGTCGCGGGGCCTTCCTGCCGAGCACGCGAGCCTCGGTTGCGATCAGCCCGCGCATCGTCTCGATCTGGCCGCCAAGGTTGTACGACTCGCCGACCTTGCCCCGGTCGAGTGCGAGCAGGATTCCCTCGGCCACGTCGTCGCGGTGGACAAGGCTCATGCCGAGGTCGGGGAAGAGCATCGCCGGAAGCTGGCGCTTGGCGAACTTCGTGATCACCTCGCCGAGTGCGCTGTGGTCTTCGGGCCCATAGACGCCACCGGGCTGGACGATCACCAGCGGTAGTCCCTTGGCGGCAATGTCCTCCGCGGCGCGGTGGGCGAGCACTTTGGTCTCCTCGTAGCAGGAGGTGTAGCCCTGGTCGGGGTGGACGTACTCCTCGTCGACGACCTTGCCGTGGGTGTTGCCGTAGGCGCCGATCGTCGAGACGTAGACCGCCTTGGAGACCCCCGTCTCGAGTGCGGCACCAAGGACGTTGGCCGTGCCGTCGACGTTCGCTCGGCGCATCGCCCCCATCTCGCTCTCAGGGATCCCAACCTCGTAGACGGCGGCGCAGTGAACTGCCGAGTCGCAGCCGGTGAGCCCGGCCTTGATCGCCGCGATGTCGTCGAGATCACCGGCAACGACCTCGCAGCCGATCGCCTCGAGGCCGGTCGCCTTCGCCGGGTTCCTCACGAGCGCGACGACGTCGTCGCCCCTGTCGCGCAGGCGCTTCGCAAGTTCCCCACCAATGAACCCGGTGGCCCCGGTCACGAAAACCTTCATGCCGAGAAGCTAGCAGGACAACGTGGTCGGGACTCGGCTCAGCCCCGAGGGGTGATCCCCAGCTCGCGGCCGTGGACACTGCGGTAGTCACGCTCGGCGCCGAACACCCGCTCTACATAGGCGCGCGTCTCCGGGAATCCGATGTCCGACTCGCTGAACGATCTGCCCTCGGAGTTGGCTTTCGCTTTCCAGCGGTCGACGTTGCCCATGCCGGCGTTGTACGCGGCAACCGCCTCGGGCTCGCTGCCGTTGTAACGCTGGAGCAGGTAGCGCAGGTACCACGACCCGTAGCGGATGTTCACCTCCGGATCTGCGAGATCCGCGGTCTCGAACGCAGTGCCGCCGGAGCGCTTGGCTATGAAGTGCGCCGTCGAGGGGAGCAGCTGCATCAGCCCCTCCGCTCCGGCCGGCGAACGCCTCGCGTTGAACTTCGTCTCCGCGTAGATGACGGCCGCGATCAGCTCGGGCCGCAATCCCTTCTCACGCGCCTGCTGGCGGATCACGTTCGAGTGCTCGAGCGGGAGGCCGATCCGCTCGACCTTGGATCCGAGTTTCGGGATCTGGCTCGCCGCGATCACGGCGACAAGCCCGAGGAAGATCAGGAGGACGGCTCGCCTGGTCACACCCCGATAGTGCCGAGGGCTGAGGACAATGCGTCCCTCAGTGCATCTCGGGTCCCGTCGTTGGCGACCCTGACCGTTGCTCGAGCGGCCTTCTGGTCCTGGCTCAGCTGCCTTGCTGTCCGTTCATCCACCGCTTCGTGTCCGCGCGATCGGGCGCGCTGTTCCCTCACCGCCTCGTCGACCGTCACCGCGATCGTCGAGTCGAAGACCGAGTCCATCCCGCTTTCGAACAAGAGCGGCACCTCGACGACTGCCGCCCTCGGCCTCGGCTGGACGGCTTCCTGCTCGGTCCGCCACTCGGCGATCCGCTTCCCGACGAGCGGCCAGATAAGCGTCTCCAGCCACTCGCGGCCGCTCGGCTCACTGAAGGCGACCCGCGCCAATGCCGCCCGATCGACCTTTCCCCCCGGAGCAACCGACTCGGCGAACCGCCCGACTATCGCCTCGACGACCTCTGCGCGCGCTTGGACCTCATGAACGACCGCGTCGGCGGAAAGGATCGAGCAGTCGAGCTCCGCGAGGAGCTCGAGCGCAGTCGATTTACCGGCGCCGATACCGCCGGTCAGGCCAATGAACGGGACTCGCTCAGGAGTCGGAATCGGCGGGCTCGTCGGCTGCCGGTTCGCTGGACTCAGCCTCGGCCGGCGCCTCCGCTTCGGCCTCCGGCTCGGGAGCCGACTCGGACTCCGCATGCTCGACCACGTCGGCTTCGACGGGCTGAACGTCCACCTCGGGCGCCTCGACTGCGGCCTCGGCCTCGGGGGCATCGGCCACCTCGACTGCCGCCGCGGCGGCCTCTTCCTCGGGAGTCGGCTCGTCGACGCTCAGGTCGGTCGGGGGCGAGGAGAGAGTCTCGGGCTGGTCGCCGTCGGCTCTCTTCATCGAAAGGGAGACCCTGCGCCGCTCGAAGTCGATGTCGAGCACCTTGAACCTGACGTTCATGCCGGGTTCAACGACTTCGCGTGGGTTCTCGACGTGCTCCTCGGAGAGTTCGCTGATGTGGACGAGCCCCTCGATGCCGTCGAGGATCTCGACGAACGCGCCGAACGGGACGCACTTGGTGACCTTCCCGACCGATTCTTCGCCGATTCCGTAACGGTCGACGACCTCCTGCCAAGGGTCAGCCTGGGTCTGCTTGAGGCCGAGCGAGATTCGCTGGCGGTCGCGGTCGATGTCGATGACCTTGACGTTGACCTGATCGCCGATCGCGACGACCTCGCTGGGGTGATTGACGTGCGACCACGACAGCTCGGAGATGTGGATCAGTCCGTCGATGCCCTCGAGATCGACGAAAGCGCCGAACTCGACGATGTTGGAGACCGTTCCCTCGACGATCGCGCCCGGCTGGAGGCGGTCGAGAATCCGCTCCCGGACTTCCTTGCGCTCCTCCTCGAGGACCGCGCGGCGGGAGAGCACGACGTTGTTGCGGGAGCGATTGAGCTCGATGACCTTGCACTCGATCGGCTTCGACATGAACTCGTCGAGGTTGGCGACCCTGCGAATGTCGACCAGCGAGGCGGGAAGGAACCCGCGGACTCCGAGGTCGATGATCAGGCCACCCTTGACAACCTCGATGACCGTCCCCTCGACCGGGGTGCCGGCCTCTGCTGCGGCTTCGATGCGCCGCCAAGCCTTCTCGAATCGGGCGCGCTTGCGAGAGAGGATCAGCCGACCCTCTTGGTCTTCCTTGGTCAGGACGAGGGCATCAACTTCCTCGCCGATGCTGACCTCGTCGTGAGTGTCGACCGACTTGCGGATCGACAGCTCGGCTGCAGGGATCACTCCCTCGCTCTTGTATCCGATGTCGACGAGGACTTCATCGTTGTCGATGCGGACGACCTTGCCGGTCACCACGTCGCCTTCATTGAAGTCGATCAGGGTTGCGTCGTAGTTGGGGACGATCTTGCCGTCGATCTCGAGGAGGAGGCCGTCGCTGCCCTCCACGATCTTGCCGACGGGTTCAGTTGGGGTTGTTATTGACATAGACAGCGCAGCGTAGCGGGAATGACGAGCCGGAGGGTTCAGGGGCCGGGCTTCTGCGGGGCCCGGCGCAGGACGAGCGCCGCACCCGCGGCAAGGATCGCCAACCCTACCAGTCGGGCTGCGTCAAGCGGGATCCGCTCGAGCCCGAACAGCCCGAGGCTGTCGGCGACAGAGCCGAACGCAAGCCCTCCGGCGATCGACGCGGCCGCAACTCCACCCGCACCGATCGCCGGGACCGACATCAGCGTCGAGATCACGTAGGCCGCGCCGAGCAGGCCCCCCGTCAGCGCCCACCAAGGCAGCGCCCCTTGGGCGGGATCAGCCGCTGGACCAACTCCGCCCCCGACAAGGCTGCCGACGAAGGTCACGGCGCAGATTGCCGCCAGCCCGACCCCGGTCTGGAACAGCGCCGTCCTGCCACCTCCGAGAATGCGGGCAAGCCGGGCGTTGACCGGCGGCTGGAAGGCAACCACCAGGCCAACGACGAAGACGGCGCCCAGGGCCAATGGGGCGAAGCGCGGAGCCCCACCGCCGAGGATCACGGTCCCGGCAACGAGCAGGACGACACCGAGCCAGCGCCCCGGCCCCGGTGGCGACTTGACGACCCCGAGCAGGCCGAGCCAGTCGATCGCGACTGCTCCAACGAGCGTGCCGGCCACCGAGGTGGCGATGACCCCTCCCGTTCCCAGGGACTCCACCGTCAGGACCGCTGTCACGACGAAGGTTGCGCCCATCAGGCCACCACTCAGGTAACGAAGCTGAACTCCCCTCAGCTCGGTCGGGATGGAACGGACCGAACCGAAGCCCCCTCGCCAGACGACGAACCCGAGCAGGAACAAACCGCCGACGAGGAACGACACGATGCTTGCCGGCAGAGCTCCAACCGACTCGGCAAGCCGACCGTTGGCCGGAGCCTGCCAGGCAGACGCACCGGCGAAGACCGTGGTCACGACCGTAGCCCGGGTGCGGTTCACCGCGGTCGCCGGTGTGAGCGCGCGATCAGTCGCCGCTCGAGCAGACGCCACGAGGCTGCGCTGATGGCGATGGTCACTGCGAAAGCAATCGCCACCCCTGGCCAGCCGCCGACCAGCCCTTCCGAGCCGCCGATCCACTCGACCTGCGACCCCATCCTGATCGCGCCGGCGAAGACGATCAGGATCATCAGGTGCCACAGGTAGACGCCATAGGAGATCTCGCCGATCCGCCTGAGCGGCTCGAACCCGAGCACCCGCCCGACGGCACCGGCCGACGGGCGGGCACAGACGGCGGCCAGCAGCAGGCCTGCGGCAAGCAGCGCCTTCAGCTCGTGGGTCAGGATCTCCCGGGTCCCCCAACCCGGCGACTCGAGAACCGCCAGCGGGCCGATCCTCCAGACGAGCCCGAGGCCGATCAGGGCGGCAGCAGCGACCAGTGCCCCGAGCCACGGGGCACGGCCGGCAAAGGACAGCAGTCGCGACCGCCCCGGCACCTGGACGAGAAGAATCGCGACCGCCATCCCAACGGCGAACTGGTCCAGTGCCGCCGGGAGCACCAGCAAGGGAATCGTGCCTGCGAGCCTGTCCCCTCCGACATGAACGACGACGGCGACCTTCCAGAGCAGTGAAGCCAAGGCCAGACCGGCCGTCAGCCCCAGCAGGACGCG
>JBAXRO010000036.1:0-18328 GCA_037131165.1 Actinomycetes bacterium | reverse complement strand
ATCGGCTCCGGCCGCACCGGGGCGACGACGAGCTCACCGGAGCCGTCGGCGAGCGGGTAGGCGATCTCGACCATCCTGTCGACGACCTCGCGCTCCTCGACTTCGAGGTCGCTGATCGCCGAACGAGACCCCGGATCCCAGTTGACCATGTAGTTGTCGCGATAGATCAGGCCCTTCTCGAACAGCCGCACGAAGACCTCGAGGACCGCGCGCTCGTACCCCTCGTCGAGGGTGAAGCGCTCCTGCGAGTAGTCGCACGATGCGCCGATTCGCTTGAACTGGTCGACGATCGTCGAGCCGTATTGCTCGCGCCACTCCCAGACCCTCTCGGTGAAGGCCTCGCGGCCCATCTCCTGGCGGCTCGTACCCTCCTCGAGCACGGCCTTCTCGACCTGCTTCTGGGTCGCGATGCCGGCGTGGTCGGTGCCGAGGATCCACTTGGCCCTGCGGCCGAGCATCCGGTGATGGCGGATCAGGACGTCCTGGATCGTCCCGTTGAGCGCGTGGCCCATGTGCAGCGAGCCGGTGACGTTCGGGGGCGGGATCGCGCTCGAGTAGTTCTCCTCTGGCGTGCCCTCCGGGTCCGGATGGAAGAGGCCGGACTCCAGCCATGAGGCGAGCACGCCGGGTTCGTGGTCACCCGGGTCGTAGCGCGTTGGGAGAGAGGACTCCGTCATCGACGGCGCAGTCTACGAGCGACCGCGCCGGGCGGACGTCAGCCGGTCGCGTCGATTGCGTCGTCGGCGTCGATCGGACCCTGGACCGCCTCCGTCACGAGGGTCGGCGCGATACCGCGCTCGACTGCCTCGCGGGTCACGACGCACTTCCTGACGTCCTCGCGCGACGGCAGCTCGAACTGGGAGTCGAGCAGCGTCTCCTCGATGATCGACCGCAGGCCGCGGGCTCCGGTCTCGCGCTCGAGCGCCTTGTCGGCGATCGCGTCGAGCGCGTCGTCGGCGAAGACGAGTTCGATCCCGTCGAACTCCATGAACCGGGTGAACTGCTTGACGAGCGAGTTCTTGGGCTCGGTGAGGATCGTGATCAGGTCCTCGCGACCGAGCTGGTGGACGGCGCTCACGACCGGGAGTCGGCCGACGAACTCGGGGATCAGGCCGAACTGGATCAGGTCTTCGGGCAGACACCGCTCGAACGCCTCGCCTGGATCGTGGTCGGCCTTCGAGACGACTTCGCGCCCGAATCCCATTCCTTGGCTTCCGAGACGGCGGTTGATCACGTCCTCGAGGTGAGCGAAGGCACCACCGCAGATGAACAGGATGTTGGTCGTGTCGATCGTCAGGAACTCCTGGTGGGGGTGCTTGCGGCCACCCTGCGGCGGGACTGAGGCCTGAGTTCCCTCGAGGATCTTCAGCAGTGCCTGCTGGACGCCTTCGCCCGACACGTCGCGCGTGATCGAGGGGTTGTCGGCCCGCCTGCCGATCTTGTCGACCTCGTCGATGTAGATGATCCCCGTCTCGGCCTTCTTGACGTCGAAGTCGGCGGCCTGGATCAGCTTCAGCAGGATGTTCTCCACGTCTTCGCCGACGTAGCCGGCCTCGGTCAAGGCAGTGGCGTCGGCGATCGCAAAGGGAACGTCGAGGATCCGGGCGAGCGTCTGGGCCAGCAGCGTCTTGCCGCAGCCGGTCGGCCCGAGCATCAGGATGTTGGACTTCTGGAGTTCGATCTCCTCGTCGCCCGACTGCATCATTCGGACGCGCTTGTAGTGGTTGTAGACGGCGACGGAGAGCGTCCGCTTCGCCTGGTCCTGACCGATCACGTACTCGTCGAGGATCGAGCGGATCTCCTGCGGCTTGGGCAGGTGGTCGAGGTCGAAGTTCGTTACCGGGGTGAGTTCCTCATCGATGATCTCGTTGCAGAGCTCGATGCACTCGTCGCAGATGTAGACGCCCGGGCCGGCGATCAGCTTCTTGACCTGCCGCTGCGACTTGCCGCAGAATGAGCAGAGGAGCTGTTCGTTTGTCTCAGTTGGCTTTGCCATGACCGTTCGACGGCCATCGGCGGGCGCCGGGCACCTAGTGGTGCTCGATCACCCGATCGATGATTCCGTAATCCCTTGCCTCTTCGGAGCTCATGAAGTAGTCGCGCTCCGTGTCGTTCTTGACTTCGTCGACGGGCTTGCCCGTGTGGTGGGCGATGATCTCGTCGAGCCTGCGCCTGATGTCGATGATCTCCTTGGCGTGGATCTCGATGTCCGTCGCCTGGCCCTGGAAGCTGGAGGAGACCTGATGGATCAGGATCTTGGCGTTGGGCAGCGCCATCCGCTTGCCCTTCGCTCCACCGGAGAGCAGCAGCGCCCCCATCGACATCGCGATGCCGACGCAGATCGTCTGGACGTCGGGCTTGATGAACTGCATCGTGTCGTAGATCGCAAGACCGGCGTAGACCGAGCCACCGGGCGAGTTGATGTAGATCGAGATGTCCTTGTCGGGATCCTCGCTTTCGAGGTGGAGCAGCTGCGCGACGATCAGGTTCGCGATCTGGTCATCCACCGGGGTCCCGAGGAAGATGATGCGCTCGCTCAGCAGGCGAGAGTAGATGTCGAATGCACGCTCACCGCGTGAAGTTTGCTCGACGACCATCGGGACAAGTGGACTCATGGCTCGGATCTCTTTCCCGTCGCGGGCCGGATTCCTCCCGGCGGGCGGGATTGCCCGGCCGGTCCCGCGGATTGATGCGACTCTAACAGCGGCCTCGAGGGCGCCGGAGCGGTTCAGCGCCGGTTCAGGACGCCTTGGCGGGAACGGGCTTGGCCCGCTCCTCGACGAGGTCGACGGCCTTGCGGGCGCTCAGTTCGCGGATCAGCCTGCGGTCACGCAGGTCCTCGCGAAGCTTCTCGAGCAGCTCGGCGGGCGTGATGCCCTCGTGCTCGGCTGAGTGCTCGAGCGCCTGCTCGAGCTCGTCGTCGCCGGGATTGATGCCCTCCTTCGCGACGAGCGCCGCGATCACGGCCTCACGCCGGAGGCTCTGCTCGGCGTCGGGCTTCGCCTCCTCGAGCATTTCTTCCTCGCTCTTGTCGGCGATCTGGAGGTAGGCCTCGCGGCTGATCCCCTGACCTGCGAGCGCCCTGACGGTCCGCTCCCACATCTCCGATGCCCTTCCGGTCGCCAGCTCGTCCGGAACCTCGACCTTGGCCTTCTCGGCGACGGCGTCGATGCAGGCCTCGCGGAACTCGGACTTGATCCTGCGTTCCTCGGCCTCGGTCATGCGGGCGACGATGTCGTCGCGGAGTTCCTGAACGGAGTCGTAGCCGACCTCGGTGGCGAAGTTGTCGTCGACCTCGGGGAGGCGCTTGCGCCGCACCTCGGTGACCTCCATCTCGAAGACGGCCTCCTTGCCTGCGAGGTGCTCGGCTTGGTAGTCCTCGGGGAAGGTGACGTCGACGTTGCGGGTCTCGCCCTTCTTGGCTCCGATAAGGCCCTCCTCGAAGCCGGGGATGAACCGCCCGGTCCCGAGTTCGATCGTCTGGTCGCCCGCGGTGCCGCCCTCGAACTTCTCGCCGTCGATCGAGCCCGAGTAGTTGATCATCAGGGTGTCGCCGTCGGCCGCGGGCTCATCGGTCGGCTCGAGCCGGCCGACCTGCTCGCGGAGACGCTCGACCTCCTCGTCGACCTTCTCGTCGGAAATGTCGAGCTCCTCGCGCTCGACCTCGATGCCGAGGTAGTCGCCGAGCTGCGCAGTCGGTATGACGCCGACCTCGACCGTGAACGGCAGCGGGAACCCGTCCTCTGTCGGCATCTCCCCGATCTCGATCTTCGGATCGCCGACCGGTTCGATGTCGGACTCGGCCAACGCCTCCGCGTACCAGAAGCCAAGCTCCTCCCGGATCGCATCGTCGATCACGGCCTCGCGCCCGAAGCGGGAGATGATCACCTTGGTCGGAACATGGCCCTTGCGGAAGCCTGGGATCTTGAGGTTCTTGCCGATCTTCGTGGCTGACTTGTCGATCGCCTTGCGGAGCACGGCAGGCGAGACCTCGCAGGCGATCGAGACCCGGCTTTCGGGGAGCTCACTGACGGTTGTCGTTACGTAGGGGCGCACGGCTGCGGCACGATAGCGTCAAGGCGTGCCTCGCACGATGCCGCCCCACCGACGACTCGCCGCCTGGGCGGTCACGGGGCCGCCCGGGCGAGCCGTCGCGCTGGTCGTGGACCTCGGCTCACTCGCCGTGACCGAGGCCCGTCGCAGGCTCGGCTGACCGCAGGCGATCAACGCACGGGAACGGTCGCCTCGGCCGTGTACTGCTCGAACTCGGAGACCCTGATCGCGACCGAGACCTTCCAGTCTCCCCGGCTGGTCAATGGCACCTGACCGGCGATCCAGTGACCGGGTCCGGCCCGACGGGCCGTCTGGGAGATCTTGCCCTCAGGGTCAGCCGACGAAACCTCGGTCACGGTGACTTCCCGGGCAGACGAGTCCAACGCCCCGGTGCGCGTGTCGGCGATGTACAGGTGTATGACGTTGACCCCAACGCGCGCAGGGTCGACGGACATCTGGACCTCGACCGGACCGCTCTGGATCGTCCTCGAGACCGGCCCCTGCGAATCGGGCGCAACCGGCGGGTAAGAAGCGAGCGCTGCCGTGGCGGCGAACACCGCTACGAAGACGGCCGTCTCCGCCGCGAGCAGCCGTGTCGCGAGCCCGATCCCGCGTTCTCCTCGTGCTCCGTCCGAGAGACGCATCCTTGGCAGCACCACGAGCCGGTGGACGGCGCCCAGGACCAGCAGGCCTGCCAACAGGGCGATCTTGGCCAGCAGGGCACGCCCGTAGGCGCTGTCGACGAGCATCGAGACCGAGTCGAGGACGAGCAGGGACTGCAGGATCCCGGTCAGGACGACCACGGCAACGGCCCCGAGCGCGACGGAGGAGAAGCGCTCGAGGGAGGACAGGGCCAGCCGTCCCCCACTCCGACCGACTGCGCGGGAGGCCGGGAGGGCGCAGACGAGCATGGCGACGACCCCACCGGTCCAGGCCGACACGGCGACGACGTGGACGATGTTCGCCGCTGCAAGAACACCCGTGGGCGAGTGGGTTGTCGCATGGCCGCTCAGTGCGGGCACGGCTGCGAGGAACGCGAGCGGCGGCGCAACCCACGCCGACCTCCGACCGCTGCTCCTGAGCACGCCGGCCAATGCGACGACGAAGCCCCATGCGATCAGCGCGCCCGCCCAGACGGCACCGAACCTGGTCCCGAGCGTGTCCATGACGACGTCCGGGCGTCCGCCGCCGAACAACCCGACGCCCGCGGCCAGCGCCCCTTGGGCGACGATCCCCGATGCCGATGCGATGAGTCCGACGAGCCCGGCGGCCCGGAGAACGATCACCGCGCGTCTCCTCAGCTGGCGGTCCGCCTCTGCTCCCCCGGCCGGGCCGCGGCTGAGGGTCGGCACCCACGTCAGCAGCAGGAACAGGACGACACCGAGGCCGACTCCGATCGCGAGGAACTGGAGTCCCCGCGCGATCCCGATCGCCGCATCCACGGCGACGCTCGGCTCGCCCTCTGCCGCCAGATCACTGACCGATCGGTTGGGCACCGTCGTCCGTCCGATCGCAAAGACGAGGCCGCCGCTGACTACGTGGCTGTCGGCCGAGACCACCCTCCAAACCGCCGTCGCCGACCCGTCCGGGGCGTCACGACGGACGTTGACCGCAAGTTCGGAGCCCTTGCCCCCCGGGTGGTACGCACCCCCCTGGTCAATCCGCTTGCCGTTGGCGTCGTAGACGCGAATGGCCCCGAAGTTGCCTTCCACCGGCTCGCTGAATCGAAGCACCAGGCTCGACGGGGCAGCCCTTAGCACCTCGCCGGCGCGCGGCGCGGACCCCTCGAGGACCGCATGGGCCGCGGCCGTGGACGGAATCCAAACCGCTGCCAGCGAAGCGGCGGCCAGGACCGGAGCGAGTCGGCTCATCGGTTTCCGTTCCGGTTCCCGCCGATCCCCCTCCGGCGCATGACGAGGATGACCGCGAGGCCCAGGACCAAACCGGCCAGCAGGCCGAACGCCACGACCGCGACCGTCGGGAAGCCGCCGCTCTCGCCTCGCCACCAGAGCGTTCCCTTCACCGTCGTGGGCTTGCCGCCGACGGTCATCGGGACTGTCCAGTCTTGGATCTTGGTGCGATTGGCCCGGTCGCGAACCTGCCTCGGGACGGCCGTGCTCATCCAATGCACCCTGTGGTCGTGCCAGTCCAACGTCGCCGTTCGATCCTGCATGCGCCATCTGGGCCGAGCATCGGCGCTCGCCGACGGCGGCACCGGGGCGTTGCCCATCACGTCCTTGTTGAGCCAGTAGGACGGGGAGTTCAGGTTCAGCTGGACCGTGCCGTCGGCGAGGATCCGGGCGAAGGGCTCGCCCTCGTACCCCTCGACGACCAGTTCCCGACCGGATCGATTCGTCAGCTCGAGGTGTGAGCCGCCACCGGGGACGGTCGCGGTGACACCGGCGACGAGCGGATCCACCGCCGTCACCGCAGAGTCGTAGGCGGTTTCGCCTCCGTGGGCCATTGCCCCGGCGGCAAAGACCATGAGGAGAACCAACGATCCTGCGGTCGCTCGGCTGAATGCTGATCGATGGGTCGGCTCGAGGGCCTCCCCGCACTTCCGTTGAGAGAGCACAACTGTCTCCTTGCTCGATGTTGGTCGTGGCGGCCCGAGCGGTTCGGGCGGCTGTTGCTGCGACCTCGGCCGTCAGGCGACGGCCGAGACCGACGCCACCGGGGGCGCACGACCTGCGAGCGAAAGGGAGACAAGGCGGCCCACTGCACCAACTCGGACGGGAGCCCGCATCGGTCGACCGATGCGGCGCGAGCCGCGGACTACCCGCGGTTCGAACCGCTCGGCCACCCGCTCGAGAAGCGGGGTCGGATCGACGCCGGCCCGCCAGAGAGCGACGAGCAGCAGCACCGGCGCGGCGAAGAGAGCGACCTGACCGGGCTCGAAGAGGATCGCGCTTGCGAGGCAAGCGGCGACGGGAATCGCAACCGCAACGGCGCGGCGGACCCTCACTGCTCGATCGTTTCCGGGCTCACCGTGGCGCATTGCTGGGGAGATTGTAAGGACTCGCCGACACGGGAAACCCGATCCGGCGAATCCGGACGACGCTACGAGGGTGAGCGACGGGACTCGAACCCGCGACCGCCGGGACCACAACCCGGAGCTCTACCAGCTGAGCTACGCCCACCGCGACGCCGGAGAGTCTACGAACTTAGCTGACGGAGCGCGGACGGCCGTGTCCGGCGGCCGGCTGGTGGTGGACGGGTTTCGGCTCTTTTGGTGTGGGTACCGTCCGTCGGGTCGCATTCCCCTGCCGGCTGTCGTCCGCTCGCCGCCGGCGCGCTTCCGAGAACCGCCGGACAGGGGATAGCGCGCCGACTCCCGACTCAGGCGCCCACGCCCGAATCCGTCGCGCAGGTCCGCTCCCCGCAACATCCGGCACCTTGTTGAGAGGAGAGCGGCGCGGAAGGTCCAGGCGAGACGGTCGCCAGCCCGAACCCACGCGAGCCCTTCTTCTCTTTGGCGACCAACACCCGTTGGGAGGGGTGGTGGAGAGAGGTCCAAGCGAACACTCAGCAGGTCCGACGGGATGGAGGACCTGCGTTCGCTGGACCTGCTCGCCACCAGCCCGTACCACCAGCCCCGGAGCCGGGATGGAGGGCGAGCGTTCGCGGGGACTGCTCGCCACCACCCCGTGCCACCAGCCCGGAGCCGCGAAGCGCCCCCGGCAGCCCGACCGCGCCGCAGGCGCGGTCACAGCATCCGGTTCCAATCCTGCCTCAGGGGGCGCGGAGGCGCAGCCGAAGCGCCCCCGGCAGGATTCGAACCTGCGACCTGCGGATTAGAAGTCCGCTGCTCTATCCAGCTGAGCTACAGGGGCATCGACCGCAAGTTTGGCAGCAGAGCGACTATTCAGCGCTTCTGCAGCCAGCTGATCTTGGGCGCCCGGTAGACGATCGCTGCCACGGCTGCTGCCGTGGCGATCGAGCTGATCAGTTGGCTTGCTCCAAGCAATCCGAGAATTACGCCAAAGATGATCCCCACCGCGAGCATCACGAGGATCAGTTTCTTCCAGTCGACAGGGTTGGGCGTGTTGTCCATTCTCAAGTTCCTTTCTCAGCAGGCGCCGAGCCGTGACTGCCGCGGAGCAGCACGACGCTTGTGATTGTGCCGATGATCGCCGCGCCTGCCGCGACCCACATCGCGGCTCCTGCTCCGCTGACGAAGGCAGCGTCGGTGATCGCCTTGACCCGGTCGAACAGGTCGGGTGACACGTCTGGTCTGAACGACCCGGTCATGAAGTCGAGCAGGTGCTTGAGGTCCGCGCTTTCACTAACGCTGTAGCTGCGCGGGATGAAGTCGAGGGTGCCGTCGGTCAGCTCCCCCTTGAAAATGCCGCCGGCCTTTCCCTGGAAGACCGCTGTCGCCGCCGCGACGCCGAGCGAGCCGCCGATCATGCTCGTCGCCTTGAAGGCACCCGAGGCGGTGCCTTCGCCGACTCCGGCCGAGTCGATCGCAAGCTCGGTCGCCGGCGTGATCTGGAGGCCGACACCGATCCCGATCAGGATGAAGCCGGGCAGCAGCGACGAGTAGCTCTGGTCGAGGCTGGTGAGCAGGTACGCCCCGACCGCGAGGAATGCCATGCCCAGGCCGATCGGAAGGCGGTAGACGCGCCTTTCGGTGAGTTTCTGGCCGATCACGTTGATGATCAGCACGGTGATCGTCGCCGGCAGGAGCAGTGCCCCTGCTTTGAGCGCGCCGTATCCGAGGACTTCCTGCAGGTAGAGCGACATCATGAAGACCATCGCCCCGAAGGCAACGTTGGCGAGCAGGTTCGCGAGGACCGATCCGGTGAAGAACCGGCGGGTGAAGACGGCGAGCGGCAGCAGGGGATCGGCGACCTTCGTCTCGATAAGGGCGAACAGCGCGAACAGGACGAGGGCCGCGGCTCCCATCCCGACGAGCTGGGCGGTGGAGGCCGTGTCGAACGCGACCAGGGCGTAGGCGAGGATCGCGATCCCGCCGACGAGGGTCACTGCGCCCGGAATGTCGAGCTTGCCCCCCTCCTCGGCTGCCTTGCTCTCCGGCGTTGTGCGCAGCACGATCCAGATGGCCAGCGCGCCCAGCGGGATGTTGATCCAGAAGATCGCTTGCCAGCCGAGTGCCTGGACGAGAGCGCCGCCGATCACCGGGCCCACTCCCTGCCCTCCCCACGCCGTGGCAATCCAGATGCCGATCGCCTTGGCCCGTTCGGCTTCGGGGAAGCCGACTGCGACCATCGCGAGCGAGGTCGGCAGGATCGCCGCCGCACCGACCCCTTCGATCAGTCGGCCGACAACGAGTTGCGGGGTCGCGGTGGCGGTCATCGCGACTACCGATCCGGCGATCAGCAGGCCGCTGCCGATCAGGAACAGCTTCCGGCGGCCGATCAGGTCGCCGAGCTTGCCGCCGACGATGATCAGCGAGCCGGTGAGGAAGTACCCGTTGACCGCCCACTGGAGGGAGTCCATCGAGCCGCCGAACTCCTTGCCGATCGTCGGCAGGGCGATCGAGATGTCGCTGGCCGTCAACCAGACGAGGCCGGTGAGCAGGCAGAGGCCGAACAGCGAGGTCCAGCGCTTGGGGTTGACCGTTCCGTCGAGGACTGCCGTGGGGGTGCTCATGGCGCGCCAGACTAGGGAGCGCAGCGGTCAAACCGGCGTGATTGGCCCGAGGATCCGATCCGGGAGTCGCCCCACCCTTCCGGTCCGCCCGCGGCTCTAGCTTCCTGTGCGTGCCTGCCGCCCCGGTCCAGATTCCCCTGTGGCTCGATATGTCGGCAGTCGTGGTCGCAGCCCTCGGTGGCGGTTTCGTCGCCGCGAGGGCGAACTTCGACCTGACCGGAGTCTTCGGCCTGGCGATCGTCACCGGACTCGGCGGCGGCCTCCTGAGGGACCTCCTGCTCAACCAGCTTCCGGTTGCGCTCAAGTCACCGTGGTACCTGGTCGCCGCAACGGCCGCTGCGGCAGTTGCAGCACTGCTCGCCCACCGGGCTTACGAGCGGCTGTTCCCGCTGGTCCTGCTCGATGCCGCCGCACTGGGCCTATACGGGATGAGCGGCGCCAACAAGGCCCTGATCAACGGGCTCGGGGTCTGGCCCGCCCTCTTCATCGGGCTGATCGCCGCGACCGGCGGCGGCGTCCTGCGCGACGTGCTGACGGCAAAGCCGCCTTCGATCTTCCTTCGTGGCGAGCTGTACGCGACTGCGGCGCTTGTCGGCCTCGTTGCCTACACGGTCGGCTACAAGGCCGGGTTCGACGACAGCCTGATCGCGGTCGTCGGCGCCGCCGTGACCTTCGCTGTGCGGATTGCCTCGTGGCGCTTCGGCTGGAGCCTTCCCGGCCCGGTCGACGTGCCGGGTGCAGTCAGGGGAAGGCTGCGCTCCCCCGACGACCCCGATCGCTAGAGCAGGTTGCCCCGGGCCCAGTCGGCGAGGTGGACCGAGCAGGCGGCGACCGATTCGGCCCAAGACTTGAAGGCTGTCTCGTCGGAGGGGTCGCTGACGTGCTTGACGAGCCGGACCGGCACTCCGGCATAGCCGGCAGCGTGGGCGACGCCGTAGCCCTCCATGTCGACGAGCTGGGCGCGTTGTGCGAGCGTCGCCCGAACGGTGGAGTCGGCGACGAACACGTCGCCGGTCGCGAGCGTCGGCCCTTCGCCGAGTGAGAGTTCCGGACTGAAGGAGCGTCCGGTCAGGGCGATCAGCGCGGCATCGTCGAGGTCGTGCTGGACGACCCTCCCGACAACGTGGGTTCCGGAGACCCCGTCAACGAGTCCACCTGCCGTTCCGAGGTTCACGACCTCGGCCGGGGTTCCGACTGCCAGTGCCCTCGCGACAGCGGTGGCAGCGTTGACCTTGCCGGCCCCGGTGACGAGCACGGGCAGGCCGAGGTCGTGGAGGTGCTCGGCCTCCTCGTCGACTGCCACGACGAGCAGTGGCAGGCCTGGATCCATGTCTGGGATCGTCGCCATCGGACCGGGAGCGTAGCCGCAGCCGCTGGCGATGGCCGCAGAGCGGACCGCGTGACTGCCGCGCCACAGCGGTTCTGGGATGATCGAGCGATGCGCGAACACTGGGTCCATGTCGAGTACGACTTCAATGCTTCTCCGGAGAAGGTCTTCGACCATCTCGCCGAGCACGAGAATCTCGGCCCGCTCTTCGGGGCGAAGGTCACGCGCGTCAAGGACGGCGAGTCGGCACGCAACGGCGTCGGCTCTGCCCGCCTGCTCAAGGTCGGGCCACTCCCCGCCTTCGAGGAGACGGTTACCCAGTACTCGCCGAACGAGTTGATCGAATACCGGATCACCCACGGCAGCCCACTGCGCAACCACGTCGGAATCCAGCGCTTCACCCCATTGCCCGGTGGCGGCACCCACATCGACTACCGGATCAGGATCGCCTCGAACATCCCGGGACTCGCACCGATCGTCAAGCGAGTCCTGACCTCCGGGATCGTCAAGGGCTTCTCCGGCCTCGATGGCCAACTCTCCTGACCGGTACAACCGTTCGCCAGGCGGCTCGGGCGATCGCCTGACCTTTATCCCTCCAAGCCGGTGGGCTTGGCCGGCTGCACTCGCGTTCGTCTTCCTTGCGGCGATCGTTCTCAGGTCCTGGTCCATCGGCCACGGGCTGCCTTACGTCTGGGGAGTGGACGAGAGCGGTCACTTCACCCCACTCGCAGTTCAGACCGCCTTGACCGGCTGGAACGTCCATTACTTCGAGAACCCGCCGGCGTTCACTTACCTGCTGAGGGTGATCTTCCAGATCGGCTGGGGTCGTCTTGGGTTGGTTGAGCAGTGGAGGAACGACCCGAGCGAGTTGATCCTTGCGGCGCGATGGACCAGCGCACTGCTCGGCTCGTTGGCCTGTATCGCGGTCGCGGAGGCGGGAAGGAGAATGTTCGACCGCTTGACGGGACTGACGGCAGGGCTGGTACTTGCCGTGGCATTCCTCGCCGTGTCGTACGGTCACTTCTCGCTCAACGATTCACCGACTCTGCTTCCTGCCTCAGTGGTGCTGCTCGCAGTCGCAGCCCTGCTCCAGAAGGGCCCCCGCCCCGGTTGGTTCGTTCTGGCAGGCGTCGGCGTCGGCCTTGCCGCAGCAACCAAGTACACGGCTGTGATCACGGCACTGCCGATCCTTTTCGCTGCGTTCCCCCTTTCGAGGCGCTCGGTCGGCGGTCTCGTGATCGCAGCATTCGCAGCATTCGCCGCATTCGCCCTTGCAAACCCGGCGTTCCTCTTCGCCTGGGACGAGCTGAGAGTCGGTCTCTCGGTTCAACAGGGCAAGGTCGCTGAAGCCAAGCTCGGCCTGTGGACCTCGAATCCGCTGCGGTTCTATGGCGATGCTGCGGCATGGGGGTTCGGCCTGTTGCCAATGGTCGCGGCCGGTGGAGGAGTGGTCGTGCTCGCTCGCGATCGACGAATAAGGGTGCTCGGGGCACTCGGATGCGTGCCGCTTGCCCTGATGGTGATGCTCTCGGCGAACCATCTCGTCGCGGGATCCGGTGACATGGCAGCCCGCTGGCTCCTCCCGGCGTTCCCGTTCCTCGCGATCCTCACGGCGGTTGGCGTGGTCCGCGCAGTCAGTCTCATCAACTCCCCTCGTCTTGGCAATGCTGCGGCCGTGGCCCTGATCCTTGCGGTCTGCGCTCAGGGTGTGGTCTTGTCCGCCAGGACGAACACGGTTCTCGGCAGGACGGACACCCGTCAGGTGCTGCGCGACTGGATGGTGGCGAACATCCCGCGAGGCACATTGGTGGCCGCTGAGCCGGGCACGCTTCCGTTCGATTTCAACCTGAACCCCTCTTGGGCGAAGCCATCGCTCACGGGGCCTGCCGGGCCGATCTGGAACCTCTCGACTGCCGCCTGGGTCAGCGACCCACTCCGTCGGAGTTACTCACCCGCCTTGCTCGAGCGATACCGATCGACCGGCCGTTGCACCTTGATCTCGATGTCGACCATCAGGGGGCGGGCATTCGTCGACCCTCCTGCAGCCCCGGCCCTCGTCGACTACTACAAGGTGCTCGACAGGAGCAGCGTCGAGACCTTCCGGGCATCTCCGTGGCGGGGGAACCATCGCGAGCGCTTCGAGTTCGCCCGCTCGCATCTCTACTTCGACGGTTCCCAGCAGCGTCCCGGTCCACTCGTGGAGGTCCGCAGGCTGCGGAACTGCCGTCAGGCACGGGGCACGCCTGCAACTACTTGATCGGGGCGCCGGGATTTGAACCCGGGACCTCCTGCTCCCAAAGCAGGCGCGCTACCAGGCTGCGCTACGCCCCGTCCCGGGGCATCGTAGTCGGCTCCGTGTCCCGTGCACCGAGTCGGGCCGGCCGGCGCCCTTTCGCGACGGCCCGGAAGGTGCGTGGATCGTCGTCGGCGCCACTACGCTCCGCCGGTGAACGCTCGCCAAGGCATCGACGCCGAATCCGCCACCTCCCGTCCGGGTGATTCCCCGCCCAGCGGCATTTCCGGCCCGAAGCGCGGATATGCCTTTGCGATCCTCGCAGCCGTTCTCTTCTGCGGCAACGGGGTCGCTTCCCGCACCCTGCTCGACGACGGGATGAGCGCGTCGAGCCTCTCCGAGCTGCGTGCGGCCGTCACCTTTCTCTGCCTGCTCGGCTGGGCGCTACTGCGGAACCGCGGCGCGATCCGGGTCCGCCGGGCGGACTCCGCTTGGCTTGTCGGCTTCGGGATCGGCGGTCTCGCGCTCGTCAACCTCGGCTACTTCATCGCGATCGAACGGCTGGGAGTCGGAGTCGGCCTGACGCTCGAATACCTCGGGCCCGTCCTGCTGCTCGTCTGGCTGAGGGTTCGCTACCGGCGGATCGTCGCCGTGCGTGTCTGGGCGGCCGCGGCGCTGGCCTTCGCCGGCTGCCTGTTGGTGGTCAAGGGTTGGCAGTTCGAGTCGCTCGACCTGGCCGGTGTCGCAGCGGGGCTGCTCGCCGCGGTCGGGTTCGCCGCCTACGCCTGGGGCGCCGAGCGCTCCGGCAAATCGTACTCCCCGCTGACAACCCTGCTCTGGTTCTCGGGGGCGGCAACCGCCCTCTGGCTGGTGATCGCTCCCCCGTGGCTCTTCCCATTCCACCAACTGGCCGGGGCCGAGCACATGTTGGCGGCGGCCTACGTCTGCCTGATCGGCACGCTGGGCGGTTTCGTCGCAGCTTTCGCAGCGGTCAGGCTGATCCCGGCAGCCCGGGCGTCGGTCGTGATGACCCTCGAGCCGGCTCTTGCCGCCGGGCTCGCTTGGCCCGCGCTCGGCGAAGTGCTCGAACCCGTCCAGATGGTCGGCGGGGTGATCGTCCTCTGCGCGATCGCCTGGATCCAGTCGCAGCGAAGCGCCGGGCCGGAGGAGCAGGCGCCGCCTCTTCCGGGCAGAGTTGACCGGTTGGCAACACGCGCGCTCCGAGGCTCCCGATAGCCTCCGGCCCCGCATGGGAATCGTCGAGCCGATCAACGCCCTCCACTACGACCTCGCCAAGACCGGCGGGCTCCAGCCCGTGATCGCCCCTCCATACGACGTGATCGATGACAGCGAGCGGGCCGATCTCCTTTCGCGTTCCCCCCACAACATCGTCGCGATCGACCTCCCGAAGGGCGACGACCCCTACGCAGCGGCGGCAGGCCAGCTGGCCGAGTGGATCGAATCGGGCGCCCTTACACGCGATGACGAGCCAGCCGTCTGGGCAGTCGAGCAGACCTACTCCGCTCCCGGGAGCGGCGCGAAACTGGTGCGCAAGGGATTCCTCGCGCGGATCGAGGTCGAGGAGTACGGCCCGGGCAAGGTCCGCCCCCACGAACGCACCCACGCAGGGCCGAAGGAGGACCGCCTCCGGCTGACCCGGGCGACCAAGACGAACCTCTCGCCGATCTTCGCTCTCTACGACGACCCGACCGGGATCGCCGAGCGCGCCCTCGACTCCGCCACCGCCAGCGAGCCGTGGGGCGAGGCGACCGGCTACGACGGCGCCGAGACCCGCGTCTGGCGGGTCGCCGAGCCGGAAGTGGTCGCAGCCGTCTGCCAGGTCGCGACCGACTCCGAACTGCTGATCGCCGACGGCCACCACCGCTACGAGACCGCGCGCGTCCATGCCGACGAGCCTGACGCACCTGCCGGAGCGCGGTTCACCCTCGCCTACCTCGTCGCGCTCCAAGATCCAGGTCTGGTAGTCTTCCCGACCCACCGCCTGGTCGACGGCTTGACCGAGGAGGACTGGGCGGCGCTGGACGAGGCGATCGCGGAGAACTTCGACGTCGTCGAGCTCGACGAGCCGCTCGAGCCGTCCGGCGAGGGGGGCGAACGCGTGCAGATCACGCTGCTCGATTCGCGTGACGGCAGCGCCAAGCTCTTGACCCTGCGCGACCCGGCGATCGCTGAGCAGCTGCTGCCCGACCGGTCCGCCGCTTACCGCGAGCTCGATACCGGCGTACTCGAGGCGCTCCTGCTGCGCGGTGCGCTGGGGATCACCGAGGAGAGGGTCGATCACCTCGACGGCTTCGGTTACGCGCGGGACCTGATCACTGCCGTACAGGCCGTTGCCAGCGGCGAGCGTGACGCGGCCTTCCTGATGGGTCCGACCCCGGTCACCCGGATCCGCGCGGTCGCCGAGGCGGGCGAGTACATGCCCCCGAAGTCGACCTACTTCTTCCCGAAGATCCCGACCGGGATCCTGCTCAACCCACTCGAGGACTGAGCGTGGCGGCCCGCGATCGGGCTGCGGATGACTACGATTGGGGAACGGAGCCGAGTGCTCCACCGCCCACCGCAGATAGAACAGGACCACCCGATGCCCAAGGCAACCGCACGCTCCAACGGAGGCAGCCTCAGTCACTTGGTGAAGATGCGCGGCCACAGCCTCGTCGCCGATGAACCGAGGGACGTCGGCGGAGAGGACTCCGGGCCGACCCCTCAGGACCTGCTCGCGGCGAGCCTCGCGTCTTGCACGGCGATCACCGTCCAGATGTACGCGCAACGCAAGGGATGGGAAATCGGCCCGATCGAGGTGGACGCCGAGTACGAGCCGGCAGAGCGCGGCTGCCCGACGAAGTTCACCCTCTCACTTCGCCTCCCCGACGACCTCGATCCCGAACAGCGCGAGCGGCTCGAGGTGATCGCAGCCAAGTGCCCGATCCACAGGGCGCTCGAGGGCGAGGTCATGTTCGAGGAGTGCGTCGAGTCGCTCGCGGTCTGATCGCGTGGGCGCAGCCGGGACCATCGCCCGCCTGCGCCCGTTGTTGCTGGATCTCGAGGACGCCGCCGCCCTCGAGCCGCCCGGGGTGACCGAATCCGCCGTTCTGGTCCCGCTCACCGTCGTCGACGACGAGGTCAGGGTCGTCTTCACCCGAAGGCGCGACGACCTGCGGCGCCATGCCGGTGAGTTCAGCTTCCCCGGTGGCAGGCGCGACCCCGGAGAGGCGAACCTGATCGAGACCGCCCTGCGCGAGACCGAGGAGGAGGTCGGGATCGATCGCTCCCTGATCGAGCTGATCGGGGCCCTGCAGCCGACAGCGACGATCGCCACCGACTTCTCGATCCATCCCTTCGTCGGCGTCGTTCCCGCAGGGGCCGCCCGGGTCGCTGAACCGGCCGAGGTAGCCGAGGTCATCGAGGTGCCGCTGGGCGAGCTCGTCGCCAGCCGCGAACGGCGCCGACTGACACGCCGCGACCTGGCCTTCCACACGACCGTCTACCCGGTCGGCGATCGGGTGATCTGGGGGGCGACGGCACGGATCCTCGACGACCTGGTCGACAGGCTCGGCGTGGAGGGCTGACTCCCGCTCAGCCGAGGCTGAAGCGGACTGGCGAGCCCGGCCGCAGCTGACCGGCGATCCTCAAGTCCTGCTCGACGACGACCGCGACCACCGGGTATCCGCCGGTCGTCGGGCGGTCGTTGAGCATCACTGTCGGAAGGCCGCCGGGCGGGACCTGAATCGAACCGGTGACGATCCCTTCGGAGCGCAGCTCGCCTACCGCGTCGAGCACCGGGAGCGGCTCGCCTTCGATCCGCACCCCGATCCGATTCGACCTCGGACTGACCGTCCACTGGCCGGCCTCGAGCGCCTGCAATGCGCCGTCGGCGAAGCGGTCGGCCCTCGGCCCCGGGACCACCCGCAGGAGCGGATCGGCTGCGATCGCAGGTATCCCATTGCCAGACCCGGGTCCAGCGGAAGGGTCCCTATCGCCGGACTGCCCGACTGCCGGGCTCGGGCCGAACGACACGGCCACCGTCGAGGCAAGCGGCTGCGGACCGAGGCCGGTCAGCAGGTCGGTCGAGCGGCTGCCCAGCACGGACTCGGCATCGAGCCCACCGGCGAATGCCACGTAGGAGCGGACCCCTTCGGCCGCAGGGCCGACTTCGACCACGGAGCCCTGACCGGCAGCGAACGCTTCGCCGAACGGCACTTCCGCGCCGTCGACCTTCACGGTGGCCGGCGCTCCGGTGACCGCGAAGACGCCGCCTGCCGGCATCCGCAGGCTGACCCCGGTCAGGGTCGTCTCGAGGCAGGCCATCCCGGGAGAGTTCCCGACCAGCGCATTGGCGGCGAGCAGCGAGGGGCGGTCGACGGCACCGGATGGCGGGACGCCCAGGGCCGCATTGCCTGGCCGCCCGAGGTCCTGGACTGTCGTGAGCAGTCCGGGGTCGATGATCTCGATCACCGAGGCACCTGCTCGAACCTGACGGTCGCCCCCGACTCGATCAGCGAGGGCCGTTCACTGGACGGGTCGAACATCACGGCGTCCGTCCTGCCGATCAACCGCCAACCCCCGGGTGATGCGGTCGGGTAGACGGCCGAGTACTCGCCCGCTATCGCGACTGAACCGGCTGGCACACGGGTCCGGGGCTCGTCGAGGCGCGGCACCTGGAGCTCCCGGGGCAGTCCGAGCAGGTAGGCGAAGCCGGGTGCGAACCCGGTGAAGGCAGCGGTGAACGAGGTCCCGGTGTGGACGGCGACGATCGCCTCTTCGCTCAGCCCGGTCTCGAGCGCGAGCGAGCTGAGGTCCTCGCCTCCGTAGACGGTCGGGATGACCACCTCTGGCCTCGCGCCCGGGAAATCCTCTCCACCGACCCCGGAGAGGGCTGCTTCGACCTCGTGCGCCTCGGGAGCCTCACCGGGCGTCGACCAGGCCAGCAGGACCGTTTCGTGCCCGGCGACGACGTCCTCGAGCCCAGGCCACATTCCCAGCGCGCGCTCGGCGATCAGATGAACGGATGCGTTGTCGGGCGCCTCGATCAGGAACGCGCGTTCGCCGCAGCGCCTCACGGCGATGCTGCTCATCGCTCG
>JBAXRO010000035.1:0-18366 GCA_037131165.1 Actinomycetes bacterium | reverse complement strand
GGTCAGCAGCTGGGGGAGTGCTTGCTGGATCACGAACCCGAGGCCCGAATCGCCCCCGGACTGCTCAGCGAAGACCGCGCCGATCACCGAGATCACGACGGCGATCTTCATCCCGGCCAACGCACCCGGAAGGGCGGCGGGTGCCTCGACGAGACGGAACCGTCTCAACCGCCCGGCCCCGAACGAGTCGACCAGCCGCGGCAGCTCGGGATCGACGGAAGCGAGCGCCTCGAGCGTCGCGACCACGACGGGGAAGAACGCAACCAGGGCGACGATCGCGACCTTCGGACCGATGTCGTAGCCGAGCCAGATCACGAGCAGGCTCGCGACGACGGGGATCGGAACGGTCTGCGAGGCGATCAGCAGCGGGTAGACGGAGGAGCGCAGCAGGCTCGAGAGGTGGATCGCGAAGGCCGCGGCCAGCGAGACGAGGAGCGCGAGGGCAATTCCGAGGACGAGCTCCGATGCGGTCACGAGAAGCGCCTCGGCAAGCAGCGAGCGGTCGCTCCAGAGCGAGTCGGCGATCTCCGTGGGGGCGGGGAGGACGAGCGGATCCACTCCGGAGATCGCACACCACGCCTGCCAGACGGCGAGGAACACGGCGAGCGCAAGTGTCGCCCTGAAGGCCGAGCGACCACTGGACACAGGGCGGTCCCCGTTCACTCCGCCTCCTCCAGCAGGTTCTCGAGGATCTCCCGCCGCAGGGTCACGGCTTCCGCCGAGCCCGGTTCGCCGCCGGGCGTTCGGTGGACCGCGACGACCCGGGCGGGGCGAGGTGAGAGCACGACGACCCTCTCGGCGACGGCGATCGCCTCCTCGATGTCGTGCGTCACGAGCAGTGCGGTGCGGCCACTCTCGGCGATCGCCGAGCGCAGCCACTCCCTTGCCTTGATCCGGCTGAGCGAGTCGAGCGAAGCGAACGGCTCGTCGAGCGCCAGCACCGGCCTGCCCGAGAGGACGGTCCGGGCGAACGCCACGCGCTGGCGCATCCCGCCTGAGAGCTCGTGCGGACGGGCCTTCTCGAATCCCTCCAGGCCGAGCCGTGGGAACCACTCCGCCGCAGATCGGCGGGCGGTGGCCGAATCGACTCCGGCGGCCCGCAGCGCGAGGGCAGCGTTGTCGAGCGCGCCCGCCCATGGGAGCAGCAGGTCGCTCTGTGGCATCAGGGCGGCCGGCTGAGCCGTGACCGCACCCGAGTCCGGCGCGATCACCCCGCACGCGAGGCGCAGGAGGGTCGTCTTCCCGCAGCCGTTAGGGCCGACGATCGCAGTCGTCGAACCGGCTGGGGCAGAGAAGCTCAGCCCGGCGACGGCCTCGACTTGACCTCCGCGCCGTGGGCGGTAGCTGAAGCCGACCTCGCTGAACTCGACGGCCGCCGTGGCGGCCGACGCTCCCGCGGGGGTCACGGTCAGGATCGCCCCTGGGTCGGCGGTTGAGAGCCGGGTCGGGTCAGCGCCTGGACGAACTCGGAGAGGTGGTTGGCCGACCAACACTCGAACGCGATGCAGTGCTTCTCGTAGCTTTCGATCACCGAGTCGCCGTAGTTCCAGTAGAGCCGCGGCTCGGGGTTGAGCCAGAATGTCCGCCCGGCGCGGGCCGAGATCTGGGCGAACAGGTCATCGCGGGGCGGGCGCCCGTTCGTGCGGGCGTCACCGAGCACGATCACGGTGGCCCGTGGGTGCAGTTCATCCTCGATCTGGGTCAGGAACTCCGACCACACCCGCCCGTAGTCGGTGTAGCCGCTGACATCGGCGACGCCGGCGTTGGTCGTGATCGCGCGAGTCACCTTCTTGAAGTCGCGCTCCTGCTCGAACAGCTCGGTCACCTCGCTGATCCGCTCAATGAAGACGAACGAGCGCATCTTGCGGAACGAGTCGTGCAGAGCGTGCAGTACGGAGAGGAAGAAGACCGAAGCCGACGTGACCGACGTCGATACGTCGCAGAGGACGAAGATTTCCGGGCGCTTCGGTCGCTTCGGTCGCTGGTGGAGGACGATCGGCACTCCGCCGGTCTGGAGCGAAGCCCGCACCGTCCGGCGGACGTCGATCGCCGCACTGCGCTTGCGGCCCCGCAGGAGCTGGCCGTCGGTCGCGAGCCGGCGCCGCAACTGGGCAACGACCCTGTGGATCTCCGAGAGGTTCTGCGAAGGGTTGGAGGCGAGGCTGCGTTCGAGGTCGCCGAGCGGTCGGGCGGGTGGAAGGCTCTTCGTGCGGTCGATCATCCCGCGCTCCAGCTCGCGCCTGAGTTCGCGTTCGAACTCCCTCAGGCGGTCGCGCGGCAAGCCCTCGCGCCTCGGGTCGTCCTCCGGGAGCTGCGGCTGCGGCTCGGACTGCAGGCCGAGCCCGCGCCTGATCCGCTGCACGTCGACGCCGACGACGCCGGTTGCATTGCGGCCCTGCCCGAAAGCAGCCACGGCCAGCCGGGCAAGGTCGCGCAGGCTCTCGTCGCCATCGCGGATCGCCTCGGCGATCAGCTTGCGCAGCTCGTCAGTGTCGATCCTGTCGGAGGAGCCGGGCTCGCCGCTCGGTTCGCCCTCGGCCTCCTGACCCTCGTCGGGCTCGCCCGGGTCGCCCTGAGCCTGTGCGGCTTCGCGCTTGTCGATGGCGAGGGCCGCTGCTTCGGCTGCCCGGAAGAAGAAGCGGTCGAAGACGATGTCGAAGATCTTGCGGTCCTCGGGCGACTTGGCCATCGTCGCCGCGAGCGCGCCATGGACCTGATCCCTCTCGACCCAACGGACCCGGGCGAGTGCCGCCGTCGCGTCGAGCATCTCGGCGGTGCCGACCGCGACACCCTCGCCTCTCAGTTCGCGCGCGAACTCGAGCAGGTTCTCGTCGAACCGGCTCTCGGCGGGTCGCTCAGGCGACGCCTGCGGCATCGCCGTCAGCCAGCCTCAGACCGACACGCTCCGCGACGGTCTCCAGGTCGCTGCGGTGCTTGACGATCACGCTCATCGTCTCCTTGAAGGTCTTCGCGTCGATGTCGTCCGCTCCCAGCAGGAGCAGTGCGCGGGCCCAGTCGATCGACTCGGCGATCGAAGGTGGCTTCTTGAGGTCGAGGGCGCGGACCTCGCCGATCAGTTCGACCAGCCGGGCGGCGATCGTCTCGGGCAGCTCCGGTGTCTTCATCCTCACGATCGCGACCTCGTGGTCCGCTGCCGGGTAGTCGATCCACAGGTACAGGCAGCGGCGCTTGAGGGCTTCGGTGAGCTCGCGCGAGTTGTTGGAGGTCAGCAGCACGACCGGCATCGAGTTGGCCCGCATCGTTCCGAGTTCCGGAACCGAGACCTGGAAGTCGGAGAGCAGCTCGAGCAGCATCGCCTCGAACTCCTGGTCGGTCTTGTCGATCTCGTCGACGAGCAGCACGACCGGCTTCTCACTCGTGATCGCCTCGAGCAGCGGGCGCTCGAGCAGGAACTCCTCGCCAAAGATGTCGTCCTGCACCGTCTCCCAGCCGGCGCCGTCGTCCTCGGCTTGGATCCGCAGCAACTGCTTGCGGTAGTTCCATTCGTAGAGGGCCTTGGCTTCGTCGAGACCCTCGTAGCACTGGAGCCTGATCAGGTCGCGGTCGAGGACGGTGGCGAGCATCTTCGCCAGCTCGGTCTTGCCGACCCCGGCGGGCCCCTCGACGAGGACCGGCTTGCCGAGCGAGACGGCGAGCCACGCGACCAGCGCGGTCTGCGGGTCGGCGAGGTAGCCGGCCGCTTCGAGTCGGGTTGTCAGTTCCTCGGCTGTGGCGGGTGTCTCGGGCACGCTGGCAGGATGACAGGTGGCGGCGGTCGGGCGTTCAGCCGTCGCGCCGTCGGCGCTTGCGCTTCGGCGGTTCGTCGATCGGGATCTCGAGCTGTTCGAGCGTCGGGTCGTCGGGCCGCGGCCGGGCTGGCGTCGGCGATTCGCCACCGACCGGTTCAACGTCGCCGAACTGCAGCTGGGTCCCGGACGAGGCCGCCTTGCCCCTGGCCGGGGGAGGCGAAAACGGCTCGGGATCCACGGCGACCACTGCTGCGGGCAGAGGCGGCTCCGGACGGTGGGCGGTCCTGATCCGCAGGCCGGAGAAGATCATCAGTGCCGTGCCTGCGACCGCGACGAGCAGGCCCCACTCGACTCCGGTCTCAAGGCCGACGTGGGTCGGCTTGTCGACGACTGTGCGCCAGAAGATCAGGAAGAGGCACCAGGCGCCCGCGGCGGCGATGACAGCCCCGTCGCCGCCGGGCAGGTGGAACGGCCTGCGATCAGCGCGGGCGAGGATCAGGGCGATCACCCCGATCGAGACGAGCAGCAGGGCGGCCTCGACCCAACCGAATGTCGCGAACCCGGAGAGGGTCACCGAGACCTTCCGGCTGACCGCCGGCTGAGGCGGGTAGATCAGCGATCGAACGGTCTCGATCCCGGTCTGTTGGAACCAGGGCAGCGCGAGCGAGAACAGCAGCACGAAGGCGCCGAGCCCGGTCAGGCGCTGGTTGGCGTCGAGTTCGCGCCAGCCGGATGCGACCCGTTCAGCCAGTCCGCCTCCTGCGGGTTGACTGCCCGGGTTGGGCCTCGGGTCAGCCATTTGACGCTGCGCGCAGCGTCTTGACGAGCAGCTTGGCGTCGGCCTCGCCGACCTCCCTGATCTGGCCCTGGAACGCCAGCTTCCAATGGTCAGGCGGCCACTTCTGGATGTGCTCGAGATCGTCCTTGAGGGTCTCGGCTGGGACGTGGGAATCCTCCCCGATCACGATCTCCGGCTCAGTCTCGAACCGCCACGGGTAAGGGTCCGGGTTGCCCGGCTTCCCTGGCCAGATCGGCTCGCGGTCCTCGAACATCTCGCCGGTCACGATGATCGAACCGCCGAAGGTCATCTCCTTCGTCAGGTAGAGGACGATCCGGTCGCCCGGTTCGATCCGCTCCGCGCGCTTGCGGTTGCGCTCCTTCAGGCCGATCACTGAGAACCCGCGCTCGCGCGTGGCGGCGTGGTTGTCGGGGGAGGAGGTGAGGATCCAAGTCGTCGCCACAGGCGTCGACTTCGATTTACGACCCGTCGCCGCAGGCGTCGACTTCGATTTACGACCCGTCGCCGAAGGCGCCGACCCCTGTCCATGAGCTTTCGCCGAAGGCATTGGCTTCAGTCTACGAAGCCGGGCCGCCGTCGTCGCCCGGATCGGGCGCTTGGTCGGTCCGGGGTGCCCCCTCCGGACCGTCGACCGTGCCGTTGCGCTCGGCCGCTGCCGCCGCCTCGCGCTCGAGGTACCAGTCGATCAGGGCCCTGGCCGAGACGAGCGTGTCGTGGACCGAGGCAGACAACCGCTCGCGCAGATCGGGGGGAACCGATTCCCGCAGGACGCCCGCGAAGTCGATCAGTGCGCCGAAGTCGGCACTCGCCCAGCCCGGGTCGCCGGCCTTGGACTTGGCGTCGGCGTCGCGCCCGACGTCCCTGGCTGCCGCGTCGGCTCGCTCGGCAACCGCTCCCGCGGTGTCACGGAGCCTTGCGGCCAGGGTCATCAGCGCAGCCAAGGCATCAGCGTTGCGGTCGTCTGCCATGGCGCGAAAGCTACCGCTGAATCACTTGCCGACGCCGACGACGGTGCTCTTGACCGACCTTGAGCGCCCGTTCGAGTCGGTTGCCTTCACACTCACGGTCATCAGCTTGGTCCCGCGGGGCGGCCTGAGGTTCCAGGAGTGGATGCCGGGGGAGAGGTCGGCCGTCGTTGCGAGGACCTTTCCGCCCTTCGTTCCACTGCGGACGGTGACAGTTAGCTTGGCCGGCTTGGAGACCCAGATCCGGAGCTTCCCGGTTCGACCGGTGCGCAGTCGGCCGGTCTTGACCGCCACCGAGGGAGCGGACTCGAGGAACCCGCGGAACAGCTTCCCGGTCGAGCAGTAGGCAGGGGATCCGGTGCGTCGGCACAGCTCCTCGAGGAACCCGGTCGTCAGCGAGTGGTATTCGACCGTGTCCCATTCGCCAGGCGAGTAGTACGACCAGCCGCTGGAGCGGTAGCGAGGGAGGGCCGCCCGGGCCACGGGATCGGCAGACCGAAAGAGCCTGTCGGCCGTCTTGTCCTTCGTCAGGTCCCGCATCTCGTCGAGGCCGATGAGCGACTGGAGGAAGCCGTTGAGGACCAGCTGTGAGCGATCGAAGGTGTACATCAGGTACCAAGGTCCGCGGGCAGTCGCGAGCCTGACTCCGCTCGGCGGCGGCGAGTCGAACAGGGGCAGGGCTCGCCGGGCGAGCGCCGCGTACTTCGGTTCGTCGAGCATCGCCGCACCGCGGCTCAACGCCTGGACCGCCGTGGCCTGGGTCATCCCGCTTGCCCACGGCGGCTTGCCGCCCCCGAAAGCGAACTGGTACTCCCAGGCGACCCCTCCGGCCCGCCCGGCCGCCAGCGAGGACAACTCGTCCAGCAGCGCCCTGAGGTTGCGCTTGAGTGCCGGCTTGGTGCGGCTGGCCCGCCAGAGGCCGTTGGCCACGCCGAAGCTCGCGAGTACTTGCAGCTGCAGGCCCTGGCCCGGGTAGTACTGCCAGACGAGGTCGCTCCGCTTGGCGCCGTTGCCCGTTGCTCCCGACGACTCCGAGTTGAACTGGACCCGCGTGTAGGGGGCGGGTGTCCTGCCGGATGCGAAGAACTGAGAGTTGCGTTTCGCTGTGAGGATCGCTGCCTCGAGGCGTGAGGGAGTG
The DNA here is from genome assembly GCA_037131165.1 of Actinomycetes bacterium. Lineage (GTDB taxonomy): Bacteria > Actinomycetota > Thermoleophilia > Solirubrobacterales > Solirubrobacteraceae > WLNJ01. Next base: position 11,715 of record JBAXRO010000035.1, on the reverse strand, counting down.
AGGTCGCCGCGGGCGGCGATGCCAACGATCGAGTCGATCGCTGCTCCGAGTGCGGCTCCGGCTGCGCCCTTCGTCCGCTTCCTGGCTTCGACTGCCTGTCGCCACGATGCGAGGGCGGCGGCTCCTCTCGATCGACTGATGCGCTTTTGCGCGACCATCCGGTCGATCGTCCGCGTGACCGTGCCGGAGATCGCGGCTGCCTTCGCGCGCGGCCGGGGGGGAGACGGGCGAGTGAGGGGCAGGTCGCCGGGAAGGCGGTCCGAGACTGCAACGGCATGGCCGTCGATCGACACTCGGAGCAGCTGCGGCCTCGGTTCCCCGGCGGCGGCCGAAGACGCTGTGGCCAGGAGGATCAGTACAGCCGCTGCCGCGCTGACAGGGGCGCGGAACATGACTCCATCGTAGGGGGCGCTGGTAGCCTCGGCGCAGGTGAACCCTTCCGGCCAACGCTCAGGTAGCCCCATCTCGCGCCGTTGGACGATTGCCGTCGTGGTCGGCGTCCTCGCCGCCTCGGCCGTGATCGTCGGGGTCGTCAGCGGGTTCGGATCCAGCGTGCAGGACCCCAAGCAGGTTGTCGCAACCACGTTCGGGAAGCCGCACGACTACTCGTCGGGTCGCCTCGACGCGCGCATCAGCATCGAGGGAGGAGGGATCACAGGAGCCAACGGCATCGCGCTCGGGCTCCAAGGCCCGTGGACGAGCAAGGGCGGCGGCGCGATCCCGTCCTTTGCGATGGACACGGACCTGTCGCTCGGCAGCCGCAACGTCAGGGTCCGACTGATCAGCAACGGCGAGTCCGGTTGGGTCGACTTCGCCGGCCTGACCTACAAGCTGCCCGATTCGGTGTTCGGCTCGTTCAAGGAGGCTTGGGCGGGCAACGCAGGTGGCGGCGGGCGGCAGGGCTCGCTGCTCGACAGGTTGGGCTTCAAGCCGGGTGACTGGATCCAGAATCCGAAGACCGTCGGTGAGCAGAAGCTGGGTGGAGTGGAGACGGTCCACGTCACGGCGAACCTCGATTCGGAGAAGCTCGTCGCCGACGTCGCTTCGGTGCTGACCGCCGCCAACAAGGCCGGCGGAGGGCTGCTTTCGATTCCCGGCCTGAGCGACGCGGCAGCCGCCCAGCTCGGAGGCGCGGTCGAGGAGGCCCGGTTCGACTTGTGGTCCGGCAAGGACGACGGCGCGATCCGCAAGCTGACTGTCGTCGTCCGCACCCGGCAGGCCGGGCCGTTGCCGCCGCTGAAGCTGGACTTCTCGGTCGCGATCGACCAGCTGGGCAGCCCCCAGGCGATCGAGGTTCCCAAGAACGCCGAATCGTTCGGCGGGGTAGCAGGGCTGCTCGCCGGTGCCGCCGGCCTCCTCGGCTCCGACCCGGGGGGCGAGGATCCCGCCGCCAAGGCCTACACGGACTGTGTTGCCAGGGCGAAAGACACCAAGTCCGTCAATGAGTGCCTCGACGGCCTCGTGAAGTGACAAGCCCCGAATCGACCGATCACGACCTTCCCTCGGGAGTCGTTCCGCGCTGGGCGATCCCGCTCGCGCTCCTGATCCCGCTCGCCGCAGTCCTGCAGGCAGTCGGTGCGGACGAGGTGATGGTGTTCGGGGCTTCGGCTCTCGCCCTGGTTCCCTGCTCGGCCGTGATGGGCAGGGCGACCGAGCACCTTTCGGCCCGTTCGGGGCCGGGGATCGGCGGGCTGATGAACGTCACCTTCGGCAACGGACCGGAGCTGATCATTGCCCTGGTCGCGCTCAACAGCGGGTTCCACGAGCTGGTCAAGGCCTCGCTCGTCGGCTCGATCCTCGGCAACGTCCTGCTGGTCCTCGGGGCGTCGATGCTCGCGGGAGGCTTGAGCCTCGGCAACCGTCAGGGCGAGCAGACCTTCAACCGCACCGCCGCCACTGCCCAGTCGGGAATGTTGCTGCTGGCCGTGGTCGCGCTGGTGATGCCCGGCCTCTGGGAGATCATCGACCCGAAGGGGCTGGGCCTTCCTGCGGTCGGCCTCGAGGGAGGCAGCATCGACTTCGGCGGGGGCGAGGTCGAGCAGCTGACGACCGTCGTCTCGGTGATTCTGATCCTCACCTATGCCGCGGGCCTGTTGTTCTCGCTCGTGACCCACAAGGACATCTTCAACCCGGTCCAGGGTGAGACAGGAGGGGTCTGGCGCGTCGGCAAGTCGCTGCTGCTGCTCGGTCTGGCCGGCGCTCTCGTCGCCTGGATGAGCGAGATCCTTGTGGGGTCGGTCGATTCCGCGGCCCGTTCGCTGGGAGCGTCGGAGTTCTTCATCGGCGTCGTCGTGGTCGCGATCGTCGGCAACGCCGCCGAGCACTGGGTGGCGGTGGCGGTCGCACGCAAGGACCAGCTCAGCCTCGCGATCAACATCTCCGTCGGTTCGGCCGCGCAGATCGCACTGTTCGTGACTCCCGTCGTTGCGCTTGCGTCGCTGTTCCTCGGTCCCCACCCGATGGCGCTCGTCTTCAACGGCTATGAGCTGGCGGCCCTCGTCCTCGGTTCGATCGTCGCCGGTTTCGTTACGGCTCGGGGCCGCTCGACCTGGTTCGAGGGCCTGCAGCTGATCACGGTCTACGTTGTGTTCGGCGTGACCTTCTGGTTCGCCTGAACGGGGCGGGCGCGAGCAAGGCCGAGGCCGGGCGCGCCCTTTTTGGCCGGGTATTGAGTAAAGGCGTCGCTGCCGCTACCCTTTTGACCCTGTCGATTGACTCGTGAGTCAACAAGTCCGGCGGTCGAGAATCTCTCCGTCGCCGCTACCCGGAGGTAATACAAGAGCGATGGTTGATTTCACCCTCACAGATGAACAGCGGATGCTCCGCGAAATGGCACGCGACTTCGCCGAGAAGGAGATGCGCTCGGTTGCGCACGAGCTCGACAAGGACGGCGCATGGCCCGAGGAAGTGCTGAACAAGGCTTGGGAAGCCGGGTTGATGAACAGCCACCTCGAAGAGGAGTACGGCGGACCGGGAGCCTCTTACTTCGAGGGCGCCCTGATCGAGGAGGAGCTCGGCTGGGGCTGCTCCGGCATCGGCACTTCGATCGCCTGCAACGGCCTTGCCATGACGCCAGTCGTTCTCGGCGGGACGGACGCTGTCAAGAAGGAGTACCTCACCCGTCTCGGTGAGGGCGGCAAGCTCGCCTCCTTCTGCCTGACCGAGCCCGGTGCCGGTTCGGACGTGGCCGGGATGCGCACGACGGCGGTCAGGAAGGGCGACAAGTACGTCCTCAACGGCCAGAAGTGCTTCATCACCAACGGCAGCTACGCGGACTGGTACACGGTCTACGCGAAGACCGACAAGGACGCCGGCCACCGTGGCATTTCGGCGTTCGTCGTCCCGCGTGACGCGGGTGTCGTCGTCGACAAGAAGGAAGACAAGATGGGTCAGCGTGCTTCGAACACGGCGACCGTCTCGTTCAGCGACGTCGAGATCCCGGCCGACCACCTCCTCGGTGAGGAGAACGGTGGCTTCAAGCTCGCGATGATGACCCTCGACCGCACCCGTCCGGGCGTTGCCGCGATGGCCGTCGGAATCGCTCGCTCGGCACTCGAGCACGCAGTCGCCTACTCGCTCGAGCGCCAGCAGTTCGGCGTTCCGATCGCGATGCACCAGGCGATCCAGTTCATGATCGCCGACATGGCGACCAAGGTCCACCTCGCCCGTCTGGGCGCTTGGAACTCGGCCGTCCTGCTCGATCAGGGCCGTCGCAACACGATCGAGAGCTCCCACGCGAAGCGCTTCGCTGCCGACACCGCGATGGAGTGCGCCACCGACGCCGTCCAGGTCTACGGCGGCTACGGCTTCATCAAGGAGTACCCGGTCGAGAAGATCATGCGCGACGCGAAGATCATGCAGCTGTACGAAGGCACGTCGCAGATCCAGCGCCTCGTGATCGCGAAGGAGACCCTCCTTCCGCGTCGCGTCGAGGAGCCCGCAGCCGTCTGAGCGGCTGTTCTGCCGACACCAAGCTGAGGGCGAGGGCCCCGGGGAGACCCGGGGCCCTCGTCGTTCGGGGCTGCGTAAGATGGTCGCCCCGTGAGTGAACGCTCGGCCAGCGCCAGAAAAGCGGCAGTCGAGGCCGTCAAGTCCGAGCCGGCCCGCGAGGCCGCGGCCGATGCGGTCGCCAAGGGTGGGCGCAGCGGACCGGGGGGAGCCGATCCGCTCGTCGGTGAGCTTCGCCGCGGTGGCCTGTTGCCACTGCTCGTGCTCCACGAGGTCGCATCCGGGCCGTCTTACGGCAACCAGCTGATCGACCGTGTTGCGGAGCTCACCGCCGGGGTCGTCGCCGTCAACCCCAACACGATGTACCCGCTGCTGCGATCGCTCGAAGCCAAGGGGATGCTCGAGGCCTCCTGGGAGCACCCCGAGAGGCGCTCACGCCGCTTCTATTCGATCACCGAGGCCGGTGCTGTCGAACGGGACCGGCTTGCCGCAGAGCTCGCCCCGCGGCTCGATTCGCTCAGCGTGGCGATCGAGAGGATCAGGGGCGAGGTGCTGGGCGGGTGAGGGCCCTGGGCCTTCAGGCTTGCGGGGATCGGGTTGGCACCGAGGGGCTTGCAGCGGGCGGATGAGCGTTCCCGACCCCCAAGCGACAGCCGAGCTGGCAGATGCGATCGCGAAGGCCGACTCCGTCGTCGTCCTGACCGGCGCCGGTATCTCCACCCCGTCGGGAATCCCCGACTTCCGCACCCCGGGCACCGGGTTGTGGGCCAACGTCAACCCGATGGATGTTGCCCACGTCGACGTGCTCGAGCGCGAACCGGAACTGTTCTGGCGGTTCTACGCCGACCGCTTCGCGACCCTCGCCGGGATCGAACCGAACCGCGCCCACAGCGTCGTCGCCGAACTCGAGGAACGGGGAGTGGTCGACTGCGTGATCACGCAGAACGTCGACCGGCTGCACGGAGCTGCCGGCAGCCGCGAGGTGATCGAGCTGCACGGCTCGATCGAGCGCTCGCGGTGCGTCGCATGCGGTGCGCCCTGGGGACTCGAGGATGTCAGGAGGCTCGCCGCCCAGGCCCCGGACGGAGTTCCCGAGTGCACGTGCGGGGCGATGATCCGCCCGGGCGTGGTCCTGTTCGGGGAGATGCTGCCCGAGGACGCAATGCGCCGGGCAACGGCAGCCGCGGCCGACGCGGACCTGATCCTCTGCATCGGCAGCTCGCTGGAGGTCCAGCCTGCAGCCGGCCTGCCACGGATGACCAGGGCGGTCGGTGGGTCGATCGCGATCATCACCCAGGGGCCGACTCCGCTCGATGGGATCGCCGATCACCGCCTCGAGGGCGACGTCGTGGCCGAGCTGGAAGCCGTGCTCGCCGCTCTCGACGACGCCTGAGCCGCAGCGGCGCTGCCTTAGCCGGAGGCACCGAGTGAGCGCAGTGCCGCCTCGAGCCGTTCGAGTGCGGCCGTGGCGGCAGCGAGCGAGTCGGGGCCGGGACGCCCGGCCCGCGCCTCGGCTGCTGCCGCCGCAAGGGCGGCTCCGTGGGCTGCGAGCGCCTCCATCCGCTCCGCCTTGACGGTACCCCCAAGCTCCTCGCGTGCCGCTGCCACTGCAGCTTCGATTTGGAGCACCGCCTCGCGCTCACGGCCGGCATCGAGGTCGGCGCGGCCCCTCAGGGCGAGCAGGGAGCAGGCCGGGACGACCGAACGGCCACCGAGGAGCGAGGTGAACCGGCCGTCTGTCGGTGCCGGACGGCGGCGTTTCTTCTGCTTCGGGCCGGGAGGGATCTCGGCCGCGTCCTCCCAGCGCCCGTCGGCGACCTGCTCACCCGAGCCGGTGCCGATCCGCGCCGCGATCGGCTTGGGGGGAGATTCTTCGGCGAGCGGGTCGTTGGAGGCGACCCTCTGGGCCACCATCGCCTTGCCGACGATCTCGATCGCTGCCTTGCGGCGGTCTTCGGGGTCCTCGCCGTCGTTGCCGGTCACGTCGATCACGGTCACCCGGGTCCAGCTGGCCTCGGTGGCCTCAGGCTCGCAATCGACTCGCTTCCTTCGCTTCGCCGGCGTCGCACCGAGGGGGCTGACGATCAGCACGTGGCTCGCTTCACTCGACCCGGCCGGACGCTCGACCCACCGTCCCTCCGGCAATCCGAGACTGCCGGGAAAGTCGAACTGGACGAAGCGGAAGTGGCCTTCGGCCACTGCGATCAGCGGCGCTTGCCGTCGGTCGCGTAGCGCGAAGTCTTGGTCGTGACCTTCGGGTTGGGGAGCTCGCGGAGCCTGTCCACGAGTGTGGACCACTGCGAGCTGCTCGCTCCGCCCGGTGAGCCGACGGCTGCGGCCGGGGAGGCCTTCGCTCCCGCCTCGGGCTGGAACCCGACGTGGATGTGGTCGTCGTGGTCACCCATGGCGAACGTGTTGTCCGCTCCCGGGTAGGTCATGAGCGAGATGATCTGGTGCGGTCGCATCGTGCCCTGAAGGGCGACCAGCGCCCGGTTGGCCCGGTCGGTGATCGAGCCGACGCCCTGGTTGCCGAGGATCGGCACACCGTTGATCGCGGCGATGTCGACCGCCGAGCCGAACGAGTGCTCGGAAACGTTGCCGGAGGTGGTGTAGTACCCGTGGCCGCACTTGAGCGAGCTGACGGTCGGGTTCATCCCGCGGTTGGCGAGGTACAGCAGGGTGGCGAGGATCCTGCTGTCGACGATCCCGGCCTCGATGTCGCTGCGGCCGCACTCGTAGATCGTGATCCGCTGGTCGCCGAGGACGCGGCGCGCGAGGCTGCTCTTGCTCATCAGCATGACTTGGCCGATGCTGGGATCGGCTCCGGAGACGCCGCTCGCCTTGGCGAGCTTGCGGGAGTCGCCCTCGCCCTCGCCCCGTGCGGTGCGGTCGAGCAGCTTCCAGCCGCTGATGATCGGCCGCGGGTCGATCACGGGGGCGTCCTTGCCGGCCGGGCGGATGCTGAAGGTGAATGTGCCGCGGTCGGCTCCGACCGGCGAGTTGACCCGGCCGAGGATCGTTCCGGCGATCACTGTGGACCCCGGCTTGATCGTCTTGACCAGAGCCTCGTTGCGAGAGATGTTGACCGGGACGGTGAACCAGTCGCGCAGGTTTGCTGGACCGGTCGCTTCCTTGATCTGCTTGGCCCCGCCGGCCTTGAACGCTTCAGGGCGGGCCGGGTTGGCGAAGATCCGCCGCGAGCTGCCGCCGGCCGTGAGCAGCGGTGCTCCGGCAACGGTCGCCGCCGACTGGGCGACGACGGGCGCGCGGTTGCTACCGCGTCCGTCGCCGCGCTCGTCGCGCAGATCGAGCTTCAGCTCGGTGGAGATCTTCTTTGTCGAGACCTTGCGCGGTGCGCGGGTGACGAAGCGGCGGGACACCTGGCCGAGGTTCGCGTAGGTGAAGCGGTTGCCGAAGTTGTCCTTGACGGTCACGTAGTTGCCCGCGGTCTTCTCGTCGAAGCCGACCTTTACGACGGTGGCGTCGGCGACCGCGATCACCGGGCTGTTCGGCTTGGCGCTGATCGTCACCGACTTCGCCTCGCCGTTGGCTGCCGCGTTCTTCTCGACCCGGCTGGCGCCCGGGACCGGGCTCATCGCCTGGGCGAGGCCGGTCAGGGAAGTGACGAGTTCGTCGGGCAGACCGACAAGGAGCCGGGCGCGCTTGAGGACGTCGTTGACGTACCAGTCGGCATGGTTGTAGGAGAAGATCGCGGCACGCAGGTCGGTGACACCGCCCGAGGCCTTGAGGTACCGAGCCGCAGCGAAGATCGCGTCTGCCGGGTTGTACGGGTCGGCCTTCCCGTCGCCGTTCGCGTCGACTCCGTAGGCGGCCCAGGTGCCGGGCATGAACTGCATCCACCCGAGTGCGCCGGCGGAAGACACCGAGAGGTTCCGTCCGTAGTCGGTCTCGATCGAGTTGATCGCGGCGAGGATCTGCCACGGGATCCCGTACTCGATTCCTGCGGCTTGGTAGATCGGAAGCAGGAACGGCGGGATCCGGAATTCTGAGATCAGCTCGCCCGGCGTTCCGAGCGGGGTGAGGCCGGGCAGGCCGAACATCGCGGGCCCGGCGATCGGGTTGGCGTTCGCCTTGCGTCCAGCCTGAGGCTTTGGCTTCGCTGTGTTCCCGTCGCGGCTCTTGCCGGGCTTCGGCTTGGGCTTTGGCTTCGGCTTTGGCTCAGGCTTGGGATCCGGGGGCTTGACGATGTCGGTGACGGAGAGGCTGAGGATGTCCTCGGCGGCCACACCGATGCGGGCGGCGATCGAGGCCGGGTCGGTCGGGTCGCTGTCCTTGACCACGATGGGCTGCGTCACGGGCGTGCCGTCGGTCCCCTTGATGGTGACCACGACGTTCTTGTCCGCGCCGGCGGGTGCGGCTATCGCGAGGGCGACTGCGGAAGCGACCGACAGGGCGGCGATCCGGCTACCGAAATTGATCTTGGGGGTTCTCATTTGATCGGGTTCGGGTCTCTCCAGCCCATGCGCATCCGGTCGGAGCGCGTTGGGGGGAAGGTACCAAGTCTCGGGCGCCGAAGCCGTGGTTGGATAGCGTCCGCAACGGGATCTTCACATTCCGGCCGCGGTCGTATTCGGAGGCATCGGCGATGCAGGCTCCGCTATCGTCCGCGACTCCACGAAGGGAGAGCCGAACCGTGAGTGCAGACGATCAACAGGGAATCCGCGACCGCCTCCAGCGTGGAGGGGAAGAGGCACTGGGCAAGCTCGTCCAGGACCTGATCGAGAACCCGGTCGTCACCGGGACGTTGAGCAGGGCGTTCGAAGCGAGGGAGCGTGCCTCCCAAGCCCAAGAGGCAGCGATGGGTGCGATGAACCTTCCCTCTGCGGGCGACGTTGCCCGACTGACCCGCCGGGTGCGCTCGGTCGGCCAGCGACTCGAGGGCGTCGAGGATGCGCTCGACAGGATCGACTCCCGTCTCGGGACCCCGGGCACCGGCGATGTCGAGCAGCGGCTCGAAGCGATCGAGCAGGCGTTGACGCGGCTCGAGCAGAGCGCAGCGGCAAAGCCCGTCGCCAAGCCGGCGACGACGCGGAGCAAGCCTGCCGCCAAGTCCGCGGCGAAGAAAGCTCCCGCGAAGTCGCGTTCGACCCGCAAGGCACCCGCCGGGCGCTCGACAGCCCGGGCCGCCAAGAAGTCCTGAAGTCCCCGGTCCTCGTCGCTCAGCGGATCGAGAGGGCTGAGAGTGCTGCCTGTCCGGCTTCGCTGACGAGCGGCTCGAGGGCCGCATCGTCGAGTTCCCTGGAGTCGTCGCGGGCTGCGACGAGCACTGCCGCCGAGCGGATCCCCCGGTGCTCCGCCGTCGCCAGCAGGGCAGCCGTCGCCAGGTCGGTCGCGATCTCGTCGGCCTGTGGCCTGCCGTCGGACGGCCTGCGGATGAAGTCGTCGGAGCGGACCTTGCCGCGGATCGCCCGGTCGCCGAGTGCCTCGTCGAGCCCGCGTGTCAACTCGCGGTCGGGGAGCAGGCTCGCGCCGGAGGAGAGGGTCGAGCTGACCCCGTCCCTGCCGATCGCGCCGGTCACGACGACCAGACTCCCGAGTGAGAGGCCGTCGAGGACCCGGCAGGTTCCGACCCGCACGACTCGCTCGACGCCGAGGTCGATCAGGTCATCGACCACGGCATTGAGGCTCGTCGCTCCCAGGCCGGCGCCTTGGACGAGCAGACGCTCGCCATCCGAACGGCTGGTGCCGCTGTAGCCCCAGAAGCCCCGATGGTGGCTGAACATCGGGGGTGGCGATTCGATCAGTTCCTGGGCGAGGAACAGAGCCCTTCCCGGATCGCCGACGACGATTGCCCGGTCGGCCGGCAGGGCCGTTGGCCTGAGGAATCGCGGTGGGCTGTCCACGGCGCGAGGATAGGGATAGGCTAGGAGCCATGGCCAAATCACAGACTCCAAGGGACGCAGCCGACCAGCTGCGCACGGCGGTTGACAGGACATTCCAGGCGACGGTGGGGCAGGCGACGGCTTCGCGCGGTCGAGCCCAGGAACGCGCCCAGGACATCGTCGAGGAACTCTCACAGGCGGCAGGCCGGGTGCGTGACGCACTCGACGATCTGCGAGTCGCGACCCGCGAGGACGTAAAGGAGCTCGGGGACCGGCTCTCGGAGATCGAGTCCCGGGTCGCGAAGCTCGAGGCGTCGTCTCGCAAGGCCCCGAGTCCAACCCGAGCGAAGGCCAAGCCCGCCGCGAGGAAGACGCCGGCCGCGAAACCGAAGCCCAAGGCCAAGCGAGCCGGGGGGAAGTGACCCGGACCGTGGCCGAGGGGAGCCACGGGGCAATCGAGTCGGCTCGGCGCAGTGGGCTGCTCGTGCCGGGCGAGCCGGTCGTCGTGATGGTCTCGGGCGGTCCCGATTCCGTCTGCCTGCTCGACGTAGCGGCGAAGATCGTCGGCCCCGATCGAGTTGTAGCGCTACATGTCGACCACGGGCTGCGGCCGACCGAGGCCGATCTCGAGGTCTGCTCTGCCCTCTGCGAGCGGCTGGGAGTCGGACTCGAGGTCGCACGCCTCGACCCGGACTCCGGAAGCGGCAACCTCCAGGCCTGGGCGCGCGAGTCGCGCTACCGCCTCGGGCTCGATCTGGCCGAGGCCAACCGGGCTTCGCTCGCGGTCGGTCATACCGCCAGCGACCAGGCCGAGACGATCCTCTACCGGTTGGCCGCCGCTCCAGGGCGCAGGGCATTGCTTGGGATGAAGCCGAAGGTGGGGAGGATCGTCAGGCCCCTGCTGGGGGTGGAGCGCTCGATCACGGTCGACTACTGCCGCTCGCACGGACTGCCGACCGTGAACGACCCGAGCAACGAGACCGATCGCTTCGCCCGCAACAGGGTGCGCCGCCGCCTGGTGGCCGCGTTGCGCGAGATCCACCCGGCGGCGGAAGCGAACGTGATCGCAACCGCCGAGATCCTCAGGGACGAGGCGGAAGTCCTCGACTCGCTCGTCGACGGGCTCGTTGACGGTGAAGCGCCTGATCGCTCGATCCCGCTCGCTCGGTTGCGCGAGCAGCCTGCGGCGCTCAGGCGACTGACCGTCCAGCGGCTGGCCGACGATGCCGTGGGGCGGCTCGCGCCCGGGGTCGCGCGTCGCGCCGATGAGATCGCGGCGATGCCGCTCGAAGGCAAGTCGATGCTCGACCTGCCGTCCGGTGTCCGGGCAGTCGCCGAGCGCGGCGTGTTGAGGTTCGTTCCCCAGGTTGGCCGCGGCGGTTAGGCTGCCGGACGATGTCGGAACAGATCGGAGAGATCCTCGTCCAGCAGGACGAGCTTGCAGCCCGCGTTCGCGAGCTTGCCGCCGAGGTGAGCGCCGACTACTCGGATGCCGAGGACGGGGTGTTGCTCGTCGGCGTCCTCAAGGGGGCGCTGTTCTTCATCGCCGATCTGATGCGCTCGCTCACGGTCGACTGCGAGGTCGACTTCATGGCGGTTTCGTCGTACGGCTCGGCGACGCAGTCGTCGGGAGTGGTCCGGATCCTCAAGGACCTCGACGCGCCGCTCGACGGCAGGCACGTCCTGATCGTCGAGGACATCGTCGACTCCGGACTGACGCTCCAATACCTCGTTCGCAACCTGAAGGCGCGAGGGCCGGCATCGCTCGAGGTCTGCACACTGCTCTCGAAGCCCACTCGCCGCACCGATGCCGAAGTCAAGTACGTCGGTTTCGAGATCCCCGACCGCTTCGTGATCGGCTACGGCCTCGATCACCAGGAGCGGTACCGGAATCTGCCTTACGTGGCGGCACTCGAGCCCAAGG
>JBAXRO010000034.1:0-18396 GCA_037131165.1 Actinomycetes bacterium | reverse complement strand
GTCCTGATCGTACATCGGAGGCGGGTCACGGGCGCCGACCGCGCCCCTACCATCAGCGCAGTGGTTGCAAAGGAGCGAGGACGAACGATCGACTGCTTCATCATCGTCGACGAGGCTTCGAGCGATGCCCTGGCCGGCCTCGCTTCCGGCTCCAGTGAGGGCGAGCGCCCCGGCCTTGTCGCCGAGTTGGGGGCCGCGCTTCTGAGGCGAACGCGGGAGTGGGCGGAAGGCTTCGCGGGGGGCGAGGTCACGGTCCTCGAGTACCCGCGTGATTCGGCCAAGGCCGCAACCTCGTCGGCCGACGCGGTCGTGCTCCTGAGGCCCGCGTTGGTCAGGCTCGGCCCAGGCCATGCGTCCGATCTCCTCGAAGACCTCGACAGCGGCTGCGGGGTTGTGATCGGCCCGACGCTCGCCGGTGGCTGGTACCTGCTCGCGCTCAGCCCCGGTGACCCGGATCTGATCGAGGCTGCGGGTGACGGGGGACCCGGTGCCTCGGGCCGGCTCCTGGCAGTCGCTTCGACGAGGAACGGAGTTGACGTCGGGTTGCTGCGGGCCGAGCGTGACATCGCAGCCGATTCAGATCTCCGGGCCGCAGCCGCCGACCCGCTCGTAGACATGGAAGTCGCGAGATTGCTGTCGGGGTTGGGCGCTGCCGGGCCACGTGGCCAAGCGGACTGACTGGGGGGCAGGGATTCGAACCCCGATAGCCGGCACCAAAAGCCGGAGTCTTGCCATTAGACGACCCCCCAATGCCGCGCTTCGTGCGCGGCAGCGATAGTACTGCGACCTCGGTACGATCAAACCCCTGTGACCGGCGCCGCCGTAGTCATCCTCGCAGCGGGCAAGGGAACGCGCATGCGTTCCCCGCTCGCAAAAGTCCTTCACCCCGTTTGCGGGGTGGCAATGGTCCATTGGCCGATCAAGGCCGCGCGGGAAGCCGGGGTCGAGCAGGTGATCGTCGTCCAGGGCCCGGGTCGCGAGCTCGAAGGCCAGCTCCCCGAAGACGTGGTCACCGCAGTCCAACCCGTGGCGGACGGAACGGCCGGCGCCCTGCAGGCGGCAGTCGACGAGCTCGGTGAATGCCGCTCGGTGATCGTCCTCGCAGGTGACGTACCCCTCGTCGACGCGGCCACGATCTCCCATCTGCTCGACGCCCATTCCTCAGCCGGGGCCGCGGCGACGATCGGCACGATGGTCGTCGAGGACCCGACCGGCTACGGCCGGATCGTCCGCTTGGCCGACGGCAGCTTCGAGCGGGTGGTCGAGACCAAGAACGTCGCCGACGCGACCGAGGACGAGCTGTTGATCGACGAGGTCAACACTGGACTTGTCGTATTCGACTGCGCCGGCCTCGGGGACCTGCTCGCCGGAGTCGGGGCCGCCAACGCACAGGGCGAGCGCTACCTGCCAGACGCCGTCGCGGCGCTCGCGGCGGCTGGCAAGCGGGTCGAGGCGGTCGCGGTCAGAGATCCGGCCTTGACCCTCGGCGTCAACGACCGCGCCGATCTGGCGAAGGTAAACGAGATCGCCCAGCGGCGGATCAACGAGGACCACATGCGAAACGGCGTAGCGATCGTCGCGCCGTGGACGGTCGTGATCGAGGCCGGAGTCGAGATCGAGGCCGACGCCACGATCGAGCCGGGTTGCGTGCTTCGCGGTGCGACCAGCATCGGCGCGGGTGCGGTGGTCGGACCGAACACGGTCGTTGACCATTCGGAAATCGGCGCGGGAGCGGAAGTCACCCAGAGCAGGCTCGACCTGGCGAAGGTCGGCGAACGGGCGAAGGTCGGGCCTTTCGCGTACCTCAGGCCGGGCGCGGACGTCGGCAACGGAGCAAAGGCCGGGACGTTCGTCGAACTCAAGAACACCGTTCTCGGCGAAGGGGCGAAGGTTCCGCACCTGTCCTATGTCGGCGATGCCGAAGTGGGCGCTGGGGCGAACCTCGGTGCCAGCACGATCACGGCCAACTACGACGGTCGCAACAAGCACCGCACGGTCGTCGGCGCCAAGGCCCGGACCGGAGTGCACACCTCGCTCGTCGCTCCAGTCGAGCTCGGCGAAGGCGCGGTCACGGGTGCCGGTTCGACCATTACCGACGACATCCCGGACGGGGCGCTCGGGATTGCACGCGAGCGCCAGAGCAACATCGAGGGCTACGCGGACCGCGGCGATGAGTGAAGCGACGCTCTTCGGCGGCGGGCAGCCCGACGCGGGCGTCGGCGTCGCGTCGTACACTCGCCCTCCGATGAGCACCGTTGAGGAACAGTTGGCTGCGGGAACGCACCTCGACATCGATTACGACAAGCGCCTGATGCTGTTCACAGGCCGAGCGAACCCCGCCCTCGCCGCGAACATCGCCGACAAGCTCGGAGTCGAGGTCGGCGGCCTGACCAGCAAGACATTCAGCAACGGCGAGGTCTACTGCCGCTTCCACGAGTCGATCCGAGGAGCGGACGTCTTCCTGATCCAGCCGATCTGCGCCAACCCGGAACTTGGCCTGACCGCCAACGACGCCCTGATGGAGCTGATGGTGATGGTCGACGCAGCAGTCGGCGGCTCCGCCCACAGGGTTATCGCGGTCTGCCCCTGGTACGGCTACAGCCGTCAGGACAAGAAGTCCGCTCCGCGCGAGCCGATCAGCGCCCGTCTCGTCGCCCGGATGCTCGAGGCCGCCGGGATCGACCGGATCCTGACGATGGATCTCCACTCCGGCCAGATCCAAGGGTTCTTCCAGAAGCCCTGCGATCACATGACCGCGATGTTCATGCTCACCCAGTACTTCGACGACCTCGGCCTCGAGGACCTCGTTGTCGTAAGCCCCGATGCGGGCAGGGTGAAGCTCAACAAGCGCTTCGCCTCGACGATCGGCGCCGACCTCGCGCTCCTCAACAAGGAGCGCCCCGAGCACCAGAAGGCCGAGATCGGCCACGTGATCGGCGACGTGCGCGGACGCACCGCCCTGATCGTCGACGACCTGATCGACACTGCCGGCACGCTCAAGGCGGCGGCCCAGACGGTGCTGGACGAGGGCGCGACCAAGGTCTACGCGGCGGCGACCCACCCGGTCCTCTCCGGCAACGCGTTCGAGAACCTCACCGAGGCCGGGTTCGAGCAGATCGTCGTCACCGACACCATCCCGCTTCCGCCGGGCGCCCCGGACAACATCCGGGTGCTCTCGTGTGCCGATCTCCTGACGACGTCGATCCGGCAGATCTTCACCGACGGTTCGGTGAGCGAGGTCTTCGGCGGCGAGAACCAGCTGTTCTGATCGGGTGGCCGCCGGCGATGCACGGCGCCTGGCCGACCTGCTCGGACTGAGCGACGAAGAACTCTGCTCGACCCTCGGGATCAGCCCACTGGAGATCGTCTCCGGCGACGGGGACTCCGTGGCTGCCGTCCCGATCCTGCTTGACCTGCTCGCCGACGCTGAAGAGCGAGCCGGGGAGGCGATGCTCAGGAGATGGGTGCGTACCCGCGGCTCAGCCGGCGTCCCCGTCGACCTCTTGACCTCCCGCGACTTCGCTGCGTTCGAGGATGCGCTCGCCGATCTCGTCGAGCGCGGCTTCGTGATCGGTGGGCCGCGGGACTGAAGCGACGGCGGCCGCTCAGCGCTTGAGTCGCCTGCGGCGCCGGCGCCGGGGCGACTTGGGGTGAGCGTGGGGGATGCCGCCGCCGCTGTGGGCAGCCGGAGTGCCGCCTCCGCGCTGCCCGGGGGCGTCCAGCCGACGCCCCGCGGTCCCGAGCAGCCGCTGCTGCGTCCGGCGTCCGAGGGAACCCAACGGAGCCAGTCGGTATGCGGGTGTCTTCCTCATCAAGTCCAAGCTAGCGCCGGACTCGTACCCTGTGTGAGAGTGTCCCGTCCACTGAAGATCACGATCCTCCTGGTCATCGGAGTTGCCTTCCTGGCAGCCAGCCTCGGCTTGGCCAGGGTGCTCGCCGCCAGCGGAGCGGAACGCACCCTCCTCGAGGGACTGATCGCAGATCAGGGCGCCGGGCGAAGCGCCGAGGTAACGGCTCTGCTCCCCGACTGCGCGCCCGGAAGCGCGTGCGCCACCCGGACCAACGCGATGATCGACCGCAACTCCGAGGCCGGCGGGAAGGTGAAGATCCTCCAGATCGACGGCGGGGCCCCGCTGTCGGCCGGCTCCGCAGACGGAGTCGCGCGACTTGCTTGGAAGGTCGGGTCCGGCCTGCCCGTCGTGCAGTGCGCGGTCGTCCGGCGGCAGGGGAGCGTCACATCCGGATTCGAGGTCGACCTGCTCGTCCTCTCCAAGCCGATCGAGGCCGAAGGTGCCTGCCCGACGGTTCCCGAGCTGCTCGCCAAGCCGAACTGAAGACGGTTCGGCCTTGCGTCTGTCGTCTTGCTTGCCTAGAGTCGTATGAACCGCACCGTTTCCGGAATCTTTACCCAGCGCCCGGCATAATCCGGCGCTTCGCAGCCCAAGCACCAGATCACCAGACCAGGAGAGAGAACCCCATGCGCCGCATCGTCGTCCTCGCAGCAATGACAGCCTCGCTCGCAGCCTTCGCAGGGACGGCCATGGCCGCCACGATCGACGTGAACCCGTGGGACTACGACCCAACGGCGAAGACGATCAAGAAGGGGGACACGGTCAAGTGGACCTGGAAGAACGCGGTCTCTCCCCACAACGTCTACATCACGACGAGCACCGGCAGGGCGGTCAAGAACTCCGGCAGCGCCAAGAAGACCGGGACCTACAGCTACAAGTTCAACTCCAAGGGAACCTTCAAGATCTACTGCAAGCCCCACAGGGATTTCATGAATACGACCGTCACCGTAGGCTGACCGGTCGCAATCGCAAAGCGCAACAGGGAGAGAGATGAACAAGCTTGCGGCAGCAGCCCTCACGGCATTCGTCTTCGCGGGTCTCGCGGGACCGGCGACGGCCGGGTCCTCGGTGGCTTGGAAGACCGGCTACAGGACGTCGATCACTGTCAAGAAGGGCCAGAAGGTCAAGTTCGTGTGGGCTGACTCCCAGCCCCACAACATGTATGGCGCGGCCAGCGCGGGAGCGATCCGGGGTCGCGGCAAGTCGGTGACCAAGTCGTTTCGCAGGTCCGGGACGATCCGCTGCTCCTACCACCCGAATATGTGGGTCAAGGTCAACGTCCGCTGAGGAATCAGATCGGTAACAGCTGATTCGAAGCGCGGCCCACGGGCCGCGCTTCTTCGTTTCGGGGCCTCCCGCCGCCGGGCGGAGGGAGGCCTGCGAGATCGGGTCCGTGCCGGCCGTGGGTCGGGACGCCACCATTGCGGCGAAGCACCGATCGGCGTCCAGTCGCTACCCTGCCATCCGATGGCAAACGACACTCCAGTCCTCGAAGCGCAGCCGCGCGACCTGCTCGGCTCGCGGAACACCCGTCGCCTCAGGCGTGAAGGGGTCGTTCCCGGCGTTGTCTACGGCGGCGATTCCGAGCCCGTTTCGCTTCAGGTCCCGGAGCGGGAGCTCAGGGTTGCGCTCGGTGCCCAGAGCGCACTGATCGAACTCAAGCTCGGTTCCGAGACCCAGCCGGTCCTCGTCCGCGAGCACCAGCGGCATCCGGTGACCGGTCGCTACACGCATGTCGACCTGATCAGGGTCCGCCTCGACGTCAAGGTCGAGGCTCAGGTCCCGATCGAACTGGTCGGCACCGAGATGGCTCCCGGAGTGAGGCTCGGCGGCCTGCTTGAGCAGACGCTCCGCGAGATCACCGTCGAGGCTCTGCCGATGGAGATCCCGGAGTCGGTCTCGGCCGACGTCTCCGCGATGGAGATCGGCGACAACCTTTCGGTTTCGGCAATCGTCTCGCCCGACAACGTCAACATCCTCGACGATCAGGAGACCGTCATCGCGACCCTCTCCGCGTCGCGGATGGCGATGCAGCTCGAGCGCGAGGGTGAAGAGGGCGAGACCGAGGTCGTCGGCGAGGCCGCAGCCGAGGCGGAGGGTGGCGAGGCCAAGGCCGAAGCTCCCGCCGAGGGCGGCGGCGACGGCGGCGAAGAGTAGGCCTTGCGGCTGCGCGGAACGCGCGGCCGAGGTGCTTCCGCGCCGGCCGACTGGCTGATCGTCGGACTCGGAAACCCGGGAGACCGCTACCGCAAGACTCGGCACAACGTCGGCTTTGAGGCTGCCGCGCTCCTCGCCGAGCGTTGGGCGATGCCCAAGGCGAAGAAGAAGTACGCCGGCCTCGTCACGGAGGGCCGAACGGGGCCGGGCGGGCCGAGGGTGGCCGTGCTTCTGCCCCAGACATTCATGAACGAGTCGGGCAAGTCGGTCGGGCCGGCCAGGGGCGCGTACGGGGTGACGCTCGACCGGGTGATCGTTCTGCATGACGAGCTCGACCTCCCGTTCGGGGAGATCCGGTCGCGGATCGGAGGCGGCAGCGCCGGCCATAACGGCCTCAAGTCCTTGACAGCCGAACTCGGCAGCCCCGACTACCAGCGGGTCAGGATCGGGATCGGTCGCCCCGACACGACCGATCCGGAGCGGGTCAGCGCGTTCGTCCTCGGGCGCTTCTCCGAGCCCGGCGGCGAGGTCGCGGACCTGATCGCAGCCGCAGCCGACATAGCCGAATCCCTGGTCATCCCGGCCGGGGGCAGCGACAGCCCGTCGTGAGCGGCGAGGACTCCGGGCTCAGGGGGCTGCTCCGCCTCGGCGGTGACCATCGCGCCGTTGCCGCCCTCGCCGAGAGCGGAGGCTCCGCATTCGTCTCCAGCGGGGTGCGCCCGTTCGCGATCGCTGCCCTGGCCGAGGAGCAGCCCGGCCGGCCGATGCTCGTCGTCGCCGGCGACGACGCCGCAGCGAGGGCGTTGTGCGACGACCTCGGCGAATGGCTGTCACCGCGCCGCGTCCTGCTCTACCCGACGAGGGGAATCGCCGGCGGCTCTCACCTCTCGCCGCCCGCGCACCTCGTCGGACTCAGGCTCGCCGCTCTCGACGCCCTCTCCGGTGCGCCGGGGAGCGAGGAACAGCCCGTCGTCGTCGCCAGCGCCGTCGCCCTGGCGGAGCGGGTCCCCGAAGCCGACCTCAGGCCACACGGGTCGAGGATCGCCGTCGGTGACCTGGTCGACCTCGACGTGCTGTTCGCCCAACTGGTCGAGTGCGGCTACGAGCGGGTCGAGCAGGTGGCCGAGCGGGCCCAGTTCGCAGTCAGGGGAGGGATCGTCGACATCTTCCCGGCGACTGCCGATCACGCAGTGCGAATCGACATGTTCGATGACGAGGTCGAATCTCTCAGGTGGTTCTCCACCTTCACCCAGCGTTCGCTCGGCGAGGCACGCTCCGTTGAACTGGCCCCGGCTGCCGAGCTCGCATCGGAGCATCGCGAGCTTGCGGAGATCGCAGCCTTGGAGGAGGCCGAGGATCGCCCCGCGCTGGCGGAGCTGCTCCCGCTCGACCGCTTCCGCGCGCCGCTTGAGCTCGCCGGCCAGGTGAGGCTGGTGGTGGCCGCAGCCGAGGAGTTGGAGCCTGCCCTCAACGATTGGTGGCTCGACGTCGAGGCTGTCCTCGGCGAGGACGAGGCGGCGCTGCTGCATGAGCGCCCGGTCGATCTGATCGAGGCTCTCTCCGGGGCGGCGACGGCCTCGCTGTCCTCGCTCGACTCCGGCCAGGATCGCGCTCTTCGAGGAGGCGACCCGGCCATGGCTGCCCGGACCCTGAAGGATGCAGAGCCCGAACTCGAGCGGCTGGTCCGTGACGGCTATCGGGTGGTCGTTGCCTTCCCGAGGGAGGGCGACGCCGACCGTGCCGCATGGAACCTCTCTCGCATCCGGGCCGAACGCCTTTCCACCGTGACCCCGACAGGGCCCGGGGTTTGGTTCGCTGCTGCGGTCCTGCGCGAGGGGTTCGTCTCCCCCGAGCTCGAGCTCGCAGTGATTCCCGCTGACCGGCTGGTGCGCCGCCGGAAGCGCAAGCAGTCGCCGAGGCACGGCCGCGCCGCGATCCAGTCGTTCACCGACCTGAGGGTCGGCGACACCGTCGTCCATGAGGACCACGGGATCGCCCGGTTCACCGGTTTCGACACCAAGACGGTGGGCGGCATCACCCGGGACTACCTCGAACTCGAGTACGCGGGCGGGGACCGGGTGTTCCTGCCGGTCGACCAGCTCGCCAAGATCTCGAGGCACGTCGGCGTCGGCGGCGAGGCGCCGACTCTCTCCAAGCTCGGAGGCAGTGCATGGGAGCGGGTCAAGAACAAGGCCAAGGCGGCGGCCGATCGGCTCGCCGGCGAGTTGCTTGCGCTCTACGCCGAGCGCGGGAGGCGCACCGGGTATGCCTTCCCTCCGGATGGCGAGGAGCAGATCGCATTCGAGCGTGCCTTCCCGCATCGCGAGACAGGCGACCAGATCGCGGCGATCGAAGTCGTGAAGGAGGACATGGAGTCCGATCGACCGATGGACAGGTTGATTTGCGGTGACGTCGGCTACGGCAAGACCGAGGTGGCACTGCGGGCGGCCTTCAAGTGCGCGATCGACGGCAAGCAGGTGCTGATGCTCGTGCCAACGACGATCCTCGCTCAGCAGCACTACGGCACCTTCGCCGAGCGTTTGAGAGACCACGCGCTGATCGTCGACCAAGTCAGTCGCTTCCGTCCGCCCGCTGAACAGAAGGCGGTGGTGGCGGCATTCAACGAGGGCAAAGTGGACATCCTCGTCGGGACCCACAGGCTGCTCGGGCCCGACCTCAAGCCGGCGAACCTCGGCCTGCTGATCGTCGATGAGGAGCAGCGGTTCGGCGTCAAGCAGAAGGACCTGCTGCGCAGGCTCAAGTTGAAGACGGACGTGATTGCGATGAGCGCCACGCCGATCCCCCGGACACTGCAGATGTCACTGGCCGGAGTTCGCGACATCAGTGTGATCGAGACCCCGCCTGAGGGCAGACGCCCTGTCCGCACCCACGTAGGCGAGTACGACGAGGCCTTGGTCCGCACCGCGATCGAGCGCGAGCTGGGCCGGGGAGGCCGGGCTTTCTACCTGCACAACCGGGTCGAGACGATCGACGAGGCCGCCGGTGGCCTGGCCGCGCTTGTGCCGGCGGCGCGGATCGAGGTCGCACACGGCGCACTCGACGAGACCGAGCTCGAGGAGCGGATGATGCGCTTCATTCGCGGGGAGGCAGACCTGCTCGTCTGCACCAGCATCATCGAGGCCGGCATCGACATCCCCGAGGCGAACACTCTGATCGTCGAGCGCGCCGACCTGCTCGGCCTCAGTCAGCTCTACCAAATCCGCGGCAGGGTCGGGCGAGGTCGAGAGCGGGCGAACGCCTACCTCTTCTACCCCTCGGGGGCTGCCCTGACCCGCGACGCGGCCCAGCGCCTCGCCGCGCTTTCGGACCACACCGAACTGGGCTCCGGCTTCCGCATCGCGATGCGGGACCTCGAGATCCGGGGCGCCGGCAACCTGCTCGGGGCCGAGCAGTCGGGTCATGTGGCTGCGCTCGGGTTCGAGCTCTACATGAAGCTGCTCGACGAGGCGGTGGCTGAACTCGAGGGCACCGAGGAGCGCGACCTCGATCCGGTCAGGATCGACGTCCCGGTCGACGCTTTCGTACCGGCCGACTACGTGCAGTACGAGCGGGGCAAGATCGAGATCCACCGCCGGGTCGCCTCCGCGGCCGACGTGGCCGAGTTGGAGCAGCTCTCGGCGGAACTGGAGGATCGCTTCGGACCGGTTCCCGAGCCGCTCGCTCGATTGTTCGGCCTTCAGCGTGCTCGACTGAGGTATGCGCAGGCGGGCGCCGTCGAAGTGGCGTTCCGCCAGGGAAGGCTCGTGGCCGCGCCGCTCGACCTCGACAGCTCAGCCGCCAAGGAGCTGCGCGAACGGATCCCCGGCGTCCTCTACGAGTCGGGCAAGCGCAGCGCGTCGGTGCGGATCGGGGACGAGCCGGAGCAGCGCTACGAGGCCCTCACGGAACTCGCGGACGCACTCGCTGCTGTCGCAGCACTTTCGTCAGCGTGAGGAACGGGCCTGTTCCGATAGCATCGCCGATCATGCGCCAATACAAGACCGTCCTAGCAATCACAGCCGCTCTCGGAACGGGAGCCCTCATGTCGGCCTGCGGAGGCGTGCCCTCCGATTCCGTCGCCACTGTCGCCGACTCCCCGGTCCTCAAGTCGACCTTCGATCGCTGGGCCAAGCTCTCATCCCAGACTCAGGGCGCTCCGAACGCCGTTGTACCGGTCTACACGCCGCCCGACTTCACAGAGTGCGTCGCCCAGAAGACGGCTGCGGGCGCCAAGTCGAAGAAGAAGGTCACTCCCGCCGCCGCCAAGTCCGAGTGTCAGGCAGGGTTCGACCAGGTCAAGGCTCCGGTCATGCAGACCCTGCTCACCGCCCAGTGGATCGACGGCCAGGCAGCCGCAATGGGCATCAAGGTCAGTCAGGAAGACATCGACAAGAAGCTCGAGGAGGCCAAGAAGCAGGCCTTCCCGCAGGACACGAACAAGAAGTTCGAGGAGTTCGTCAAGAGCTCGGGCCAGAGCATGGAAGACATCAAGATGCAGTTCAAGCTCCAGCTCCAGCGCGACGCGATCGTCGAGCAGGTCAAGAAGTCGTCCGGCACTCCCAGCAACGAAGAGATCAACACCTACTTCGAGAAGAACAAGGACCAGTTCGGGACTCCCGAGCAGCGCACCTACAACATGGTCCTTGCAGCCGACAAGGCCAAGGCCGAAGCCGCCAAGAAGGCGCTCGAAGGCGGAGCGTCCTTCAAGGACGTCGCCAAGCAGTACTCGACCGACGCCAACACCAAGAACAACGGCGGCCTGATCAAGGACTCCGTCAAGGGCCAGCAGGACCCGACGCTCGACAAGGCGGCGTTCACTGCTCAGAAGGGTGTGATCGTCGGTCCTGTCAAGGGCTCCTTCGGCTACTACATCGTCAAGGTCGACAGCATCAAGCCCGGCAACACGCCGCCGATTGAGAAGGTCCGCCCCCAGATCATCAGCCAGCTCAAGAGCGACAACGAGAACCAAGCCCTCCAGGACTTCGCCAAGGAGTTCCAGGAGAAGTGGAAGAAGCGCACCGAGTGCGCCAAGTACTACATCGTCGAACTCTGCAACAACGCCCCCAAGCAGCCGGCCGGCCAGCCGGGCGCTCCCGCACCGGGCGGGCAGACGACTCAGCAGACTCCGCCCCAGGGCGGCTGATCAAGGACGCCGTTGGGCGCTTCGGACAACGCCGAGGCGCTCAAGCGCCTCGATGAGTTGACCCGCAGGCTGCGGGTCGAGTGTCCGTGGGATGCCAAGCAGGACGAACGTTCGATCGTCCCGTACACGCTCGAGGAGGCCTACGAACTCGCTGACGCGGCTCGCTCAGGCGACGACGCGAAGCTGCTGGACGAGCTCGGCGACGTGCTCTTCCAGGTCCACTTCCTCTCGCTACTCCTCGAGGAGCGCGGTGCAGGCGACATGGCTGCGGTGGCAGATCACTGCCGCGAGAAGCTGATCCGCCGCCATCCCCATGTCTTCGGAGACGTGGAGGTGGACGACGCCGACCAGGTGAAGGCCAACTGGGACGTCATCAAGGAGGGCGAGGCAGGCCGAGAGCAGGGGATCTTCGGTGAGGTCCCCGAGAATCTTCCGGGGACCCTCTACGCCCGCAAGATCCAGCGCAGGGCGGCCTCCAGCGGGTTCGACCACGGGTCGGCACACGACGCGCTGGAGACACTCAGGGGCGAGGTCGAGGAGTTGGCCCAGGCCCTCGCATCCGAGGACCACCTCGCGATCGAGTCGGAGCTCGGGGACGTGCTGTTCGCTGCCGTCAACCTTGCCCGCAAGGCGAAGGTCGATCCGGAGCTCTCGATCCGCGAGACGGCCGCGCGATTCCGGGGCAGGGTCGAGGCCGCGGAGGGTCACGCCGCAGCCGACGGCCGCGCGTGGAAGGATCTCGCTCCCGACGAGCGTCTTGGCTACTACGCCCAGGCCCGTCTTGAACAGCAGGCAAGAGAACAGAGCGAGCGGAGGGGTCGATGAGCAAGATCGCAGCAGTTCACGGACGTCAGATCGTTGATTCGCGAGGCAACCCGACAGTCGAGGTCGAACTCGCGCTCGAGTCGGGAGCGTGGGGGCGGGCAGCAGTCCCTTCCGGTGCCTCGACCGGTGAGTTCGAGGCCACCGAGCTGCGTGACGGTGGCGACGAGTGGATGGGCAAGGCCGTCACCACTGCGGTCGCGAACGTCAACGGTGAGATCGCATCAGCTCTGAGCGGCATGGACTCGGGCAACCAGGCCGCAGTCGACCGCAGGCTGATCGAGCTCGACGGCACCCCGAACAAGTCGAGGCTCGGAGCAAATGCGATCCTCGGCGTCTCGCTGGCACTCGCCCACGCCGACGCGGCCGACCAGCATGAGCCGCTTTGGCGCAAGCTCGGCGGGGCCGAGGCCTGCAAGCTGCCGGTGCCGATGATGAACGTCATCAACGGCGGCGCTCACGCCGACAACTCCGTCGACTTCCAGGAGTTCATGGTCGTCCCGTTCGGTGCTTCGAGCTTTTCGGAGTGCCTGCAAATGGGGGCAGAGGTCTTCCACTCGCTCAAGGCGACCCTTCACGACCGCGGTCTCTCGACCACAGTCGGCGACGAGGGTGGCTTTGCGCCCGACCTCCCCTCCAACGAGGCGGCTCTCGAGCTGCTGATGGAGGGCATCTCGGCTGCGGGCTACGAGCCGGGAGAGGATGTCGCGATCGCCCTCGATCCGGCGACGAGTGAGGTCTACAACGGCAGCGCCTACGAGCTCGAGCACGAGGGCCGCAGCCTCTCGAGCGACGAGATGGCCTCCTACTGGGCGGATCTCTGCGCGAGGTACCCGATCGTCTCGATCGAGGACGGGATGGACGAGGAGGACTGGGACGGCTGGAAAGCGCTGACCGCAAGGATCGGCGAGAAGGTCCAGCTCGTTGGCGACGACCTCTTCGTGACCAATGCATCGAGGCTGCGTCGCGGCATCGACGAGGGCGCGGCCAACGCGATCCTCGTCAAGGTCAACCAGATCGGCACCCTCACCGAGACCCTGGAGGCTGTCCAGGTCGCCAAGGAGGCCGGCTACGCTGCCGTCATGTCGCACCGCTCGGGCGAGACCGAGGACACGACGATCGCCGACCTCGCCGTCGCAACCGGCTGCGGGCAGATCAAGACCGGTGCGCCGTCGCGTTCCGATCGGGTAGCGAAGTACAACCAGCTGCTCAGGATCGAGGAGGCGCTCGGCGATCGGGCCGTCTTCCCAGGGCGGTCGGTCTTTCGCATTTGACCTGACCGGGGAGGATTCCGGCTCCGGACCGCGAAGGGCGAGTCTGGAGGATGTCGAGCACTGCCCGAACCCCAGCCGTTCCGCGGCGCACGAGGAGCGCACCCGTCTCGGGTGCCGTCCGCTGGGATCGCCTCGTCCGCTGGGCGCTGGTCGCTGCCTTGACCCTGATGGCGGCCCTCTACGCGGCATCGCTGTTGGGGATTGTGTCGGCCGCGTCCGACCAGTCGGACGCTTCGGCTGAGCTCCGGAAGCTCGAGAGCCAGAACGCGGCCCTCCAGGCGCAGCGCAAGGGCCTGCGGGGCGCCTCGGGTGTGGCGATCCAAGCGCGCCGTCTCGGCATGGTCCTGCCCGGTGAGGTGCCGGTGGTCGTCACCGGTCTCCCCGGCGACAGCCGCTGACGGTCCGCCTCGGCGCGGCAAGCGCCCCGAGCCGGGCCAACCTCGAGTCTCGACGCTACCCTCGGCCCGTGGATCATTTCGAGTCTGCTCGATTCCAATGGGTGGAGGGCCAGCGCCGCCTGGCCGCTGCCGAGACTGACCGTATGGCGCTCGAGGTCGTGACCGACCGGATCGTCGAGGAGCTGAGGCGCCGTCTCGGCGGCCCGTTCACCGCTTCCGAGCTCGCCGACCTCTACGCCGAAGGCACCGACTGGTGCTTCGAGCTGGCGCTGCAGACCGCTCCGGGGTCTCCCGCCGCCTGGGAGGGCTCGACCGTGGCCGACGCCGCATTCGGGCGCTATCTCCGTGAGGCGTCCGACTACGCAGGCGGCCGGATCGTCCAGCCGCTCGACGATCTGCGCTGATCAAGCCCCGAGAGCGGGGCTGGCGGTGGCTGCTGGTGGATCGCCGCCGGGGGCTTGCTGCGCCCCCGACGGCGATCCGCTGCTTGGGTGCTCAGTCGTCGTCGTTGCTGCGACGGATCACGATCTGGTTCTCCTCGATCGTGACCTCGACGGGGCGATGCCCGGCCCAGTGCTCTGCGTACACGGGATCGTCGGCGACCGAGGGGTCGAGCCAGAGGCCGTAGCCCTCTTCGCCGTGATCGAATGTGCCCTCAATGGGGCGCCCGCCATTGCCTGAGGCCGCGGCCTCGGCTGCGGCGGCCTTGCGGGCCTCCGCTTCGGCCTCGGCGGCCGCTTTGGCCTCCTCGGCTGCCTTGGCCTCTTCGGCCTCGAGCTGGGCGGCGACAAGGGCGTCGTCTTCATCCCGGAGGTCAACTGCGCCCGGCACGCTGCCGGATGCGGACTCCGGGCTGAGGCCCTGTTCGCGCTTGAAGCTGTCGATCTGCTGGACGGTTACCTCCAGCTGGTGTGCGATCCACGCGTCCGTCCGGCCCTGTTGGACCCAGGCTCGAATCTGATTGAGCTGTGGTTTTAGGGACTTTCTGGTCATGGTGCGCGTGACTCTATCCGAACGGGCCGGGCGGCCGAGCAGCGGGGAGGGAGGTGTTCAGGCGGCCGGGCCGGCTCAGCCGAGCAGCCAAGCGAGCGTCTCGAGCATCACGACGGTGACGAGGACCGCGGTCCCGATCATCGAGGCGACCAGCAGGGCGAAGCGCATACGCCCCTTCTTGATCGTCTGCTCGCGCTGACGCCTGCGGGTCCTGCGCTTCGCATCCTTGCGAAGGGCAGTCAAGCGCTCCCGTTCACGCGCAGCCTCGGCGCGGAACGCCTCTTCGAAGTCATGGATCGACCTGCGGATTCGCGGTCGTTGTCGCGTTGCTTGAACCGACATCAGCCCGAAAAGAGTACCAAGGAGCCCCCGGAACCCTGTGACGCAGGGCACTCACCCCACATTCCCCGCCGCTCGCTCCGGGCTTTCCTCTCCAGCCCCCTGAACCGCGCTGCCCGGCTCGTATTGGGCGATATCTCCAAGGTCTTGGCCGCTCCGGCCGAGATCAGGGCTGCGTTGACGTCGAGGCCGTCCTCGCGGCTGACGTATGCCAGAAGTCGCCCGTAACGGTCCCTCCGCTCACGGTCGTACTTGAGATTCACGCGGCGGCCCTCGACCATCGAGCGGTTGAGGGCCGATGCCTTCTTGCCCCAGCACTGGACTGGGGTGTTCGGCTTCACGGACTCCGGCGTGT
Organism: Actinomycetes bacterium; assembly: GCA_037131165.1. Taxonomy (GTDB): domain Bacteria; phylum Actinomycetota; class Thermoleophilia; order Solirubrobacterales; family Solirubrobacteraceae; genus WLNJ01. Next base: position 3,064 of record JBAXRO010000034.1, on the reverse strand, counting down.
CGACCCCGATGTAGCGAACCCTGTCGGTCCCGTTCGCCGTCCGTACGACGATCGTGTCCCCGTCCACCACACGCTGGACCCTGACCAGCTGGTCACTGCCGACAGAAGCCCGATCGTCCGCGCCCCCGGAGCACCCGGAGAGGGCGGCCGTGAGGGCAATGAGAGTCACCAGGGGTGGCGCGATGCGGGGCGTGCGAACCATTCCGTGCGGAGGCTAATGGCGATCGCCCACGACGACGAAGGGCGAGCGCCTTTCGGCACCCGCCCTTGTCGAGCTCGTTGCTTGCCGCGACCGTTCGGTCACGGATGGAGACTGCTCAGGCGGCGTCCTCGTAGACACCGATGAAGCGGAGGTAGTTGTCGGCGATTTGGGAAGCAGCCTCCTCGCGCGGCAGGCTGCCGTCGAGGAATCCCTTCAGCGAGTCCCACCAGATCGACCGGCCGATCGCGAACCCGATGAACCCGTCGACCGGGGCGGCCTCACGCAGCCAGTGGTCGACCTTCGCGTCGCTGGCGCCACGGCCGAGCAGCACGCAGACGACTCCGTCGCGGCCGCCGGTGCGGGTCTGCTCGGCGAGCATCTCGGCGTCCTCGCGGCGGTCGACTCCCTCGATCTTCCAGATGTCCGCCTCGATGCCGGCGTTCTGGATTGCCTCGATCGCACCCCTCATCAGCTCGGGCCGAAGCTCGGCGTCGTAGCGGTCGGTGTCGCCTCCGACCGATTCGAGCTGCTGCGGCTCGGCCGGCACGAGCAGTTCGAACAGGAACTTCCTGTCGTTCTCGTGCAGCCAGTCGGAGAGCAGCTTCAGGCGACCGAGCTGACGCTCGTTCATCGTCGCGTCGCCCTCGGGGTTGTAGCGGACGAGGACCTTCGAGAAGTCAGGGTCGAACTTCTCGATGTGCGCGCCGAAGTCGTCGCCGTATTCGAAGTCGAACTCGTTCTGGCCGCTCTTCTCGACCGGCATCGCGAGCTTCAGGCCGGCGGCCTTGGCGCTCTCCGGGACGTTGCTGCCGAACTGCTCGTCGACGAGCACGCCCGTCGCTCCGGCCTTGGCGCCCCGCTCCACTGCGAGCACCATCCCTTCGTAGACGAGGCGCTTGGCGTCGCTGATCGTCTCGGTCTGCTCGGGGTCCGGTGAACCCTCGATGCCGAACATCTTGGTCTGGAAACTGCCGCGGTGATCGAAGGCGAGGATGAACAGTCGGCATTCGGAGTATCCAAGTGACATGGAACCTTCCTGTGGGTCGGGTGACGAGTCGGAGTCTATTCTCTCGCCGTGGACGATGAAGCCCCCGACCTGCGCGTCGTCTGCCCCAACTGCGGATCGCAGGTCAGCCCGTATGTCACTGAGTGCCCCTACTGCGGCAGCCGGGTGCGCAAGCGGGCGCCGAAGCTCGGCTCCCGCGAAGACCCGGCCCGCAAAGCTGATCGGCTCCGCAAACGGGCCGAGAGGCGACGGCCGAAGATCAGCCTCTCCAGCGGTCCCGGCTTCGGCGAGCGCAGGCTCGTGGTCGTTCCGAGCTTGGTCCTCGCGTCGATCGTCCTGAGCTGCCTGGTCAGGGCCGGTTTCATAAGCCCGAGGAGAGTGGAGGTCTTCGGTTCGCTCACCGATGAGCGCTGGAAGTTGCTTACGACGCCGTTCGTCCATCTGGGGGCGGCCTACGGCTTCATCGCCCTCGCCTCGTTCGCGATCTTCGGGGCGCGGCTCGAGCGGAGCCTCGGCAGGGTTGCCACGCTTGCGGTCTGGGTCGTCGCAGGCGGTGCCGGGGCCTGGCTTGCCTCGATCGACGGCGCGAGCCCGGCCGGCGGCGCGCTCGCAGCCGCTGTCGCAGTGACAGTTGCCCGGTGCTTCTCCGTGGTCGAGGCCAATCGCGACGGCGAGGAGGAGGACCTCGTGGGCCCTCTCGTGGTGTTGATCGTCCTCTCGGTGCTCCCTGCTTTCGGGGCTGGCGCCTCGTGGTACGCGCTCGGGGCGGGCTTGGTGGTCGGGATCCTCACCGGCTGCTTGGTGGTCGTTCGCGAGCGTCGCGAGCGCTCCGGGTAGGATCGCGATCGTGAGCGCCTCGCAACCACACTCCAGCGAGGCGATCGAGGCGGCGCTCGAACAGCTATCCGAGCCGGGCAGGCTCGATCAGGCGCAGCGTGAGGCGGCTGAGGCGGCGCCTCAGCTCCAGCGGATCCTCGCTCAGGCCCTCGAGGAGGGTGGATGGTTCGATTCCGCCCACACGGAGGCCGTCAGGTCGGCTTTGGCCGAGGTCGACCCCCTTGCGCGGGAGCGGGCGATCCGTACCCTTGTTGCTGAAGAAACACGTGTCGGGATGTTCATCGGGGTTGCTGTAGGGCTTGAGCTGTTCCGCGTCCTCGAGGGCGGCTCGTCCGGCGCCGCGGACCCTGGGGAGGAGACCTGATGCAGATCCGCTATCTCGGCCATTCGGCCTTCGAGCTGACCGAAGGGGAAACCACCGTCCTCGTCGATCCGTTCCTCACCGGCAACCCGAAAGCCGCGGTCGAGGCCGACGACCTGTCGGCAGACGCGATCCTCGTCACCCACGGGCACGCCGATCACCTCGGCGACACGGTGGCGATCGCCAAGCGGACGGGCGCCCCTGTCGTCGCGATCGTCGAGCTGGCCGGCGAGATCGCCGACGAGGGGGTCGAGACCTTCGACCCGAACCTCGGCGGGACGGTGGAGTTCGATTGGGGCTGGGTCAAGCTCGTACCGGCATGGCACACCTCGACGACCCCGAAGGGAACCGTCAACACGCCGGCCGGGCTGGTGGTCAACCTCGGTGGCAAGACCGTCTACCACCTCGGCGACACCTCGCTGTTCGGCGATCTCGCCCTTGTGTCCGGGCGCCCGGCGGAGATCGATGTTGCCTTCGTCCCGATCGGCGGCCACTACACGATGGATCGCCATGACGCAGTCGAGGCGTGTCGCCTGATCGGCGCGAAGACGGTCGTTCCGTGCCACTACGACACATTCCCCCCGATCGAGGCCGACGCCGGCGCCTTCAAGGCCGCAGTCGAGGCGGCGGGTCATTCCGGGGTTGCGGTCCTCGCCCC
>JBAXRO010000033.1:0-19613 GCA_037131165.1 Actinomycetes bacterium | reverse complement strand
TTGCAACCGGATCATCCGTGCCGCTCAAGCTGATTACAGGACCCGCCAACGCCGCCAAGGCCGGTGAGGTCCTCGGGGCGTTCCGGTCGCGAGCGGAGGCCGGTGACGCTCCGATCCTCGTTGTCCCGACGGCATCGGACCGCGACTCCTACGAGCGCGAGCTGCTGGGCGGCGGGTCCCTCGTCGGAGGCCGGGTCGTGACCTGGGAGGCGCTGGTCGGACTGCTGGCGCGCAGGCACGGCATCGGACTCAGGCTGATCGGGCCGCTGCGCAGGCGGACCCTCGTGCGAAAGGCGATCGTCGGAGCCTCGGATGGACTCGACTGCCTGCTCGGCTCGTCCGCGACCGTCGGCTTCACAACCTCGCTGGAGTCGGTCTTCAGGGAGGTCGGGCGCGCCGGGCTCGACTCGCGGCGGCTGGCCGAGCTGGTCGAAGGAAGCGGCGACCAACGCCGGGTCGAGCTTGCCCGATTGCTCGCCTCCTACGAGTCGGTGCTCGAATCGGAGGGCGTGACAGACCGTGAGCGTCAGGCGCTCTCGGTCCTCGAGCGCCTCGAGCGCGAGAATGGGCTGTGGGACGAGCGGCCCGTGCTGGTCTACGGCTTCAGCGAGTTGACGGTCGTCCAGAGGCGGGCACTGACCGCTCTGTCGCTCCAGTGCGACGTGGTCGTCTCGCTGCCCGCCGATGGTCGCGAACGGGTTGGGCTTGCCGAGCACACCGTCAGGGCCTTCGCCCGCCATATCCCGGGAGGTGTCCCGGTCGAGTCGCTTCCGGCTGCGCGCGAGCCACGCGGTCCAGGGCTGCTCGAATCGCATCTGTTCTCAGGGGCGGCCAAGGGGGCCGCGCGAGGGGCCTCGGACACGGTCAGGGTCCTTGTCGGCAGCGGCACGACCGCAGCGGCTGAACTGGTCGCAAAGGAGGTTGCCTCGAGGGTGTCAGCCGATGTCGCAGTCGAGGACCTGGTGATCGTCAAGCCGCCGCGGATGTCGGCCGAGCCGATCGTCGCTGCCCTTCGCGACCGAGGCTTCGAGGCCTCCTGGCAGCGCTCCGTCGCGCTCGGGGCAACGGCGCTCGGCTCCTCACTGGTGGGGCTGCTGAGATGCGAACTCGACCGTGACCGCGCCGAGGCGGCCGACGCAGTGGCCTGGATCTCCGCGACCTCGGATCCGCGAGGGATCGCTGCCGCCGAGGAGATCGATCGCGGGATGAGGGTCGACGGCGATCGCCGGGCGGCCCGCCTGCTGGCGGAGTGGAGCGCCCGTCGGGAGGCGGCCCCCGAGTTCTCCGGTTCGGTCGCGGGAGCGAAGACCGCGACCGGGATGGCAGGCGCGATCAAGACGGTCGCTCGCGAGCTGTTCACCCGTCTCGCCTCCGGCGACGGCAATCCGCTGAGGCTCGATCAGGCCGAGCAGGCTGCCGCATTGACCGCGGTGACCGTTGGGGCCGCCGACGTGGCCGAGCTGTTCGACGCCGACTCGCCGCAGGCGATGATCGACGAGCTGGCGGCGCTGCCAGTCGAACTCTCGGACGGCCTCGCCCGGCCGGGAGCGGTGCTGATCAGCGACGCACTCTCGATCAGGGGGCGAAGCTTCGACACTGTGGTTGTCTGCGGGCTGGAGGACGGGCTTTTCCCATCCTCGTTCAGCCCGGATCCGTTCCTCGAGGACGCGGCGGCCGAAGGCCTCGCTCTGGAAGACGAGCGGATCAGTGCCTCTGAGGTCCACTCCGGCGCGGAGCGCGAGCAGTTCGTGATCTGCGCCGCGAGGGCGCGCGAGCAGCTCGTGCTCGTCAGGCGCGGGGTGGACGACAAGGGCGACGAGCTCCCGAGGTCGCCCTTCCTCGACGAGGCGATGAGGCTGCTCGGCAGGGAATTCGACGACTTCGATGAGGGCCGCCGCGCCGGACTCGTCGACGGTGAAGCGGGCGATCGCGGTGCCGACCGGCTCGAGGCCCTAAACGGCCGGGCTTCCCTGCACCCGGCCGCCCCCGCTCAGTTGGGAGCCGAAGCGGCTGCGGCCATCGCGGGCGACCTCGGCAGCGTTGCCTCGCCGACCCGGCTCGAGCGCTACACGGAATGCCCCGCCCGGTGGCTGGCCGACGTCGTCCTCAACCCGCTCGACTTCGACGAGCGACCCGAGCACATGGAACTCGGCAATGTCGTCCACGACGCTCTCGAGCACGGGATCGGCGTGATCATCGAGCGCAATCTCGGTCCGGTCTCGGAGGACAACAGGCAGGTGATCGTCGACGCCTTCGAGGAGGCACTCGCCACTGCCGCTTCGACTCTCGGTTCGACAGTTTCGGCGCGACTTCGCATCGAACAGGCAAGGCGGCTGCTGCACCTCTGGCTCGATCTCGAGATTGAACGGGCCGACGGTTGGACCCCGAAGCACGTCGAGTTCCAGTTCGGGACGAGCGACGAGGTCGAGCCGCTCGACCTCGGCAACGGGCTGACCGTCACCGGGAAGATCGACAGGGTCGACGTCGCGGTCACAGACGAGGGTGAGGAACTGGTGGTGATCCGCGACTACAAGAGCGGTCGCTCCCACGGCAGGCCGCGCAACCCCGCAGCCGCCAAGACGAACGCCGGCAACAGGGCCGCGGAGTTCTGGACGGACGAGCACCGGCCCGTCTTCCAGGCGCCGCTCTACCTGCTGGCGGCCAGCCGGGAGCTCAAGCTCCAGGCCGGAGGTGCCTTCTACGAGACGCTCAAGGACTCGCAGCGCAGGGGAGGGCTGCTGAACGGCCTCGCGTCGGGCTCATCTTTCAAGTCCTCCCTCGGTAGAGAGGAACTCGACGCCTTGCTCGCCGCGTCGGTCGATCAGGCGATGGAGGTGGTGCAGGCGATGGTCGACGGCCGCGTCCCACCGGCCGACAACTGCGACTGCCCCCATCCATGGCTCTGTGGGAGGCGCCCGTGAGCGGGGGCGGTATCGCGAGCTTCAACCCCGAGCAGCAAGCCGCGATCGATGCGAGGGGCAGCTCGGTGCTTGTCACGGCTGGCGCTGGCAGCGGCAAGACAGGCGTGCTGGTCGAGTGCGTCGTGCGATCGATCGTCGACGACGGCCTCGATCCGCGTTCGATCCTCGCCGTGACTTTCACCAACAGGGCCGCCGCCGAGATGAAGAACCGTATTCGCGTGCGCATGGCTGAACTGCTCGTCGAGCGTCACGGTGAGGAGGCTCAGCTCCCGGCACACGACCCGGTCGTCGAGACGATCGATGCCTACTGCAACAGGCTGCTGGCGGCGAGTGCTCTCGAGCTCGGGCTCGATCCAGCTTTCTCGCTGTTGGCCAAGGGAGCAGAGACGAGGCTCTTCCACCAGCGGGCGATCGACGCCGCCCTCGGGCGGATGCTCGACTCGGACGATTGCGACGACGCGCTCGACCTGCTCGAGCAGGTCTGGAATGTCCGCGGCCTGCTGATCGGGGTCCACGACAAGTTGCTCACCGCCGGTGCGCCGGAGATGAATCTGCCCGAGATCTCCGAGGCCGAGGTAATGGAAGCGCTCGGCCAGCGCCTCGACGCCCTGCGCGAGGCAGGGGTGCGGCTCCGGGCCGCAGTCGACGCCCAACTCGACTCGGGAGCCAACAGCTCCAAGAGCGTCGACAAGGTGCTCGACGCCCTCGCCCAACTGCCGCTGCTCGATTCCGCCTCGATAACCGCCGAGGACCTGCCGAAGCTGAGCTCGGGGCAGAGCACGGCCCTCAAGGTCGACGAGATGGAGACCTACGGCGAGGCACGCCTCACCGTCCTCGGGTCGATCGCCGAGCGCGAGATGTTGCCCCGCTATCGCACCGCCTCGAAGCTGTTCGACCTCTACACCGAGATCCTCGATGAGCGCAAGCGGGCTGAGGGGGTCCTGACCTTCGCCGATGTCGAACTGGCGGCCGTCGAACAGCTCGAGCGTGAGGCCTCCTCGGGTTCGCTGCCTCGGTTCGACAGGGTCTTCGTCGACGAGTTCCAGGATGTCAACGGGCTCCAGCAGCGGTTGATCGAGCTCGTCTCCGGCGACTCGTACTACGCCGTCGGCGATGCGGCCCAGGCGATCTACGGCTTCCGCGGCGCCGACGTCTCGTTGATCCGCGATCGCGAACGGCTGCTTTCTCCTGAGGGCCGGGTGCTCCAGTTGCGCACCAACTACCGGTCGGTGGCCGGCGTGCTCGAGGTCAACAACGCCGTCCACGGGGGACTCGGGGTCGAGGGCTTCTCACCGCTGCTCGTCGGGAGCGACCGGGCTACGCCAACGGATCCCGTCGAGTTCCACGTGGTCGACTTCGAGCACGACGACGCGTCCGACTCGGCCAAGGCCGATCTCGAGCGCGCCGTTGTCGCGATGAGAATCAAGGCCCTCCACGACGCAGGGGAGATCGCCAGTTACTCGGACGTCGCAGTGCTCGCCCGCTCGAGGGGAGTGCTGCCCGGCATAGCCGACGCGCTTCGCTCGATCGGCATCCCGGCCGTGGTCGAGGGCGGCGGCGGCCTCTGGTCGAGGCCGGAGGTCGACGATGTCGTGTCGTTGCTTGCCGCAGTCGGCAACCCCAACGACGAGCCCCGCCTGCTCAGGGTCCTGCGCTCCCCGATCGCCGGCCTGTCCGTCGACGCCCTCGTCCTGCTCGCCCGTCGAGCACGGCGTCAGCGCACCTCGATCTGGTCGGTGATGCTCGACCCGGCCGACTTGCCGCTCGCCGAGCGCGACAGGAATGCCCTCGACTGGTTCGTCGCCTGGTTCCAGGCCCAGCGCGGCCTCGCGGGCAGGCGGCTGCTGTCGACCTCGATCGAAGCGGCCCTCGTCGAGACCGGGTTCGACCTCCATCTGCTCGGGCTGGTGGAGGGCGAGCGGCGGCTCGCGAACATCAGGGCGATGCAGCGGTTCGCCGACGCTTGGGAGGCGCTCAACGGCTCCGACCCGAGGGCGTTCGCCGACGAGGTCAACGCGCTTGCCTCCGTCGAGGCGACCGACGACGACCAGGAGGCGGTCGTCGAGCAGGACGGCGATTCCAAGGGGGCGGTCCGGCTGCTGACGATGCACGGGTCGAAGGGACTCCAGTTCGACACCGTGATCATCCCGGCGCTTGGAGCCCAGCATCAGTCCGACAGCGATCAGCTGAGGGTCTCGTCCGACGGCTCGCGAGCGCTGATGACCACGAAGTCCGACAGGGACGGCACCCACATCCTCTTCGACCGCGAGCTGGCCGATGAGCGCGAAGAAGCCGAGCGCCAGGAGCGCGCGCGCCTGTTCTACGTGGCGACGACGAGAGCCGAGCGCCGGCTCGTCCTCGTAGGGACCGCGCGGATCCGCAAGGAGGACGGTGCCCTGATCGGCCCGGAAGGTGGCCGTTCATACCTCGCCGAGTCGCACGACCATGTCGCCCCGACACTCCATGCCCGGTTCGGGGTGAAGCAGGGCGACGAACCGGAGGACGACCCGGATCTGGAGTGGGTCGAAGAGCTTCCCGGGTCGGTCAAGGCCAAGGTCAAGGTCGTCGTCGATCGCGGGGGAGCGCTCGCTCTGCTTGCCGACCACGCACCCGAAGCCCCGCCCGCAGCGGAACCGGCCGAGCCGGTCCGATGCCCGGGGGCACTCGATCCACCGCCGGCCCCGGTCAGCCCGTCCGGCTTTTCCTACACCGGGCTGCAGACCGCATCCAACTGTTCCTACCGCTGGTACGCGGAGACGGTGATCGGCATGCCCCCGGCATTCGAGCCGGACAAGGCTGGGAAGCCGGCCGAGGGCCTCTCGCCGAGGGTGAGGGGGACGGTCATGCATGCATTGCTCGAGAACCAGGCATTCGGGGCCGCACGCCCCTCGGAGGAAGATGCGATCGCGGCAGCCGGTCGCGAGCAGGAGAAGCTCGCAGCCGATGACGCTGCCGAGGTGGTCGCGGTGACCGAGGCGATCCTCGGCTCGGCATCGTGGCAGCGGCTCGAGGCTCTCGCCGCGATCGAACAGCGCTCGGTGAGGCGTGAGGAGAGCTTCGCCCTGCTCGTCGACTGCGCCAGCCACGGCAAGATCCCGCTGCGCGGGGTGTTCGACGTGTTCGCCCATGACGGGGAGGGCCGGGTCCTGGTGATCGACTGGAAGACGAGCAGCGGTGCGGGCGGATCACCCGACCTCGAGGCGCTCGTAGCCGCCGATTACTCGATCCAGCGCGACGCCTACGCCCTTGCGGCGCTCGAGAGCGGGGGGCAGGAATCGCGGCCCGAGTCGGTCGAGGTCACGCACCTCTATGCCGAGCGGCCCGACGAGCCGGTCGTGACCCGCTGGACGCAGGACGACGTTCCGCGCCTGACCGAGAGCCTCGCGGGGCGCATCGGGGCATTGCTGGGCGGCGCGATCGGCCCGACCTCGACGCCTTCGGAAGCGATCTGTCGGGGCTGCCCGGCCCGCGGCAGCATCTGCAGTCGCAGCGAGGACGAAATCGCAGCGGGAAGCGCCCGTCAGGGCTGATCCCCGGGGGGATCCCGGCGGCTCAGCGGTCTGCTTCCAAGCGGGCGCCCACGGGCGTCCCCGGTTGGTTGAACCCCGGTAAACTCCCGATTCGAGTACTCCGCGCTTGCCGGCGCGTGCAGCTGCACCCGAGAGACCATGAATACGCGACCCAAGAACAAGGGCCTTTACGACCCAACGTACGAGCACGATGCCTGCGGCGTTGCGTTCGTCGCGCAGCTCGTTGGCGGGCCGAGCCACGGCGTCGTCGAGCGGGCGCTCGTCGCTCTCGCGAACCTCGAGCATCGCGGCGCTGCAGGAGCAGACCCCGAGACCGGCGACGGCGCGGGGATCCTCCTCCAGGTCCCCCACCAGTTCGTTCGCTCCGCGTTCGACTGCCAGGTGCCCGAAGCGGGCTCCTACGGGGTGGGGCAGCTGTTCATGCCCAAGGACGCAGCCGCCCGCGATCGGATCACGGCTTCGATCGAGTCGATCGTCGAGGCAAGCGGCCAGAGGACGCTCGCCTGGCGACAGGTACCGGTTGATCCTCGCCACTGCGGAGAGACGGCGCTGAAGAGCGCACCGGTCGTGATGCAGGTCCTGATCGGCGCAGGCGAAGGCATCGCCGACCAGGACGAGCTCGAGCGCAAGCTTTATGTGATCCGCAGGGTGATCGAGCGGACCTACGCAGACGAGATCGCGATCCCGTCGCTCTCGTCGCGCACGATCGTCTACAAGGGGATGCTCACGTCGCCGCAGCTCCCCGGCTACTACCCCGACCTGCGCGACCCCTTGATGGAGACCCGCCTCGCTGTCGTCCACTCGCGCTTCTCGACGAACACATTCCCTTCCTGGGAGCTCGCCCACCCGTATCGGATGATCGCCCACAACGGTGAGATCAACACCTATCGGGGCAACGTCAACTGGATGCGTGCCCGCGAGTCGCAGATGGAGAGTGACCTGTTCGGCGACGACCTCGAGAAGCTGTTGCCGATCGTGACGCCAGGCGGCAGCGACTCCGCCGGGCTCGACAACGTCTTCGAGATGCTCGTTCACTCGGGCCGGTCACTGCCGCACGTGGCGATGATGATGGTGCCCGAGGCCTACAAGGGCCGCGACGGCGTCGACGATGAACTCAAGGCCTTCTACGACTTCCACTCCTGCCTGATGGAGCCGTGGGACGGGCCGGCAGCGATCGTCTTCACGGACGGCCGCTCGATCGGTGCGACCCTTGACCGCAATGGGCTGCGCCCCGGCCGCTGGGTCCAGACCGCCGACGGGATGGTCGTGCTTGCCTCAGAGGCCGGCGTACTGCCGGTCGAGCCCGAGCAGGTCGTACGCAAGGGCCGGCTCGAGCCCGGCAGGCTGTTCATCGTCGATGTCGAGGCCGGCCGGATCGTCGAGGACGCCGAGGTCAAGCGCGAGATCTCCCGCCGCCAGCCCTACGGCGAGTGGCTCGCCGAGTGCTCGCTCCAGCTCACGGAGCTGCCGGACCGCCCGGCGAGGCTTCCGGCTGAGCAGCCCCTGCGCCAGCGCCAGCTCGCGTTCGGCTACAGCCAGGAGGACTTGAGGCTCGTGATCGCGCCGATGGCCGCCGCCGGTGAGGAGCCGACCGCATCGATGGGCAACGACGCCGCGCTGGCCGTCCTGTCCGATCGCCAGCCGCTGCTCTTCGCCTACTTCAAGCAGCACTTCGCCCAGGTCACCAACCCGCCGATCGACCCGATCCGCGAGGCGGTGGTGATGAGCCTTTCGACCGCGGTCGGCAGCGAGGCGAACGTGCTGGCGGAATCGCCGGCCCACACCCACCAGGTGATGATGGACCAGCCGATCCTCCGCAACCACGAGCTGGAGAGGCTGCGTCAGATCGACCACCCGGCGTTCAAAGCGGCGACCCTCGACGCGACGTGGCAGGTCTGGGAGGGAGCCGGCGGCCTCGAGGCCCGAATCGCGACCCTCTGCGCCGAGGCTGATGCCGCGATTGCCTCAGGCTCCAACATCCTGATCCTTTCGGACCGCGCGGTCAGCGCTGACAGGGTGCCGATCCCGGCCCTGCTCGCTGTCTCCGCGATCCACCACCACCTCGTCCGCTCGGGAACCCGGCTCAACACCGGGCTCGTGATCGAGTCAGGCGAGCCGAGGGCCGTCCACGACATGGCGACCCTGATCGGCTACGGCGCTGCCGCGATCAACCCTTACATCGTGTTCGAGTCGATCGACGAGCTCGCAGAGCGTGGGCTGCTTCCTGTCGAACTCGAGAACGAGGAGGCCGAGAAGCGGATCGTAAAGGCGATCGGCAAGGGCCTGCTGAAGACGATGTCGAAGATGGGCATCTCGACCATCTCCTCTTACTGCGGCGCGCAGATCTTCGAGGCGGTCGGCCTCGAGGATGACCTCGTCGAGGCCCACTTCAGCGGCACCGCTTCGCGGATCGGCGGGGTCGGCATCGAAGTCCTCGCCGAGGAGGCTCTCGAGCGTCACTTCCGTGCCTGGCCCTCAGCCGACCGCGAGATGTTGCCGGTCGGCGGGTTCCTCCAGTGGCGGCGCGACGGCGAGCACCACGTCTGGAGCCCCGATTCGATCGCACTTCTCCAGCACGCGGTCGACCGCGAGGGGGACGAGGGGCACCAGACCTACCGGGAGTGGGCGGCCGACATCAACGGCAGCACGAGCTCCCGCGCCGTCCTCAGGGGACTGTTGAAGATCAAGACCTCGAACAGCACGGTGCCGCTCGACGAGGTCGAGCCCGCCACCGAGATCGTCAAGCGGTTCTCGACCGGGGCAATGTCGCTCGGTTCGATCTCGCCCGAGTCGCACGAGTCGCTCGCGATCGCGATGAACCGGATCGGTGGCAAGTCGAACACCGGAGAGGGCGGGGAGGACCCGCGCCGCTTCACGCCCGACGAGAACGGCGACCGCCGCCGCTCGAAGATCAAGCAGGTCGCATCGGGACGTTTCGGTGTCACTGCCAACTATCTGGTGAACGCCGACCAGGTGCAGATCAAGATGGCCCAGGGGGCGAAGCCCGGCGAGGGCGGCCAGCTGCCCGGCCACAAGATCGACGACTACATCGCCTACCTCCGCCACTCGACCCCTGGCGTGGGCCTGATCAGCCCGCCGCCGCACCACGACATCTATTCGATCGAGGACCTCAAGCAGCTGATCTACGACCTGCGCTGCGTCAATCCCGACGCCGAGATCTCGGTCAAGCTCGTCGCCGAGGTGGGGGTCGGGACGGTCGCCGCAGGCGTTGCCAAGGCCAACTCCGACCACATCGTGATCGCCGGCCACGACGGAGGGACCGGGGCATCGCCGCAGTCCTCGATCCACGGTGCCGGTGTTCCCTGGGAGATCGGCATCGCCGAGACCCAGCAGACCCTGCTTGCCAACGACCTGCGCTCGCGGGTCGTGCTCCAGGTCGACGGGCAGATGAAGACCGGCCGCGACGTCGTCATCGCCGCCCTGCTCGGCGCCGACGAGATGGGCTTCTCGACGGCTCCTCTGATCGCGATGGGCTGCATCATGATGCGCGTCTGCCACCTGAACACCTGCCCGGTCGGGATCGCCACCCAGGACCCGGAGCTGCGCAGGCGGTTCCGCGGGACTCCCGAGCACGTCGTCAAGTACATGTTTTGGGTCGCCGAAGAGGTCCGCGAGCTGATGGCCTCGCTCGGGGTGAGGACCTTCGACGAGATGATCGGTCGCGTGGACCTGCTCGAGACCGATCCCGCGATCGAGCATTGGAAGGCCCGCGGCGTCGACCTGACCAAGGTCCTCGCACCGGCCGAGGTCGAGGACGGAGCGCCGCTGCACCGAGTCCGCGCTCAGGACCCGGTGCTCGGCGACGCACTCGACTGGGAGCTCCTCGCGGCCGCAGCTCCGGCCTTGGAACGGGGGGAGCGGGTCCGGCTCGAGCGGCTCGTCAGGAACGTGGACCGCACGGTCGGCGGCATCCTCTCGGGTGAGATCGCCCGCCGCAACGGGGCCGAAGGGCTGCCGGAGGGCACGATCGAGGTCCACTTCACCGGGTCGGCCGGCCAGAGCTTCGGTGCCTGGCTTGCGAAGGGGGCGATCTTCGACCTCGAGGGCGAGACCAACGACTACGCAGGCAAGGGACTGTCGGGAGGGGTGTTGGTCGTCCGGCCGCCCGATGCTGCCGGCTACCTCGCCGAAGAGAGCGTGATCGTGGGCAACACCGTCCTCTATGGAGCGACATCCGGCCGCGCCTTCTTCCGGGGCCTTGGCGGTGAGCGGTTCTGCGTGCGCAACTCCGGTGCGACAGCGGTCATCGAGGGAGTCGGCGACCACGGCTGCGAGTACATGACCGGTGGCAAGGTCGCCGTGCTCGGGCCGACGGGGCGCAACTTCGCCGCCGGCATGAGCGGTGGCGTTGCGTACGTCCTCGATTCCGACGGTCGTTTCGGCGAGCGCTGCAACATGGAGCTGGTCGACCTCGAGCAACTCGACGAGCACGATGAGGCTGAGCTTCACTCGATGGTCTCCGAGCACGCCGATCGCACCGGCTCGGCCGTCGCCCGCAGGCTCCTGACCGGCTGGGACCAAGCAGTGGGCAAGTTCGTCAAGGTCATGCCGCGCGATTACCGCCGCGCCCTCGAGGAGCGGGCCGCAGCGTCCGCGGAGGCCGAAGGGACGGTCCGGTCCGATGGGTGAGGTCGGCGCATTCCTGAGGATCGAGCGGGCCGGCTTCGTCTCTCGCGATCCTTCCGAGCGGGTCGGCGACTACGACCAGTACTTCGATCTGCGCCCGGAGCCGGAACTGCGCGACCAGGGAGCGCGATGCATGGATTGTGGCGTTCCCTTCTGCCACAACGGGTGTCCGCTCGGCAACCTGATCCCCGAGTGGAACGACCTCGTCTACCGGGGTAAGTGGCGTGACGCGCTCGACGCCCTCCACCTGACCAACAACTTCCCGGAGTTCACCGGTCGCATCTGCCCGGCGCCGTGCGAGTCGGCCTGCGTGCTGGCGATCAACTCCGACCCGGTCGCGATCGAGCAGATCGAGCTTTCGATCGTCGAACGTGGCTTCGACGAAGGGTGGATCGTCCCCCAGGCGCCCGATCAGGAGACGGGCCGCCGAGTGGCCGTGGTCGGCTCCGGCCCGGCAGGGCTCGCCGTGGCCCAGGAGCTGAGGCGACTCGGCCATGGGGTCACTGTCTTCGAGCGTGACGAGGGTCCTGGTGGACTGCTGCGTTTCGGCGTGCCGGACGCGAAGCTGCCCAAGGATGTGATCGACCGCCGGATCGAGCAGCTCGAGGCCGAGGGGATCGAGTTCCGCTACGGGGTGGATGTCGGTGTCGACGTGACGGCGGCGGACCTCCGCGACGAGCACGACGCAGTCGTGATCGCCATCGGCTCGCGAGTCCACCGCGACATCGAGGTCCCCGGCCGCGAGCTGGGCGGAATCCACTACGCGATGGACTACCTCTACCAGCGCAATCGCGCAGTCGCCTCGATGCAGGGCCGCGACTGGCGCGAAGCCGAGCACCCGATCACCGCCGAGGGCAAGCGGGTCCTCGTGATCGGCGGCGGGGACACCGGGATGGACTGCATCTCGAACGCACTGCGGGAGGGCGCGGCCGACGTCAAGCTGCTCGATGTCTACGGCGAGTTGCCGGAGTCCGGGCGCGACGAGAGCGTGCCGTGGCCGCTGCCGCCGAAGCGGACGGCCACGACCTACGCGTTGGACGAGGGCGGCGAGCGCCGCTGGGGAACGCAGGTGATCGGTTTCGAGGGCGATGGAGATCGGGTCCAGAGGGTCCGAGCCCATCGGGTCGAGGGCAGCAGCTCGCGCAACCTCACCCCGATCGCCGGTAGCGAAGAGACCGTCGACGCGGACCTCGTGTTGATCGCGATCGGCTTCACCCATCCCGAGCACGGTGGCCTGGTCGACCAGTTCAGCGTCGCGCTCGACGGTCGGGGCAACCTCCGAGCACCGGTCTTCTCGACTTCCGTCGACGGCGTCTTCGCCTGTGGCGACTCCCGGATCGGCCAGTCACTGGTCGTCACGGCGATCGCCGAGGGGCGCAAGTGCGCCCGGGTCGTCAACCGCCATCTCGGCGGCGAGCCGACCGCGGCCGACCGCGACCGCCTCGCTGTCGACTCGCGCCGCGGCTGACCCCTGCGCTCAAGCGCCGGTTGGTCGTTGCGTGCGCCAGATCACACGTGTACGATGCTGGCAACAGCAGCGATCGTCCGATCGCGCTCTGAAGAGGAGAGTCAACCAGTGGCCAATACCCCCTTGCGTCGCCTTGCTTGCGCAACAGTCCTCGCAGTCCTCGCCATCCCGGCGGGTGCCTCTGCGGCAACGACCGACTACGCCGCCCCCGGCGGAGCTTGGAACATCCTGACTCCCGGTCAGGCCGGCGGTCTCATCCCGAGCACCAACTCGACCGATCAGGCGCTGATGTACGACGCGCTGACTCCTCTGCGCGGCAACATCACGTCGTCGACGATCACGGGTGGTCAGTACTTCAAGTCCGAGGCCTTCCAGATCCCGGCGATCGCAGATGCGGGCACCAAGCCCGGCTGCTTCCACCCGCCCGGCAAGGCCCTCACGACGATCTGCCGCGACTCCTTCGGTGTCCCGCACGTCAAGACCGACAGCCGCTCCAACGGTGCCTTCACGATGGGCTACCTTGCTGCAGCCGACCGCAAGCTGCTGATCGAATACGGCCGCGGAGCAGGCTACGTCTCCGCGATGAGCGTCCCCGGGATCAACGCCTTTGGCCTGATCACCAACGCCAGGAAGTTCACCCCCGGAGCCGACGCGAAGAAGTTCATGAACGACCAGATCGAGGCGTTCCGCAAGCCGAGCGGCACGACGAATACCGAGAATGAGGCCATCTACCAGGACTTCGTCAGCTACGTGGCCGGAGTCAACGCGTGGTACCAGCAGAACGGCACCGTCGCCGAGAAGGCCGACATCGTCGCGAACCCGTGGACCGTGGCCGACGTGATCGCTGCTTACTCGTTCATCGGCTCGATCTTCGGCGCCGGCGGTGGCAGGGAGGTCGAGAACTCGCAGTTCCTCTCCGTCCTGACGCGCAAGTTCGGTGCCACCCAGGGCCTCAGGATCTTCCGCGACATGCGTAACTCCAACGACCCTGAGTCTCAGGTCTCGAGCGGCACGAAGAGCTTCAAGTGGAACAGCCAGCCGACCAACACGACGGTCGCCGGGACTCCCGGGTCGCTCCTGATCGACGAGGGCTCGAAGCAGAGCACCTTCTCGCGCGTGACCGGAGCCCTTCCTGACGCTCCGCGCAAGAACTACATGTCCAACGCGCTGATGATCCCCGCGAAGCGTTCGACCACCGGCAAGCCGCTGGCCGTGATGGGGCCGCAGCTCGGCTACTTCTACCCCGAGATCGTCATGGAAGTCGACATCCATGGCGGTGGCTATGACTTCCGCGGCGCTGTCGCCCCGGTCGGCCCCTACGGCCTGATCGGGCGAGGCAAGGACTACGCCTGGTCGCTGACCTCCGCCAACAACGACAACGTCGATGTCTTCCTCGAGAAGCTCTGCGTGCCCGGTGGTGGAACCCCGACCCGGTCGAGCAAGGGGTACGAGTACAAGGGCCAGTGCCGTGCGATGACTTCGGTCAACGCCGGCGATCTCGCGCGGACCGGTGATGGTCAAGGTGACAATGCTGCCCGTTCCGTCACCTACTGGGAGTCGGTCCACGGACCGATCTCCGGGACGGTGGCCGTGGGTGGAGTTCCGTACGCGATTGCTTCGCAGCGCTCGACCCGCGGTCGCGAGGCTTGGAGCGCCAGGGCGATGGCCGACCTGACGCTGAACAAGGTGAGCAGCCCCAAGACCTTCTTCAGCACGGCGAACAAGTTCGAGCTGACGTTCAACTGGCACTACGTCGACTACAAGAACGTCTGCAACTTCTCGTCGGGCAGGCTGCCCGTCAGGGCCGACGGCGTCGATTCGTCGCTGCCGACCCTCGGCACTGGCAACTACGACTGGAAGGGCTTCATCACCCAGGCCCAGCACCCGCAGAGCTGCAACCCGACCTACTCGACCAGCAACAAGGCCTCGGGCCTGATCCTGAACTGGAACAACAGGCCAGGCAAGGATTGGGGCGCAGCCGACGACGAGTGGTCGTACGGACCGCTCCACAGGGTCGGATTGTTCTCGAGGCTCTTCAAGCTCAAGAACAAGGGCAAGGTCAACCCGGCCGACGTCGTCTCGGTGATGAACCAAGCCGCGACGCAGGACGCAAGCGCCGTGGAGGTCTGGTCGACGATCAAGTCAGCACTGGCCGGCGCCAGTGCCCCGAACGCAGGCGCGCAGAACGTCTACAACGCGATCGATTCCTGGATCACGAACAATGACGCGAGCCGCCTCGACGCAGAGGCCAACGCAGCCGACGGCACCGTGGGCAAGGGCAAGTTCGACTTCCCGGGTGTCGCCGCCTGGGATCAGGCACGCGGTCGGATCATCGATGCTGTCCTCGGAGGACGGCTCGATTCCGAGACGCTGTCCGCCCTCTGGAGGGTCTCCGACGGTGGCGGCAAGACCTACACCGGAGCTGGCCCTGGCTACGTCTCCAAGGACCTCCGCAAGCTGCTTGGCCAGCCTGTCCTCGGTTCGTACACGGGCTTCACGACCGGCAACGGCGTGTACTGTGGCGCCGGAGTGAAGAGCGCCTGCCAGACCGCGCTCTGGAAGGCCCTCTCCGATGCTGCCCCGGTTCTCCAGAGCCAGTTCAGCTCGGCGACTCCTTCGGCCTGGCTCGGCAACGCCGCAGCCGAGCGGATCGAGTTCCCGCCGCTCAAGCCGAATGGCTTGACGATGCGTTGGACGAACCGCCCGACGTTCCAGCAGATCATTTCGTTCTCGAAGCACCGCTGAGACTGGTTGACACTCGGTGACGGAGCCCGGTCGCGCCTCGCGCGGCCGGGCTTCCGTCGTTCCGGGGCTGGCACGTCCGAAGTTGACGCCTGCGTCAACTTGCGGCTACCCTGAGTCGAAGCAACATCAACTTCGAGCGGGGTGGAGGCCAACTTGTCAACCGAACTTCCGAAAGTCGCAGTGATCGGCGCCGGCTCGTCCGGCATCACCGCCCTCAAGGGCCTCGTCGATCGAGGCATCGACGCAGTCGCATACGAGGCGTCGGACAGGATCGGAGGCAACTGGGTCTTCGGCAACAGCAACGGCATGAGCGCCTCGTACCGCTCGCTGCACATCAACACCTCGCGCGAGCGGATGGAGTACAGCGACTATCCGATGCCCAAGTCGTATCCGGACTTCCCCCACCACAGCCACATCGCCGAGTACTTCGACGACTACGTCGACCAGTTCGGCCTGCGGGAGCGGATCCGCTTCGAGACGGCGGTCGAGCACGCCGAGCGAGGGGAGGATGGCGTCTGGACACTGCGCGACTCGCGGGGCGGCGTTGACCGGTTCGATGCCCTGCTGGTTGCCAACGGCCACCACTGGGATCCCCGCTGGCCGGAGCCTGCCTTCCCCGGCAGTTTCGACGGGCTCGAGATGCACGCCCACTCGTTCACCGACGGAGAGATGTTCCGCGGCAAGAAGGTCGTCGTCCTCGGCATGGGCAACAGCGCGATGGACATCGCAGTCGAGTCGTCCTACATCGCCGACGAGACTTACCTCGCTGCCCGCCGCGGGGCCCACATCATTCCCAAGTACATCTTCGGCAAGCCGCTCGACCAGGTGCTCGGCTCCGACCCCCGGGTTCCGTGGAAGGTCCGCCAGACGATCTTCGGCGGGATCCTCCGCAGCCAGATCGGCAAGGTCGAGAGCTACGGCCTGCCCAAGCCCGACCATAAGCTCGGTGACGCCCACCCGACGATCTCGGACACGATCCTCTCGCGGATCACCCACGGGGCGATCAAGGTCAAGCCGAACATCTCCGAGCTGAAGGGCGACCGGGTCCGCTTTGTCGATGGCAGCGAGGTCGAGGCCGACATCGTCATCTACTGCACCGGCTACAAGGTGACGTTCCCATTCTTCGACGAGGACTTCCTGTCAGCGCCGGACAACGACCTGCCCTTGTTCCGCAGGGTCTTCAAGCCAGGGTTCGACAACCTGTTCTTCGTCGGTCTGCTGCAGCCGCTCGGAGCCGTGATGCCTCTGGCCGAGGCCCAGGGAAGGTGGGTCGCCTCCTACCTGCGCGGCGAGTACGCGCTACCCGTCGAGCCGGCGATGGAGGCCGACATCGGTGCCGAGCGCGACGCGATGTTCAAGCGCTACGTAAAGAGCAAGCGCCACACGATGCAGGTCGACTTCGAGGACTACATGCGCGCTCTCGACGCCGAGATCGAGGCCGGCGCCGAGCGGGCGAGGGAGCGGGGCTTCGAATTGCCGGTCCCGGCCCGCGCAGGCTCGGCCGCAGCCGCGGCCTGAGCGCCGCGGCCGGCCCGGGAATCCCAAGGGTGAGCGAAACAGCAGAAGCCACAGGGCGCCGCGAGGCAACCAAGGAGCGCAACCGCGAGGCGATCCTCAGCGCCGGGCTCGAGGTGTTCAGCGAGATCGGCTACGGCCAGGCCACCGTCAGGGACCTGATCCGAGCCAGCGGGCTCGCCACAGGCACCTTCTACAACTACTTCCCCGACAAGGAGTCGGTGCTGCGCGCGCTCGTCGATCGCAGCGCGGTCGAGCTGAGGGCAAAGCTGGCGCAGTCGCGGGCAGGCGCGGCGACCGCCGAGGAGTTCGTCCGCGGTGGTTTCAGGGTTTTCTTCGCCTACCTGGCGACCGACCCGACCTTCTTCTCGTTGCTCAGCCGCAACGCAGGAGCGGTGCGGCAGCTTCTGGACGAGCCGATCCTCGGCTCGGCGATCGGCGAGCTCTCCGAAGATCTCAAGGCAGCGGTCGAGCGTGGCGAGATGCCCGCCTTCGACCCGACCCTGATGTCCGCGGCGATGGCCGGTGCCGCCTTGGAGATGGGCGTAGCCGTGCTCGAGCGCGGTGTCGCGACCCCGGATGAAGCAGCCGAGTTCGCGTCGAGGCTCTTCCTGAGGGGTTTCGAGGGTCTTTCGGCCGGCTGACCGCAGCCGCAACTTTGCCGTCTCTTTACGTGTTGTATCCAGTGAGCGCCGCCGCTGTGTGGAAGGCGCTGCCGGCACCCCGCATTGCCGCCGGGGGAGTCGGCAACAGGAATCGAAAAAGCCGCATCTAGCGGGATTTCGAAGCAGAAGATGCTGGATCGGGGGGCGAACCGCTCCGGGTTGCCCCCTGTCCGAAACGGAGGGGATTCCGGGTGGAACAAGCGACAACAGCGAGAGCGGGCAGAGGGGTGGGGACATCCGCCGGGAGGCGGCTGCCTTCGAGGCGGGTCAGCGGCCCAGCCGCTTTGCCCAGCGGACCGACCGACGCAGAGCAGTTGGTCCTCGTTCTCGTCAGGGACCACTCCGCGAGGATGCTCGCCGTCGCAAGGCGCTACAGCCTTTGTCCCGACGACGCCCATGACGCGTGGCAGAGGTCGGTGGAGATCCTGCTCAGGCGAGCTTCGAGCCTCGAGCCGACGACAGCACCAGCCTGGCTGCGGACGGTCGTCAAGCACGAGGCGCTCGCGATCCGCTCGGAGCGATCGAGGAACCTCGATCCCGACGGTGTCGAGCCGGACTCGCGGGAAGGCTCGGCGAACACTGAAGCCGACAGCGAGCGATTCGAACTGCTTGCCACGGCAGCCGAAGCGCTCCACTCGCTGAAGCCGAGTGAGGCAGAGGCACTGCTGATGCTCGCTTCGGGGATGAGCTACCGGGAGATCGGCGAGGCCAAGGGCTGGACCTACACCAAGGTCAACCGGCTGCTGACCGAGGGCAGGCGAGCCTTCCGAGCTCGGGTCAGCGGCATAGAGAGCGGGGACGAGTGTGAGCGCTGGCGACCGACATTGACGAAGATCGCCGACGGCGAGGCCGACTCCACTGAGCGCGCCTCGATCAGGCTCCATCTCCGTCGCTGCAGTGGTTGCCGGGCCGCACTGAGGGGCGAGCGTCGCCTGCTCGGCGGTCTCGGTCTTCTGGTCCCGGGCCTCGGCTCCCCCGCCAGCGCCGGGGTCGACTCTGGCGGGGGAGCGTGGCGCGGCATTCGAGATTCGGTTGCCGACCTGCTTCTGAGCCTGGGAGTGCGAGCCCAGGGCGCGACCGAGGCGGTCACGGCGAGCAAGGCCGTCGCTGTCGCGGCTTCCGCAGCCGCCATCGCTGGCGGAGGCGTAGCCGCCCACGGCGAGGCGACCAGCCACTCGCCAGCCAAGCCCAAGACCGCTGCTCCAGCGCTTGCTGCGCCCAACCCCCAACCGTCCGCACCCGTCGTCCAGTCGGACCCTCGCGAGCCGTACGGAAACGCCGACTCTTCGGCGGTTGGCCTCTCAGACGGGCGGGAGGCTGCGCCCGTCGAGCCCGAACGGGCGGCGTCGGCCGAGTTCGACCCGATGTCAGCACCGGGGAGTTCGACCGAGTCGCCTCCATCGGCGAGTTTGGCACCCCCCGAGGCCGAGGCCCGACCGAAACCCCCGATCTCCAGGTCGGCCCGGCCCGAGCCGCGGGTCCCGGTTGGCAAGACAGCAGGACCGGAGTTCGGACCGTGACCAAGACCAGACGGAGGAAGTCGAAGATGTCGAGATCAGCAGCTGCCCTTTCGTTGCTCGCCGCGATGTTCGTCGCGGTTCCCGTCGCCTCGGCGGCCAACGGCACCTACACCGTTGTCGCCTGCGACGCTGCCAGCGGCCCGAACCGCTCATGGTTCGCCCCGCCCGACAGCGGGAGCCTGTTCCTGTCGCGGCAGCGCTGCCCCGCGCTCGGCGAGTACGACGGCTTCGGGATGCGCTCGACCACGCTCCCGCTCAAGGCCCCTCAGCTCGCCGGCTCGTGGTGGCGGTTCGATGCGCCTGCGGGCACCTCGCTGGCAGCGCTCGAGTGGGCTGGGCGCTACTCGACGGGTGCGGCGGGTTGGGCGGCCCGGATCGAGTCATCGAAGGGGACGCTCGCCGGTTGCGGTCCGTCGACCCGAGCGTGCGAGAGGAAGTGGCCACATGGAGCCAGGCCCGTACGCCATGAGTTGCGCGACGCGGGGTGGGTGAGGGTCGGGGCGCTTTGCCTCGGAGCGACGGGATGCCGAACCGGTGATGGCCGGACAACCCCCTTCGTCGACGCCTCCACCTGGTATGCGCGGGTCACCGTCCGCGATCCG
>JBAXRO010000032.1:0-20094 GCA_037131165.1 Actinomycetes bacterium | reverse complement strand
AGCTGGACGTACTTGCCGACGAGTGCGATCCTGACCGGGGCCACTGCCGCTTCGGCCCTTCGGATCATCGCCTCCCAACCGTCGAGGTCAGGCTCCGGCGCCTTTAGGCCGAAGTGGTCCAGAACGAGGTTGTCGACGCCCTCCTCCCGGAAAGCGAGCGGTACCTCGTAGATGTTGCCGACGTCCTTCGCCGAGACGACCGCCGAGACCGGAACGCTCGTGAAGAGCGCGATCTTCTCGCGAATGTCCTTCGCCAGCGGCGATTCCGAGCGACACATGACGACGTCGGGCTGGATGCCGATCCTCCGCAGCTCGTTGACGGAATGCTGGGTCGGCTTCGTCTTCAGTTCGCCTGCATGGCCGATGTAGGGGACGAGTGTCAGGTGCACGTAGAGACAGCGAGCCCGTCCGACGTCCACAGGGAACTGCCGGATCGCCTCGAGGAACGGAAGTGACTCGATGTCCCCGACTGTCCCTCCGATCTCGGTGATGACGACATCGACGTCCCCGGCCTCGGCGACGAGCCGGATGCGGTTTCGGATCTCGTCGGTGATGTGCGGGACGACCTGGACGGTCGCGCCGAGATAATCGCCGCGCCGCTCGCGACGGATCACGTTGTTGTAGATGCCGCCGGTGGTGACGTTGGATGCACGCGAGGTGTTGGCGTCGGTGAAGCGCTCGTAGTGGCCGAGGTCAAGGTCGGTTTCGGCCCCGTCCTCGGTGACGAAGACTTCCCCGTGCTGGTAAGGCGACATCGTGCCGGGATCGACGTTGATGTACGGATCGAACTTCTGGATCTGGACCCGCAGGCCCCTGGCCACGAGCAAACGGCCGATCGACGCCGCAGCGATTCCCTTGCCGAGCGAGGAGACAACACCACCCGTCACGAAGACGAAGCGCGTCTCGGAAGGCGGCATGCTCACGGACCGCAATCTAGCGCGCTAGGCGGCGTCGGGACTGCCCGCTCCCGAGAGCAGCTGGACCGCGTGCGCGCGAGCCGCCTGATCCCCTTCTGACGCGCCAAGCATCCTCACCATCTCGGCGATCAGCCGATCTCCATCGAGTCCCTCGACGACCGTCTGCGCCACCCCGTCGCCTTGCCGCTTCTCGATCGTGAAGTGCCGGTCGGCATGAGCAGCTACAGGAGCGAGGTGGGTTATGCAGAGCACCTGCGAAGCTTCAGCGAGCTGACTCAGGCGTGAGCCGACCGCTACAGCCGTGCGTCCCCCGATGCCGGCGTCGATCTCGTCGAACACCAGCAGGCGACCTACCCCAGCGTCACCCGAGTAGGCAACCGACAGGAGTGCGAGCAAGACGCGGCTGATCTCTCCTCCCGATGCCGTCTCGCCGAGCGGTGCCGGCCCAATGCCGGCGTTGGGGGCGACCATGAACTCGACCCTGTCGCTGCCGGTCGACCCCGCCTGCTCACGTCGGCTGATCGCGATCTCGAACCGCGCTCCGTCGAGCGCGAGATCGCCGAGGGCCTCCTCAACGGCCGCAGCAAGTGGACCCGCAGCTTCGTGCCGTGCCGCCGAGAGCTCTCCGCAGATCGCCTCGAGCTTGTCGCGCGCCGCATCGAGGTCGGCCTCGGCCCGCTCGATCGCTCCGTCGAGGTCTTCCATCTCGGCGATCCGCCTCCGGCATCCGTCGGCGTGCTCCAACACGCTCTCGATCGAACCGCCGTACTTGCGTTCGAGATGCGAGAGGGACTCGAGCCTACGCTCGATCTCATCAAGCCGCTCGGGGGACGAATCGAGGGCGTCCAGCTGCTCGCGCGCAGCCGCCCCGAGGTCGTCGAGCTCGGCACCGAGCGCTGCAAGTCGCTCCGACAGCCCGCCGAGGACCGCACCGCCTCCCGGCAGGGAATCGAACGCCTTCGCGCTCGCCGCGATCGCGTCCCTGACGCTGTGGTCCCCGTACTCGGGAGCGAGAGAGTTGAGCAACCCCTCGAGCGCGAGCCTGATCCTGTCGGCCGAGCCCAATCTGTCGCGCTCCTCGGTAAGGGAAGCCAGCTCGTCGGGATCGGGTCCGGTCGACTCGATCTCTTCCAGCTCCCACCGCAGCAGGTCCAGCTCCCTGCGCCCACCGCTGCCTCCGCCGCTCAACCGCTCGAGATGGGTCACGGCTTCGAGCACCGCCGCATGAGCCGTTCTGGCCGCCCCGCGGCGTTCCGCCTGTCTGGGTCCGCAGGCCGAGTCGAGCGCCTCAAGCTGGAAATCCGACAGCGCCAGCCGCCTGTGCTCATGCTGGCCGTGGAACGAGATCATCTCGGCAGCCAACTCCCTGAGGTCGGAGACCGTTGCGGTGCGGCCGCAGACCTGAGCCCTGCTGCGGCCGTCCGGCCAGACCCTCCGGCTCAATACGAGTTCGTCGGCGTCATCGGGAATCAGGCCCTCGAGGTGCCCGGACAGACCCTTCGGCAGCTCGAACACCCCCTCCACCCAAGCCTCCTCCGCCCCGGGCCGGACGAGCCCGCTTCGGGACCGGTCCCCGAGCAGCAGCCCGAGACCGGTTGCCAGCAGGGTCTTGCCGGCACCGGTCTCGCCGGTGATCGCGTTCAGGCCCGGTCCCAGCTCCAACTCGGCTCGCTCGATCAGGAGCAGGTTCTCGACCGTCAACAGCCTCAGCATCGTCCAACCGGTTTAGCAGCGCCCGGGGACGGTGAAGCGGCGGGTGCCGGTCAGGTGGCCAATCGCCCGAACTTCTCGCGCAGTCGCTGGTAGAAACTTGACCCCGGCAGCTGAGCGAGGACCGCTTCGCAGCCGACGAATGAGACCTCGACGTCAGCTCCCGGCCCAAGCTCGCCGGCCGGACGACCATCGACGAGGAGGTCCACCGGCTCACCGCTCGAGCGGTTGCTGAGCCTCACCCGGTCATCGGGAGCAACCACGAGCGAGCGGGCGGTCAGCGAGTGAGGCGCGATGAACGAGACAGCGAATCCCTCGACACCCCACGCAACCACCGGCCCTCCGTTGGCGAGGTTGTAGCCGGTGGAGCCTGCTGGAGTGGCGACCACGACTCCGTCGCAGCGCACTCGACCGATCTCCTCTCCGCCGATCGAGTAGGCGACATCGGCAATCCTCAGCCCCGGCCTGCGCTGGACGCAGACATCGTTGAACGCCGCCGGCACCCCCTCGAGCTGGAGCTTGAGAGCGGGCAATTCGAGTTCGTCGAAGGCGCCGTCGAGCGCCAGGGTGAATGCCTCCTTCGCTCCACCGTCGACCGGGTCGCAGGCAGCGAGGAAGCCGACCTCGCCGAAATTCACCCCGAACACCGGGACCCGGGTTCCTGCGGACCGCCTCAAGCCCCTCAGTACCGTGCCATCTCCACCGAGGCAGATCCTGAGATCGGGGTCCGAACCCTCCTCGAATGCGATCAGCCCTGCCGGATCGAGTCGGTGCCTGGTGTGCTCATCGGTGTCGGCAACCACGGAGATGCCCCGCTCGGTGGCCATGGCGGCGAGCAGGGCAACAGCATCGGATGTGAGCCTCGGGTCGTTGTGCGTCAGGAGCGAGACTGTCTTTGCGGTCATGGTTCGATGGTGGCTGCCAGTTCCTCGATGAGCTCGAGGTTCCTTGCCGGGGTTCGGTCGGTGATGTGGATGAAGGTCTCGAGGTTTCCCTTTGGCCCGGGAAGACCCGAGGAAGCGTAGCCGCACACGTCAACTCCGAGTGAGAGTGCGAACTCGCCGACGGAAACGAGGGCGCTACGCCTCAGCGCCGGGTCGCGCACAACACCGCCCTTGCCGATCGCTTCACGTCCAACCTCGAACTGCGGCTTGATCATCGCCAGGAGGTCGAATCCGGGCGAAGCGACTCCAACGAGCGCCGGAAGAACCTTCGTGAGGCTGATGAACGAGAGGTCGCAGACGATCAGGTCGACGGGCCACGGAGTATCGCCCGCCACCAACGAACGCGCATTTGTGCGCTCCCTGACCTCGACCCTCGGGTCATTGCGGATCGACCAGGCGAGCTCGCCGTAGGCGACATCCACCGCGAGAACTCGGCTCGCCCCGCGCTGAAGCAGGCAGTCGGTGAAGCCGCCGGTCGAAGCCCCGGCATCGAGTGCCGACCTGCCGGACGGGTCGACATGAAGCGAGTCGAGGGCGTTGGCCAGCTTGACCCCACCACGCGAAACGTACCTGCCCGCCTTCTCCTCGAGTGCGATCTCGATGTCTGATGCGACCATTTGCCCTGGCTTCGAAGCTCGGGAGCGCCCCGGTCCGAGGATCACCTCCCCAGCGATAACCGAGGCAGAGGCCCTGGACCTCGTCTCGAAGAACCCGCGCTGGACCAGCAGCGAATCGAGGCGGACCCTGCCTCCGCCCTCACGACCCAACTTCAGAATCCTGCCCCATCGAGGTTCTCGCGCCCATTCGTCGATGATCCCACGGCCAAGCGACTCCAAACTGCTCGGCAAGCAGTTTCGCCTCTGTGCGCAGAGTCACAGCGCACCGGCCCTTGGCCTGTCACCTTGTTCTCAACAGATGGCACTCGCCGGAAACGGCTCGCCTTCTGTCACATAGCAGCAAAGCATTATCTCTCCTCCCCCGGAAGGGCCCCGCAAGGGGCCCTTCCTCTTGGACAAGCCCCGGAACGGGTCCCCCCTTCTTGGTCAAGCCCCAAAGGGCTCTTCCTCTTTGTGGGGGACTGCTAGATCCCGGCAAGCGTGCCGCTGGAGTCGGAAACGGCCGCGAGGACGCGCTCGGCGATCCTCACCCCGGTGAAACCGACCTCCTCGTGAAGCAGCGACGGGCTCCCGTGTGTGACGAACCGATCGGGGAGCCCGACACGCAGGACACGGCTCTGTACTCCAGCCTCGTTGAGTGTCTCGAGCACCGCACTGCCGAAGCCTCCCTGAAGCACGCCCTCCTCGATCGTCACGAGCAGATCGTGCTCGGCTGCCAGTTGGGCAACCAACCCGGCATCGATCGGCTTGGCGAACCTCGCGTCAACCACGGTCGGGTCGATGCCCTGCTCGGAGAGGAGCTCGACAGCCTCGAGGGCCTTGCCGACACCCGTTCCGTAGCCGATCAGCGCGACCTTCGACCCCGATCGCAGGATCTCCCCGGTACCGACCTCGATTGGCTCGGGGTCGTCAGGGATGTCGACGCCGTTACCGGCGCCCCTCGGGTAGCGGATCGCGGTGGGACCTGATTCATGAAGGATCGCCGTCCTGAGCATCCTCACCAGCATCCCCTCGTCGCGGGGAGCCATCAGGGTCATGTTCGGCAGGCACCGCAGATAAGGGATGTCAAATACGCCGTGGTGAGTCGGTCCATCGTCACCGACGAGCCCCGCCCGGTCCATTGCGAGGACCACTGGCAGGGACTGAAGCGCGATGTCATGGACGATCTGATCGAAGGCCCGCTGGAGGAAGGTCGAGTAGATCGCTGCGACCGGCCTGATCCCCTCAAGGGCAAGCCCGGAAGCGAACAGGAGTGCTTGCTGCTCGGCGATGCCGACGTCGAAGTAGCGCTCGGGCATCTCGTCCTGGAGGATGTTCAGGCCCGTACCGGAGTTCATCGCGGCCGTGATGCCGACGACCCTCGGATCGCGACGGGATTCCGCGACCATCGCGTGACCGAAGACCTCGGTGTAAGTGGGGATCGCAGGTGCAGACGGCTGGCTGGACTTCTCCTTGACGGCCGGTGCGCGGTCGACGATCGAATTCGGCTTCG
This sequence comes from Actinomycetes bacterium, assembly GCA_037131165.1. Lineage (GTDB taxonomy): Bacteria > Actinomycetota > Thermoleophilia > Solirubrobacterales > Solirubrobacteraceae > WLNJ01. Next base: position 14,414 of record JBAXRO010000032.1, on the reverse strand, counting down.
CGGCGTGCCACTTCTCCATGCCCTCGAGACCGCCCTCTTCTGCCGGAGCGAAACCCTTGCCCTTGACGGTGGCGCAGTGGACGACGACCGGACGGTCGGCATTCAACGCCTCGGTAAGGGCGCTACGAACAGCGGCAACGTCATGACCGTCAACCACACCCACGTAGGCCCAGTCGAGCTCCTCCCACCACAACCCGGGGGCCCAGAAGGCCTTGATCGACTCCTTGAGGTGCGGACCGAGGCGCTCGAACCGGGCGCCGATCCCGGCAGGGAGCCGGCTGAGGCCGCCCTCGACGCCCTCGCGGGCATGCCAGAGCTTCGGGTTGAGCCGCACCCTGTTGAAGTAACGCGAAAGCGCTCCGACGTTCGGGGCGATCGACATACCGTTGTCATTCAGAACGACGACCATCGGCGTTCCAAGACCGCCGGCTTGGTGGATCGCCTCAAAGGCAACGCCGCCGGTCATCGAGCCGTCGCCGATCACGGCCACGACCCTGCCGTTGTCGGGGGCAACCCCCTCGGCTGCGGCCCTTCGCATGCCCTCCTTCAGCCCAACGGCGTAGCCGATCGATGTCGAGGCGTGGCCGGCTCCCATGATGTCGTGCTCGGACTCTTCGATCGAGCAGAACGGCGTCAGCCCTCCGTATTTACGGATCGTCGAGAGCTCGTCACGGCGACCGGTCAGGACCTTGTGCGGGTACGCCTGGTGGCCGACGTCCCAGAGGACCTTGTCGGTCGGACTGTCGAGGACCGAGTGGATCGCGACCGCCAGCTCGCAGGTCCCGAGATTCGCCCCGAAGTGCCCACCGATCTCACCGACGGTGTCGATGATGTGCTCGCGCACCTCCTGGGCCACCTGCTGGAGCTGGGAGTCGTCGAGGCCGTGCAGGTCCTGCGGGCGGTCGATCGAGTCGAGGAGTCGTTTCGAATCAGTCATGAATTCCTAGTGGCCACATGATCGGCGATCGCCCGCAACTCCGTCGCCCGGTCCCCGAGCAACTCGATTGCCCCGGTTGCAGAGGCGTGGCACTCCCCCGCGAGCTTAGCTGCCCCCTCGAGGCCGAACTCCGTCACGAACGTCCTCTTGCCCTGCCTCTCATCCGAGCCGGCTGGCTTTCCCAGGCCGCTGTCGGTCCCGGTGACGTCGAGAATGTCGTCAACAATCTGGAAGAGCAAGCCGAGTTCCTTCGCGTAGAGGCGGATGGCGTCGGCCTCCGGGCCGCTTTCGTCCTCGAGAATCAATACGCAGTCACAACTTGCATGGATCAGGCGCCCGGTCTTCAGCTCGTGCAGCTCCCTGAGGCCCTCAGCCCCATCGCCTGAGAAACCCTCCACGTCGAGGTACTGCCCGCCGACCATCCCGTCGAGGCCGGTTGCCGACGCAAGTGCGGCCGCGGAGTCGGCAAGACGCTCCCGGTTGCCGGGGGTTCCCGAGAGGAGCAGAGCAAAGGCTTCCGCGTAGAGGCCATCCCCCGCGAGGATCGCGGCGGCCTCCCCCGACCGCTTGTGGAGGGTCGGCTTACCCCTGCGCAGGTCATCGTCGTCCATCGCCGGGAGGTCGTCATGGATCAACGAGTAGGTGTGGATCATCTCGATGGCGGCGGCGAGGGGCAGCACCCGCTCGAGCTCCCCGCCGATGGCCGTCTGGGTGGCGAGGGCGAGCACGGGCCGGATCCGCTTGCCGCCGGCCAGCAACGAATAGCGCATGTCGTCCAAGAGGCCCCCGACGGCACCCTCGCCGGGAAGCTTCACCGACTCGAGGTAGGCGTCGACCTGCCGACGCAGGTGTTCGGGATAGCCGGCACCCCGCGCCTGCGACCCGGGGCTCACGGACATGCTCAGCGCGATGATCCGAAGATGCGGAGCAGGCTCAGGAAGATGTTGATGAAGTTGAGGTACAGCTGCAGAGCCCCGAAAATCGCCATCTTCCTCGCACCGGACTCGTCAGTTGCCTGGCCCGCCCAGCGCCGGATCATCTGCATGTCGTAGGCGGTGAGCGCGGCGAAAATGATGACGCCGAGGAAGCCGAGGATCAGGTTGAAGGTCTCCCCGCCAGTGAACGCGAAGACCACGCTCGCGATCAGGAAACCGATGAGGGCACCGAACAGGACCGGTCCGAATCCGGTCAGGTCCCGCTTCGTGGCGTAGCCGTAGAGCGCCATGCCGGCGAACACACCGGTCGCCCCGGCGAACGCCATCGCTATCGATCCGGTCGAGTAGTAGCTGAGGATCAGCGAGAAGACCGCCCCGGTAAGGGCCGCATAGAGAACGAACAGGAAGGTTGCCGTGGCGGCCGAGATCCGGTTGATCGCGAAGCTCAGGAACAGGACCACCCCGAGTTGGAGGACCACCCCTCCGATGATCCAGCCGGGCTGCGTCTGAAGCCGCTCCATCAGGGCGTCGTTCGAGCCGAACCAGACGGCGATGAATGTGGTCAGCGCGAGGCCGATGAACATCCAGCCGAACGTGGCCCTGATGAACACCCGCTCGACTGCGGGATCGGCCTGCGCTGCGACTGCGGGCTGGTCGGCCCTTGAATTCATTCCCAGGAAGCTCATGAGCGCAAGGTTAGAGGGTCGGGTGGCGCTTTCCGGCCATCGCCGGAGCTCAATCCTCGACCGGGAGGCTTCCCTGACCGGGCACCCTCGGCGCGGGCATCGGCTCCCGCAGGGTCCGCTCGACGATCGCCGCCGCCTCGGCTGCGGTCCTCGCTATCTCGGAGGCGAGCCGCGCCGCCTCCTCGTCCCCGACTCCGTCCTCGGAGAGCCTCGCGGCATCCTCCTCGAGCCGGCGCGCAAGTCTGGAGAGTTCGTCGCTCAAGTCGTCCTCGATTCCTCGATCACTGCGCCAAGTATGCCGTTGACGAAACCGGCGGCCTCCGCAGCGCAAAACTGCTTGGCTGTCTCGACTGCCTCGTCGATCGCCCCCTCCGGAGGGATCGGGGTTCCCGCGTCTACTGCGTCGGGCTCGCGGATCTCGAGGATCGCAACCCTCAGGATGGCCCGCTCAAGCGGCGCGATCCGCTCGACCGACCACCCCTGCGCGTGCCTGTCGATGACTTGGTCGAGGTCCGCCGACCGCGAATCGACTGCCTCGGCAAGGCGGCGCGTGAACCCCGTCGCATCGTCGCCGAGGAGGTCGGCTATCTGAGAGCCGGTCACATCGCGCTGGTAGATGGCAAACACGGCTGCCCTGCGCTGATCGCTCCTACGCACGCGAGATGTACTCGCCGCTGCGGGTATCGACCCGAACGCGCTCGCCGATGTCGATGAACAGAGGCACCATCACCTGGGCCCCGGTCTCGAGCACTGCCGGCTTGCTGCCCCCGCCGGATGCGGTGTCGCCCTTGAGACCGGGTTCGGTCTGCGCGACGGCGAGGTCGACTGCGCTGGGCAGCTGGATGTCGGAAGGGTTGCCGTCGATCGAAAGGACCTCGACCTCGTCGTTCTCCTTCATCCACGGGAGCCTCTCGGAGAGGACGGTCTCGGGGATCGGCAGCTGTTCGAAGCTCTCGGTGTCCATGAAGTGGGCGTCCGTCCCGTCCTTGTAGAGGTACTGCATCCGGCGAACCTCGGTCCTGACCGCGCGAAATTTCTCCCCGGCCCTGAAGGTCTTGTCGATCACCGCGGCGTCGGTCGTGCGGCGCAGCTTCGTGCGGACGAACGCGCCTCCCTTGCCGGGCTTGACGTGCTGGAACTCGAGGATCTTGAAGATCACTCCATCGACCTCGATGTGGTTGCCATTCTTGAATTGGTTCGTTGAGATCATCTGTCGTCGTCCTGTTCGCGGGCGTTGCTCGAGTCGGGGTGTCAGCCCGCCACGACCATACCCCGCTCGAGCCCGGTCAGGATCCTCGGACCGCCCTCGGCCACCACGCAGAGGTCCTCGATCCGCACGCCGAACCGGCCGGGCAGGTAGACCCCGGGCTCGACGGTGACGACCATCCCGCTCTCGAGCGGCGCCTCGCCGCCGCTGCGCCCGAGGGTCGGTCCCTCGTGGACCTCGAGCCCGACGCCGTGGCCGAGGCCGTGGCCGAAGTGCTCACCGTGCCCCGCCTGCGCGATCAGCCCGCGTGCGATGTCATCGATTTGCGGGCCGGATGGACCGGGGCGCAGTGCGCCGACCGCAGCCTGCTGGTCCTCGAGCACGAGTCCGTGTACGGCGGCTTCCTCCTCTCCCACCTCGCCGGTCGCGACCGTCCGGGTGCAGTCGGAGCAGTATCCGTCGACGATCGCGCCCCAGTCGATCACGACCAGAACCTCCTCAGGGATCGCAACGTCCCTCGGGGATGCGTGCGGGAGCGCGCCGTGGGCCCCGGCGGCGACGATCGGCGAAAACGACACCCCCTCGCCTCCCAGCTCGCGGATGTTGCGCTCGAGCGACCAGGCCACCTCCGCCTCCGTCCTGCCGACGAGTCCAGCCTCGAGGGTCCGCCTGAACGCCTCGTCGGCAAGCGATGCCGCAGCTGCGATCGACCCGATCTCACCTGCGTCCTTGACCTCGCGAAGCGGTGAGACGAGATGCTTGACGGCCTCTGCCTCCCAGCCATCGGGCAACGCCTCACGGAGGCGATCGAGTGAGTCGACCGTCAGGACGGTCGGGTCGAATGCAATCCTGCCGCCGGCGCCCGCAAGGGCGATCGAGATCCGGTCGTTGAGCTCACGCTCGCAGATCAGCACGTCGAACCCCTCGACCTCGGCTGCCGCCTGCTCCGTGTAGCGGAAGTCGGTGATGAAGGCCCGGACATTCGATCCGCAGAGCGCCAGCCCGGAGGTGCCTGTGAAACCTGTGAGCCACCTGAGATCGGCCGGCTTGATCACCAGAGCGGCGGCGCAACCGGATTCGGTTGCGCGATCTGCCAGCCGCTCTGCTCGCGATCGTGCCATCAGATGATCGAAGCGAGCGCTGACAGCGCCTCGGCGTAGCCGTCCGGGCCCTTGCCCGAGATCTTCGCCTCGACGACGCCGTCGAGCACGCTCGTCCGCCTCCACTCCTCCCGCTCGTCAACGGCTGAGAGGTGGACCTCCACTGCCGGCAGGCCGCTCAACTCGACGGCATCGCGAATCGCCCACGAGTAGTGGGTCCAGGCGCCTGGATTGAGGATCACGCCGTCCGCGACCCCGGCCAGCAGGTGAAGGTGCTCGATGAACTGGCCCTCGTGGTTCGTCCTGAAAAACCGGACGCTCAATCCCAGAGTCCTGGCCTGACGTTCGATCTCCTGCTCGAGCTGGTCCAGCGTCACCGTTCCGTAGTGCGCGGGATCGCGCCGACCGAGCTGGTCGAGGTTGACTCCGTGCATCACCTCGATGCGGTTGTGGGAATTCATCGGCAAACCTCCTTGACTGCAGCGCGCAGTTCGGCGTCGGGAACGGGGTGACCATGCGTGGCGTTTCCGGGCCGGTCACAGAGCACGAATGGGACGGTGCCATCCGCCCGGGCCTTCTTGTCGGCCTTGGTGAGGGCCACGATCTCGTCGCAGTCGACGCCGCTGATCGTGAGCGGCAACCCGGCCCCGACCAGCAGATCCGCGACGGTGTTCCTGAGCTCGTCTGCCCCGCTCAGCCTGAGCGCAGCCATCAACCCGATCGAGACGGCCTCGCCGTGCCTGAGCCTGCCGTAGCCGGTAGCGGTCTCGATCGCGTGGGCCACCGTGTGGCCGAGGTTGAGGACTTGACGCCGGCCCCCGTCCCGCTCGTCGGAGGCGACGACCGAAAGCTTCGTCCTGACGCACTCAAAGACCTCGCTGATCCCGAACCTGCCCGCGGCAACCGAATCCCACAGCGGGCCACCTGAGATCAACGCCGTCTTGATCACCTCTGCCATCCCGGCCGAATGCTCCTCCGCCGGGAGCGTCCGCAGAACGTCGAAGTCACTGATCACGGCCGCCGGCTGGTGGTATGCCCCGACGTAGTTCTTCCCTTCCGGCAGGTCCACCCCGGTCTTGCCACCCAGCGCCGAGTCGACCTGGGCCACCAAAGTAGTTGGGAAGTGGACGACCGGAATTCCCCTCTGGTAAGCCGCAGCCACAAAGCCGGCGATATCGCCGACCACGCCCCCGCCGAGAGCGAATACCCGATCGTCGCGGGTAACCCCGGCCTGCGCCAGTTGACTCCATGCGTGGGCACAGGCTTCGAGGTCCTTGTTCTCCTCACCGGGCTCCAACTCGATCGCGTTGACGGCTCCGGTGAAAGCCTCGGCGTGAAGCGGCGCTACGTTGCTGTCGGTGATCAGAACGAACCTGCCCTCCGGCCTCAACGGCTTGGCTGCGAGCAGCCGCTGCCCGACGAAAACGGGGTACGCCCCCGAGTCCGACGATGCCCAAGCGAGCCGGGTCCCGTCGGGTGCATCGGACAGAAGGTCGATCGATGGCATCGCAGCGCGGAGCGACCGCACTCCGTCCGACGGCAGCACGACATCGGCTGCGTCGGAGTAGAGGCTCCTTCGCTCCTCGTAGAGAGCCCCGAATCGCTCTCGATCGGCCGCGAGCGGTCGCACGAACGACGAGGACCGCACGCGACTCCAGCAGCCCTCTTCGTCGAGTTCGAGATGCACCACAGTGTGGGCCTTGAGTGCCTCACGCAACACCGGGGAGAGAAGCGCCCCTCCACCGAGCGAGACGATGCCGCCACCCTGGCCGGCCGAAGCCAGATTCAAAGCCTTCAGCGCGCAGCGCTCCTCCGCCTCGCGGAATGACGACTCCCCATCCCGCTCGAAGATCGTCGCGACAGGGGCACCGAGCTCGGCCTCCACCATCGCATCGGTGTCGAGCGCGTCGGACGCCAGGGTGCGGGCAGCCGTGCTCTTGCCTGCCCCCATGAACCCGACGAGGACCAACGCCCTGCCGGGCCTGCCGATCAGGCTTGGCGACGCCAACCGATTCGCTCCGCGTAGGCGGAAACCGCGAGGCGGAGATCGTCAATGCTGTCGCCACCGAACTTCTCGCAGTAGGCGTCGGCAAGCACGAAGGCGAGCATCGACTCGGCGACCACGCCGGCGGCCGGGACGGTGCACGAATCCGTTCGCTCGCGGAGCGCTTGCGCGGGCTCGCGGGTCGAGATGTCGACCGACCGCAGCGGCTTGGTCAGGGTCGGCAGCGGCTTCATCGCGGCCCTGACGATCAGGTCTTCGCCGTTGGTCATGCCGCCCTCGAGGCCGCCTGCCCTGTTGGTCTCGCGGTAGTAGCCGCGCTGTTCGTCATGGAAGACCTCGTCGTGTGCCTCGCTGCCCGGCTTGCCGGCGAGATCGAAGCCGTCACCGATCCCGACTCCCTTGATCGCCTGCACCGACATCACGGCCTGGGCGATACGCCCGTCGAGCCTGTCCTCCCAGGAGACGTGGGAACCGAGGCCGGGCACCAGCCCGAACGCCCGGACCTCGAAGGTGCCGCCAATCGACTCGTTGCGCTTGCGGAGCACGTTGATCTCTTCGACCATCGCCTTCGTGGCTTCGGGGTCGAGGCAGCGCACGGCCGACTCGTCGACGCCCTCGAATGACGCGAGCGCGAGGTCGGTCCGCTCGGGCGCCTCGACCGAGCCGATCGAGGTGACGTGCGAGCGGATCTCCACGCCGACCGCTGCGAGCAAGGCCTTGGCGATCGCCCCGCCTGCGACACGGGCCGCTGTCTCACGGGCGCTTGCTCGCTCGAGGACGTTGCGGATGTCGGTGAAGTTGTACTTCCACGCTCCGGGCAGGTCGGCGTGACCGGGACGCGGGAGGTGCACCTCGGGGATCTCCTCCTCGACCGGCCAGGGATTCATGCGGTCGAACCAGTTGTCGAAGTCCCGATTGGTGACGCCGAGGCAGATCGGACCACCAAGGGTGCGGCCGTGGCGCACTCCGGCTGTCACCTCGGCGCGATCGGTCTCGATCTTCATCCGGCCACCGCGGCCGTGGCCGAGTTGCCTGCGCGCAAGGTCGCGATCTATCGCCTCACGATCGAGTTCGAGACCGGCCGGGATCCCCTCGACGATGCATGTCAACCCCGGTCCGTGGCTCTCTCCCGCAGTGATGAGTCTCAGGTGCATGGCTGTCACTCTACGCGGCGATCAGGCCACGCAGAGTGCCGCGAGCGCTCCTGCAGCGAGATACGGCGCGAAAGGGAGCTCTGCACGCAGTGCCGAGCGACCATCGAGAGGCACCCTTGCAAGGGCGCCCGATACGGCGAGGAAAGAGGCAAGCGCAACCGCAATCGCACCGGCGGGCCCCAGTCCACAGCCGATCGCGAACGAGAGCTTGACGTCGCCGCCACCCATCCCGTTCGGCTTTGCGAGATGCACCAGACCCGGCGCGACCGAAGCCGCAAAGCCGCCCATGAGGGCCAATCCAGCAGCGGGAGGGCCGCCCTCAAGGCAGGCCACAACGACTAGCGCCAGGGAGCCCCCGAGGCTCAGTGAGTTCGGGATCAGCCTCGATCTCAGGTCGCTCAAGGTCGCCAGCGCGAGAACAGCGAAGAGAATTGCCGACGAGGCGGGGCCCACAAACCAGAGAGGCCCCGGAGGGGCGTCAGTCGCCCCCCTTGTCGGGCGGCGGCTGTTCTCTCAGCCGCTCTCCGGCCTCCTGAGCGTCATGTTCGGGGAGTGCCACTCCCCCGCCCTCGCACCATGGACAGACCACCCGGTGCGGCTCGCCGCCGGCGTTCGAGTTGAGAGCACCGGTCCCCTTGCATGGGTCGCAGGGCCGCGGCTCGCCGTTGATCGCTCCGATTGACACGAGAGGCACCGTAGCGGGAGTGGCGGGTTCGGGTGCAGAGGGTTGCCCGGCAACCCCGCTGCATCAGTCGGCGACCGCCGCCCTGAGCGGAGCGAGCGGCGGCGCCTTTCCGGTCCACGACTCCAGCGACAGTGCGCCCTGACGCACCAGGACCTCAAGACCGTCGGCGACCTCACATCCCGCCGTCGTCGCTGCGTTGGCCAACGGGGTACCCCCGCCGCGATAGACGAGATCGATCACCTTCGGGAACAGCTCGATCTCGGCGGTACCGAACGGAAGCTCGGCCATCTCGGCCTCAGGGTCGGCACCCAGCCCTACTGCCGTCGTGTTGATCAGCAAGTCGGCAGCTCCGCCTTCCGTGCTCGGTTCGCCCCCCAACTCCGAGCAGAGCGCCTCGGCCCGCTCCGGAGTCCGGTTCCAGACGCGCACGCTGCCAACCCCGGCGCGCAGGGCTGCGAACAGGGCCGCTCGGGCGGAACCCCCGGCCCCGAGCAGCAGGACGCTCGATTCTTCCGGATCGTCGAGCAGTTCGCGGATCAGCGACTCGATCGCGGGCGCATCGGTGTTGTCGGCCCCGATCCGCCCTCCAGCGAAAGTGAGGGTGTTGGCGGCACCGCAGGTCCTCGCCACCTCTGAAGCCTCGTCGGCCAGTGCAAGCGCAGCCTCCTTGTGAGGGATGGTGACGTTGATCCCGACGAATCCGGAGTCCGGCAGGGCCTTGACGGTCTCGGCGAAGAGCTCCGGCGGGATCGGCAGCAGCTGCGAACGCCAGGCGGTCAGGCCGAGTGCAGAGAACGCCGCCGAATGCAGTGCCGGCGAGCGACTGTGCGCGACTGGCCAGCCGGCTACCCCGATCAGGGGCATTTGGACGGCGCCCTCCCGCCGTTCGCCTCCCTGGCCGAGTTGTAAGCGGCAACCGCCCTGTCGAACTCGGGCTGGGTGCGAGCGAAGGTGTGCTCTCCACACGTCCATGGCTTGACGACGTAGAAGAGGAAATCGCTCGGCGCCGGGTTGGCTGCAGCCTTGAGCGACTCGAGGCCGGGGTTCCCGATCGGACCGGGTGGCAAGCCCTGCCTGTTGCGTGTGTTCCAGCGCGAGGTACTCGCCAGCTGGGACTGCCTGATCGGCTCCGTCCAGTTCGAGAACTCGTAGCGGGTGGTCGCGTCGATCCCGAGCGGGATCCCCTGCTTGAGCCTGTTCCAGATGACCGCGGCGACGAGGGGGCGCTCCCTGGCGACCGATGTCTCCCGTTCGATCATCGAGGCGATCGTCACGACATCGAATGGCGTCAGGTTCTTCGCCCTCGCCTTCGCCATGTCAACGGTGGCGAACTGGCTCTTGAAGGCGGTGAGCTGAGCCTGGACGAGTTCCGACACCCTTGGCGGGAGCCTGAGGTCGTAGGTCGAGGGAAACAGGAAGCCGTCGAGCCCGGCGCCAGCCGGAGCCCCGTATGCCCGGGGGTCGAGGAACCGCGAACCTCTTGTCGCCGCGAGGTAATTGCCCGAAACCCCTGCTCCGGCAACGATTGGCGCAACCTCCTGCCTCGACGGACCCTCCGGGATGGTGACCGACTTCGTTGCGTTGCCCTGCTTGGTGAGGATTTCGAGCGCCTCCCCGTAGCTGAGTCCGGCCCGCATCGCGATCGGCCCGGCGTGGATCGCACCGCTTTCGCCCTCAATCCTTGTCCGCAGGGCGAAGAGGGTCGCGTCGTCGACGATTCCCTTGCTTGCAAGCAAGTCTGCGACAGTCGCGAGCCCCGCTCCCTTCGGGATCGTGACGATCACGGGCGTTCCCTTGCTGTCGCCATGGAACGGCTGGAACAGCAACACCCAACCGATCAGCAGCAGCCCCGCGCCGATTCCGGCTCCGGCCACGAACAGCTTCTTCATGAGGAGCGGCCCTCCGCCTGCTCAAGCCAGCGTTCGAGCAGGACGGCGGCAGCACGCGAGTCTTCGTCGGCCTCCCCGCCCCTGTTCCTCGCCTCGCTGGTCGTCAAGCGTTCATCCATCAGCTCTACCGCAACGCCATCCAGTTGCGCTTCGAGCAGCTGGGCGAATCGGCGAGCCGCTGCCGTCTGCTTGCTCTCCGAGCCATTCAGTGAGAGCGGAAGCCCGACCACCACCCGAGTGACGTCGCGCTCGCGGCACAGCATCGAGATCCGATCAAGACCCTGCTCGCTCTCGGGTTTGGCTACCGAGTCGAGCGGTGTGACGATCGTGCCGCTCGGGTCACTCAACGCGACTCCGCACCGGGCGGACCCGTGGTCGAGCGCGAGAATCCGGTTCATCCGCCGGCTGCCTCGACGACGGCCTTGGCCGCAGCGAAGGCTTCGGGGATCCGATCCGGGTCCTTGCCACCCGCCCTCGCGAGGTTGGGGCGGCCGCCTCCGCCTCCACCGACCGCCTCGGCAGCGGGCCCGATCACGTCGCCGGCCTTCGCCCCCATGGCGATCGCATCCTGACCGGCGGCAACCAGCAGGTCGACCCGACCATCGCCGGGGACCGCGAGCACGACGACCGACGAGTCGCCGAGGCTCGAACGCAAGCGATCGGCGACGTCCGGCAGGGCCTTGGCTCCGATCCCATCGAGCTTGGCTGTAAGGAATTGCAGCCCGTTGACTTCCTCGGCCCCTGCGAGGACCGACTCGAGGTCGATCTCAGCTCCACGATCGGCCTTGCGCTCAAGCTCCTTGAGCTTTGCCTCACGACGGGCCACGGCGGTCGGGACGTCCTCCGGTGTCGTCCGCAGCGTCGCTGCCGCCTCTCTCAAGGCCGAGTCGTGACTGCGCAGAAGCGTGATCGCAACTGGTCCGGTCACAGCCTCGATCCGACGGACATTTGCCGAGCTCGAGCCTTCAGAAGTGATCTTGAAGCAACCGATCTCAGCGGTGTTGGAGACGTGGGTGCCACCGCAAAGCTCGCGCGAGAAGCTCCCGTCTCCGATCTCGACGAGCCTGACGACCTCTCCGTACTTTTCGCCGAAGAGCGCCATCGCCCCGAGATCCTTGGCCTCCTTGAGTGACGTCTCGCGCCACGAGACCGGCTCGGCGGCAAGCACCTTGGCGTTGACCTCCTCCTCCACCGCTGCGAGGTCGGCCGCGCTCAGCTGTTCCCCGTGGGTGAAGTCGAAGCGCAGCTTGTCCGGAGCCACCGACGAGCCCGCCTGACGGACATGGGAGCCGAGACGTTCGCGCAAGGCGGAGTGCAGCAGGTGGGTCGCGGTGTGGTTCGCCTGGGTCGCGAGCCGATCGGCCCGCGCCGACACGACCTTGACCTGGGCTCCGCTCCCGAGAGCTGAAACATCGCCCTCGACGACCGCCACCTGCCCCTGACCGGCGCGGACCACGTCGACGATCTCGAGCTCAGCGGACTGGTGGATGAGTGTCCCACCGTCGCTGACTTGGCCGCCTCCAGCGGCATAGAGCGGCGACTCGGCAAGCTTGACGAAGCTGCGGCCGTCGCCCGCGGATGCCACCCCAAGGATGGTCGTGTCCACCGCGAGCGAGTCGTAACCGACGAATCGTGTCGTGCCGTCGACCGAGGAGTCGAACTCGGCGACCACCTCCGCCAAGCGCCGCTGGTCGCTGAACGCGTCGCCGCTGGCCGCTCCACCACGCGCACGTTCCCGCTGGCGGTCCATCAGGGCCTCGAAACCCTCTTCGTCGACTCCAAGACCATGCTCTGCGACCAGCTCGAGCGTCAGGTCTATCGGGAAGCCATGGGTGTCATGGAGCAGGAACGCATCCTCGGACGAGATTCCCTCCGCCCCGTCCACGCGAGCCCGTTCGATCAGTCCGTCGAGCATCTCGCTGCCCGCTTCGAGCGTCCGACCGAAGCCCTCCTCCTCGGAGGCCAGCCATGAGCGGATCGGATCCCTCTGTTCGATCAGTTCCGGGTAGCCGGGCGACATCGTCGCCTCGACCACATCGGCGTAGCGCCCGAGGAAGCCGGGCTCCATTCCGCAACGGCGACCGTGCAGGATCGCCCTACGCATAAGCCTGCGAAGGATGTAGCCGCGATCCTCGTTCGACGGGACGACCCCGTCGGCGACCAGGAAGCACATGGCACGGGAGTGGTCGGCGAGGATCCGAAGCGAACGCTCCGAGGGCTCGGAGCCGGACAGCTCACGGCCCAGATCCATGAGCGGCGTGAACTGGTCGGTCTCGAAGACCGAGCCGACTCCCTGAAGGATCGCGGCCATCCGGTTGAGGCCCATTCCGGTGTCGATGTTCCTCGCGGGAAGCGGGGTGAGCGAACCGTCGGCCCCCTGCTCGTACTGCATGAAGACCAGGTTCCAGAACTCGAGGAATCGCTCGCCGTCGTCGCCGGGGCGCTCTCCTTCCGGACCGAAGTCGGGTCCACGGTCGAGGTAGAGCTCGGAGCACGGCCCGCAAGGTCCGGTTGGCCCTGCCTGCCAGAAGTTGTCCTTGCGTCCGAGAGCCACGATCCGCTCGCGGGGCACGCCAACCGCCTCCCAGGCAGCGATCGCCTCTTCGTCGGCTCCGAGTCCGAGCTCGTCATCCCCGGCGAAGACCGTGATCCAGACCTTCGCGGGGTCGAATCCGAAGCCCCCGGTCGTCAGTGCCCATGCGTTCTCGATCGCTCCCTCCTTGAAGTACTGGCCGATCGAGAAGTTGCCGAGCATCTCGAAGAACGTCAGGTGCCTGGCGGTGGTCCCGACGTTCTCGATGTCGGTGGTCCTGAAGCACTTCTGGCAGCTGGTCAAGGTTCCGGAGGGTGGCTCCTCGACTCCCAGGAAGTACGGCTTGAGCGGATGCATGCCTGCGGTCGTGAGCAGGACGCTCGGGTCATGGCCGTCAGGGACGAGCGAAGCCGAGGGCAGGCGCTTATGGGCTGCCCCCTCGAAGTGGTCAAGGAACACTTTGCGGATTTCATCTGTGGTCATCATCGGCAGCCGAGTCTAGGACTCACGGGCACTGACGGTCCCGCAGCCAACGACCGTCTCACCGTCGAGCAGGCAGGCCACCTGCCCCGGGGCGACCCTCTCGACGTCGCTTGCGAAGTGGATCGTGGCCAGTCCCCCCTCGATGTCGACCCTCTCGACTTCGCTGCTGTCCGCGTGGTGCCTGAGCCGAGCCGAGCGGACCCGCTCCGCCGGCCTGCGGAGGTCCAGATCCTCGAGCACGACTCTCCTGGTTCGCAGGTCCGCGCGGCCGCCGACTGTCACGGTGTTTGTCTCGGCATCGGTCCCGATCACGAACAGCGGCGTCCCGCCTCCGATTCCGAGACCCCTCCGCTGCCCGATCGTGTGGTTGAAGAAGCCGTTGTGGGCACCGAGCCGGTTGCCGCCGGGGTCGACGATGTCGCCCTCCCTCGGACCAAGTTGGCCGTGTTCGGCAAGGAATCGCTCCCGCCCGATTCCAGCGATGAAGCAGAGGTCCTGGCTGTCGGGAGCGTCGGCCACGGCGAGGCCCCGATCGCGGGCGGCCTGACGCACTTCCGCCTTCGTCATCGCCCCGAGCGGGAAGTCCATCTTCGCCAGTACGCGGGTGGGTACGCGGGCAAGGGCGTAGGCCTGATCCTTGGCCGGGTCCGCCCCGCCGCTGACGAGGGGGCCATCGGGCGACTCGAGCTCGACGAGGCGCGCGTAGTGCCCGGTCACCAGCCGTTCGGCACCCAGAGCGTCGGCCAGCTCGACCATCGGTTCGATCCTCACCCGGCCGTTGCACTGGATGCACGGATTCG
>JBAXRO010000031.1:0-21238 GCA_037131165.1 Actinomycetes bacterium | reverse complement strand
TCCGGAAGACACCTCGGCGGTGAACGTGTTGCCGCAGTCGCATCGATAGAACGCGCTGTCGGCAGGGCGATCATGGTCGCGGGCCCTGACCGTTGCGATGCTTCCCGGGCGCGGTTGGTCAGCCACCTCTGGTGCGGCATGTCCCGGCTCCGGTTGCCGTGCTGCGGTCATGTCCAGAAAACGATTGAGGATGGAGAGAGTTTCGGCGCCGGGCGGGCGAGTCCTGCCGCGCCATCTGGCGGGCTGCGGGACTGCCCGGTCGGATACCCTCTGTCATCCCGATGGACCCCGCCCGAAAGCGAACGATCCGGCTCTCAGTGGCCTTGGTTGCCGCCTTGGCGCTGGCGACCGTGCTCGTCTACACGAGTTTCAGTGCCGGCAGCGAGGCAAAGACGCCCAGCCAGCTGATCAGCGGGGCCGATCCGAACCGCACCTACCAGCTGACGGGCAAGGTCGTGCACGGCTCGGTCGAGCGGCGCGGCGGGGCACTCGACTTCCGCGTGCGTGATCGCGCCGGCACGGCCAGCGTCGCCGTGGCCTACTCGGGCCAAGTCCCCGATCCCTTCAGGGAGGGCCGCGAGGTGATCGTGACCGTCCGCAGGGACGGGAGCAAGTGGGTCGGAGAGCGCGACTCGCTTCAGACCAAGTGCCCATCGAAGTTCAAGGCTGCAAAGGCAGGCCAGTAACCCGAGATGGCCATCGTCGGCCGCTCCCTGATGATGATCGCCTTGGCCGTTTCGGTCTGGGGACTGGTTTCGACAATCGTCGGCATTCGCAGTGGCAGGCGTGAGCTGCTGATCTCAGGGCAACGCTCGATGGCCGTGCTCACCGGCGTCGTCCTCGGTGCCTTCGCGATCCTCGAGATCGCTTTCCTTCGTGACGACTTTTCGTTCGCGGTGGTTGCCGGTCACTCTTCGACGACCACGCCTGTCGGCTACAAGGCCGCTGCCGCCTGGTCTTCACAGGAGGGGTCGCTGCTGCTCTGGGTGGTGCTGCTGACGATCTGGTCGACGATCGCGATCGCAGCGCTGCGCAAGCGACTCAAGGAGGTCCTGCCGGTCGCGACCGTCGTCCTGTTCGGGCTTTCGACGTTCTTCCTGCTGCTGATCGTCGCGCTCGAGGATCCGTTCGTGACTCTCGCCCAGGTGCCTGCGGAGGGCGCAGGGCTGAACCCGCTGCTTCGGCACGCGTCGATGATGATCCACCCGCCCGCCCTCTACGCCGGCTACACGCTCTTCTCGATTCCGTTCGCGTTCGCGATCGGGGCCCTCTGGACCCGTCGCCTCGGTGCCGACTGGCTGCTCGCCACGAGGCGCTTCGCGCTCGGTGCCTGGCTCGCGCTCGGCATCGGGATCCTTCTCGGTGCCCGCTGGTCGTACGCAGAACTCGGATGGGGCGGCTACTGGGCGTGGGACGCGGTCGAGAACGCCGCGCTGCTGCCCTGGCTGCTCGGCACCGCGTACCTGCATTCGGCGACCATTCAGGAGAAGCGCGGGATGCTCAAGATCTGGAACGCCTCGCTGGTCCTGGGGGCGGGCATCCTCTCGATCCTCGGCACCTTCCTCGTCCGCTCGGGCATCCTCACCTCGATCCACGCCTTCGTCGAGCCGGGCGCCGCTCTGCGCTGGGCCTTCGTCGCACTGATCCTCGTCGAGCTCGGAGCCTCCATCTACCTCGTCGCCACAAGGCGGTCGGACCTGCGGTCGGAGCACAGGCTCGACTCCCTGCTTTCGCGTGAGAGCTTCTTCCTCGGTCAGAACCTGATCCTCGTGGCGCTCACGTTCGTCGTGATGTGGGGGACCTTCTTCCCGCTCATCAGCGAGGCGGTCACCGGTACCAAGTCGACGGTCGGGCCGGAGTGGTTCGACCGCTACGTCGGTACGCTCGCACTCGTGATGGGCGCGTTGATGGGGATCGGCCCGCTGGTCGCCTGGCGGCGCTCCGGCCTCAGGGAGCTGCTCGGCTCGCTCCGGATTCCGCTGATCGTCGCGCTCGGGACGGGCGTGATCCTTTCGGTTGCGATCCCGCCGATCCGCGAGGACATCCCGTCGCTCCTGCTGTTCATCGCCGCCGCCCTGACCGGCGCGACCGTGACCCAGGAGTTCGTGCGAGGCGTCAGGGCCAGGAGGGCGATGGCTTCGGAGTCTTCGGGGCGCGCCCTCGTCCAGCTCGTCAGGCGCAACCGGCGCCGCTACGGCGGCTACGTCGTCCATGCCGGGTTCGCCCTGTTGCTCTGCGGCGTGGCGGCGTCATCGGCCTTCCAGAAGGTGACCGAGCAGCCAATGACCCCGGGTACGACCGTCAAGCAGGGCGACTACACATTCACCTACGTCAAGCCGACCGCCCAGATCTTCGAGGAGAGGGTCCAGTTCGGTGCCGAGGTCGCAGTGACGCGCAACGGCAAGGACCAGGGGACGATCAACCCGACCAAGAGCTGGTACCCGGCGAACCTCGCCCCGACTGTCGGGGACGCGTTCTCCGGCGAGTCGGAGACGGACGTCGGCCTGCGGGCCGGTCCGCTGCGCGACCTCTGGATCGCGATCGAGCCCGACACCTCGAAGATCGTCCCGCTCGCGGAGAGGGTCGACAAGCGCTTCGGTGACCTGACTCCCGAGGCGAGGGCGGTTGGAATCGGCTTGATCACTGCTCAGTACCTGAAGAACCCCCCGCCGGCCACCTTCAGGATCATCGTCTCGCCGCTCGTCACATGGATCTGGGCCGGCGGCATCGTCGTCGTGATCGGGGGACTGATTGCGATCTGGCCACCGTCCGAGCCGCGCCGACGTCGGGTCAGCCTGCCCGCCGCCGTCGGTCGCGGGCAGGGCTGAATGCTCGAGCTGCTGGTCGTTGTCGTCGCCTTGGCGATCGTCGTGGTCCTGATCGGCTCGCCGATCTACCGCTCGCTCGGGGCGGGATCCGAGGGGGAAGCCGAAGAACAGCCGGTGGAGGTCGAGGCCGACCCCCGCGAGGTCGAGCGGGCGGCTGAGCGCGAAGCGAAGCTGAGGGAGATCCGCGAGGCCGAGCTCGACTGGCGAACCGGGAAGCTCAGCGAGGACGACTGGCGCCTGCTCGACTCGAGGCTGCGGGCCGAGGCCGCCGAGCTGTTGAAGGATTCCGCCGCCCCGGCACCGACCAAGCCCGGCGGGTAGTAACCTCTCCGGACCGTGTACGTACTCCTCGGCATCATTCAGGTCTTCATCTCGGTGGTCCTTGTGATCCTCATCCTGATGCATTCGGGCAAGGACGCAGGCCTCTCAGGCGCATTCGGCGCCGGCTCCGGCGACGGTCCCTTCGGCGGTGGATCGCTGGTCGAGCGCAACCTCAATCGCTGGACCGTCGGGTTCGCGATCGCGTTCGCCCTGAACACGATCCTGATGCTCAAGGTCGGCTGAGCCGACCTTCTGCCCCGCCCGGGTTCGAATCCCCGGGCATTCGCCTCTGCTGCTCCGGTTCCCTGATCGGCGGGCGCTTCCACTGCCCGGCTTGCGTGGTCAGTGGCTCGAAGCAAAGGAGCCCCGCTTGGGGCGGGGCTCCATCCAGTGCGCTCGAGAGGACTCGAACCTCCACGGCCTTGCGGCCACAAGGCCCTCAACCTTGCGCGTCTACCAGTTCCGCCACGAGCGCCGGAGCGCGCGAGTATAGCCCTGCGGCCCCAACCGGTGCCGAGCGGTCAACGGGTCGCTCGCCAGATTCCGGGCAGGAGTGCGGGAGGTCCGGGCGAACCCCTATCTTCGAGCGAACATCTGTTCGCAGGAAACCCTCTCACCGCAGCGAGGCACCAACGAATGTCCCAGAACCCGTTGACAAGCAGGCAGCAGGAAGTGATGGACGCGATCCGTTCGTTCACCGATCGCCACGGCTACCCGCCGACGGTCCGTGACATCGGCAAGGCCATCGGCCTGACATCGAGCTCGACCGTCCACGTCCACCTCGCGAACCTCGAGAAGCTCGGATTGCTCAGGCGCGATCCAAGCAAGCCGCGTGCGATCGAGCTGCTCGATCGCGCCACCAGGGGAATGAAGGCCGCCGTGTCTGGGCCGGGCCTGCCGCTCGTCGGCCAGGTTGCGGCAGGCAGCCCGGTGGTCGCCGAGGAACTGGTCGAGGACCATGTTCAGGTCCCGGAGGAGGCCGGCGGGCGCAAGGGCGAGTTCATCCTCCGGATCCGCGGTGACTCGATGATCAACGCCGGCATCCTCGACGGCGACCTCGTTGTCGTCAGCCGCCAGAACACGGCGCGCGACGGGGAGATCGTCGTCGCGCTGGTCGGCGACCAGGCAGAGGCGACCGTCAAGCGCTTCTTCCATGAGGGGGATCGGGTCAGGCTCCAGCCGGAGAACGACTCGCACGAGCCGATCCTTACCGACGAGGTCGAGGTGATCGGCAAGGTCGTCGGGCTGATGCGCAGCGTCGCCTGATCTCGTAAGCCGCAATCGAACCCATTCCATCCGGAATCGGGGTTACGGTCAGCGCATGAATACACAAGTCGCAGTGGGGCCCGTAATCAGCCGGGCCTTGGAGATCTACGGCAAGCGGGTCGGGCTCCTGCTCGGGATGGCTGCTTTGGTGCTGATCCCGGCGGGACTCATCCAGTACCTGCTCCAGCAGGCCGGAGGCCTCGGTTCGGCGCTCGGGAGCATCGTGCAGTTCGCCGCCGCCGCCCTCTACGCAGGTGCGGTCGTACGGGTCGTTCAAGCCGAGAACCAGGGTTCCGAACCCGGGTCGATCGGTGAGATCCTTGGTTCGGTGAGCGACAGGATCTGGCCGCTCATCTGGGTTGGGATCGTGGCGGGAATCGGGACCTTCTTCGGCTTCCTCCTCCTGATCATCCCGGGCATCGTGCTGCTCGTCTGGTGGTCCGTTTTTCAGCCTGCGATCGTCGTCGAGAAGATCAGCTTCGAGTCGCTTGGACGCAGTCGTGCGCTCGTCAAGGGGCATGGTTGGAACGTCCTCGGAATCGGCTTGGTCCTGTTCCTGTTGGTCCTCGTGATCGGGCTCGGCTCGGTGCTGATCGGTGGCGTGATCGGGGGCGGGGTGGGTGCAGCAGTCGTCGCGATCGCGCTGGGGATATTCCTGATCCCGGTCGATGGCCTCGTTCGCTCGGTCCTCTACTTCGCGCTGCTGGGCCAGCCGGTCGGTGAGGGAGTAGCCCCGCCGCCTCCGCCGCCTCCGGCTCCGGCCGCCTGAGCGCAACCGGCAACCAAGTCGTGACGAAGCGCCCGGCATCGGCCGGGCGCTTCCCGTTGAGGGCGCCTGTTGAGTCGAACCTCCCGTTTCGTGCCGGGCATCCCGGTTGGCGGTACCCTCGGGCGGTGTGAGACAGACGGCCGCGGCGGCCTTTGGGCCGTCGAGGAAAGTCCGGACATCGAAGGGCAGGGTGGTCGGTAACGCCGACCCGGGGAAACCCGCGGGAAAGTGCAACAGAAATGACACCGCCTAAGCGCCGGCCTTCGGGTCGGAGCCGGTAAGGGTGAAATGGTGCGGTAAGAGCGCACCGGCGCCGTGGTGACACGGCGGCCAGGCAAACCCCACTCGATGCAAGGCCAAGCAGGACCGCCATGAGGCTGCCCGCCCAGGTCCAGGTAGGCCGCAAAGATGGATGGTCGTCCAAGACAGAATCCGGCTTACAGGCTCACTAAAGGAAGGGGCTCCGCAAGGGGCCCCTTCCCATTGGCGGGGTGGGCCTCCAGCCGGACAGGCAGCCGCGGGCGCTCGCCATCAATTCCGTGGGGCTCGCCGAGTGCCCGCGGCGCCTGTCCGCCGGAGGCCTTGCGCGGTCGGCATGGTCCCATCCCATTGGCCTTGCCGTGAGTGGGTCGGGCGTATAGATTCAGGCGCGTGTCGATCGTCGAGATAGTCCTCTCGGTGTTGTTGGTGCTGGTGTTCGCAGGTGCCGGAGCCAACAAGTTCAGCTCGAGCGAACTTGCCGAGGTGGCGCCCGATCACCTCGGGATCAGCCGCTCGACCTACAGGCTGGTCGGTGCGCTCGAACTGCTCGCAGTCGTCGGCCTGATCGTCGGGGTCATCGCCGTGCCCATGCTCGGCGGCCTCGCGGCACTGGGCCTCGGCCTGCTGATGGTCGGGGCGGTCGCCCTCCACATGAAGGCTGGCGACCCCTTTGCTGTCGGCAAGGGATTCATGGAGAAGAAGGCCGAGTCGATCAAGGGTTGGCTTCCTGCCGGGGCTTTGGCAGTCGTCTGTTTCGTGGCTGCCGCGCTGATCCTCGCCTGACCCGGATCGGCGTTCACTTCGATCCCGGCTGCACCCGGCCCTCGTAACTGGCTGGCCGTCGGGGAGGCTTGGTGGAGACGCAGTCGCGTTGTGGGACGCCACGATGCAATCGGGCGGTCGTCTTCGGTGCGTTTGACTTGACTTCGCAGTACTGTGCTGATACGAACATATGTTCGTGTCAAGATGGTTGTCTCGGTACTGATCACACGCTTTGAACTGGCTGTCGCGGCAGGTGGCCGGGCACCCCTGCTCGGTGCCCCGATCGCCCTGGCTCCGGCCGATCACGGTGACCGCAGGCTCGGCGAGGCCTCCGCTGCCGCCGAAGCCCAGGGGGTGCGCAGCGGCATGGCCCTGGGAGAGGCGCTCGGTCGCTGCCCGGAACTGGTGTTGATCCCACCCGACCCGGTCGGCTCCCGATCCGAATGGGAGAGGGTCCTCGCCTCGCTCGAGGGGATCGGCGCTCTCGTCTGCTCGCCCGCTCCCGGGCGGGCGCTGTTCGAGGCCGATGGGCTGCTGAGGATGCACGGTGGGATCAATCGCCTGCTGGCCGCAACCTCCCGGGCCGTGGGGAGGCCGGTCAAGCTCGGTGTCGCCCCGGGGCAGTTCGCGGCAGCGGTTGCCTCCACGGCAGCCAGGCCGCGAAGGCCGGTCATCGTCGGCGAAGGGGAGGAGGGAGCGCGCCGTTTCCTCGCTCCGCATCCCGTGTCGCTGCTCGACCGCGACCGGCGCACCGCTCACCTCCCGCCAGCCCTCGAGCGGTTGGGGATCGACAGGTTCGATCACCTCTCCCGGATGTCGCCCGACGACCTCGCCGACCGGTTCGGCAAGGCCGGCACGATCGCCAGGGACCTCTCACTCGGTCGAGACCTCAAGCTCGTTCCCCGCACGGTGCCGGTGGTCGTCTCCGAATCGGTCGGCCTGCCGGAGGCGGCCCAGGGACCCCAGCTAGACCACGCCCTCGACCTGCTGATCAGGCGGCTCTTGGCCAATCGTGAGCGCGACGGACGGACCCTGCGCTCGGTTGACCTGTCGGCGGCGCTGGCATCGGGTGGGACCTGGTGCAGGCGGGTCTGCTTCCGCGAGTCGCTCGCCGACCGAGAGCGGATCTCCCTCGCCCTGTCCGGCTCCTTGGACGGCCTGCCCTCGCCGGCCCGGGCACTGAGGCTCTCGGCAGTCGAATTCGGGCCGCCGACAGCCGATCAGCGCAGCCTGATCGAGGAACCGGCATCGGCTCGGATCGAAAGGTTGCGTCAGGCGATCCTCCAGACGAGAGCTGCGGCCGGTCCGGACTCCGCCCTGCGGGCGATAGAGGTCGAGCCCGACTCGCGGCTTCCCGAGAGGCGCACCGCATTGGTGCAGTTCGAGGTCGGGGGATGAGGCGGTCCCCCAACCGCCCGCCGAAGCGGGTCAGTGGAGGGGCGCGCAGGCTCGGCGAGCCGGTGCCTGTCGATGTCACGGCCGATTCCGGGGGCAGGCCGCTCTCGGTCGCGGGGAGCAGGGTCGAGGGGGTCAGGGAATCGTGGCTGGTCGAGGACCGCTGGTGGACTGCCGCTCCGATCCGTCGTCGCTACTGGGAGGTGGTGACCGAGGGCGGTGCGGTCGTGGTCGTCTACCGCGAACCCGGTGGCCGCTGGCGCTCCCACCGATGAGGGTGATCGTCGCAATGCCCGGCCCGAAGCCGGTGGGCAACGACTCCGAAGCGGGTTGGTCCGGGCGATGAACCCTCCCTACGTCGAGCTCCACTGCCACTCGGCCTTCTCCTTCCTCGACGGCGCTTCGCTGCCGGAGGAACTCGTCTCCGCCGCAGTCGAACGCGGTCACGGCGCCCTCGCCCTCACCGACCACGACAACCTCTGCGGGGCGATGGAATTCGCCCAGGCTGCGAAGGCTGCGGGCCTGCGGGCGATCCACGGCCTTGAGCTGACTGTCGCGATCCCGGCCACCGGCTCGGACCGGGCGGGCGGAGCGACAGCCGCGCCGCAGGAGACGAACCACCTGACCCTGCTCGCCGAGAACGCCGACGGCTGGCGTTCGCTGTGCCGGATCGTCACCGAGGCCCATTCGGCCACCAGGGAGGGAAGGCCCGGCTCTCCAGTCAGGGCGCCGGTCGCCCCGCTCGACTCGGTGCTCGACAACTCCGATGGCCTCATTTGCCTGACCGGCTGCGCGGAACTGGGAGTGCGTGACCCCCAAACCGCGATGACCCTGCTCGAGGCGTTCGGCCGCGACCGGTTGAGGGTCGAGCTGCAGCGGCCGTTCCACCGCGGCGACCGCGACCGCAACGCCTCGCTCGAACGGCTGGCGAAGGGCCTCGGGGTTCCCTGCGTCGCAACGGGCAACGTTCATGCCCACGACCGCTCGAGGGTCGCCCTCCAGGATGCGTTCGTCTCGGTCAGGCTGCGCCAGTCGCTCGACGCGAGCGAGCCGAGCCGCCGTGGCAACTCGACCCACGCCCTCGCCGCCCCGGCGGCGATGGCCGCCCGCTTTCGCGACCACCCGGCTGCGGTGGCGGAGAGTGTCGAACTGGCCGGGAGGCTCAGGTTCGACCTGACCCGGGACCTCGGCTACCGATACCCGAGGGAGGGGGACGGGGACGCCGACCGTGAGTTGGCCGAGGTCTGCCTTGCCGCCTTCGACTCCCGCTATGGAAATTCGCCTGCCGGTCTGCGCTGTGAGGCCCGGGCCAGGCTGGAGGAGGAGCTGAAGGTGATCGAGGGGCTCGGCCTCGCCGGTTTCTTCCTGCTCCACCGCGACCTGCTCGAACTGGCCAGGGAGGTCGCGGTTGAGGTCCGCGGCCCCGCTACCGCCCGCGCCCTGCTGCCTCCCGGCCGGGGTCGAGGCTCGTCGGTCTCGTCGATCGTCTGCCACCTGACCGGCCTCTCCCACATCGACCCGGTCACGGCGAAGCTCTGCCTCGGGCGGTTCCTCAACGACGGCCTCACGTCGGTCCCCGACATCGATCTCGACTTCCCGCGTGACATCCGCGAACGATTGATCCCGAGGATCCACCAGCGCTACGGCCGCGACCATACGGCGCTGGTCGCCGCATTCCCGACTTACAGGGCAAGGAGCGCGATCCGCGACCTCGGCGGTGCGCTCGGGCTTCCCCAGACCGAGACCGAGCGGGTCGCGAAGGCATCGGAGGGCTGGTCGGGCAGGACGGTCGGCGACGACATCGCCACAGCCCTCGGGACGCAGGCGGCCGCCAACCCCCGCTGGGAATGGCTCGCCAAACTGGCCGCCGAGGCCCACGGCCTGCCGCGTCACATCTCCCAGCACTCGGGCGGGATGATCGTCGCCACCCAGCCGCTGACCGAGTGCTGCCCGGTGATCCCGTCTGCGACGCCCGGCAGGCGGATGGTCCAGTGGGACAAGGATTCCTGCGCGGATGCGGGGTTCCTGAAGATCGACCTGCTCGGCCTCGGGATGCTCTCGGCCGTCGAGCGGTGCGTCGAGCTGATCGCGAGGACAAAGGGGGAGAGGGTCGACCTCTCGAGGGTCCCGCTCGATGATCCGCCGACATTCGAGGCGATCCGCAAGGCGGAGACGACCGGCGTCTTCCAGATCGAGAGCCGGGCCCAGATGTCATCCCTGCTGAGGACCCAGCCGAAGACGCTCGACGACATCACGATCCAAGTTGCGATCGTCAGGCCCGGGCCGATCCAGGGCGGGGCCGTAAACCCCTACATCAAGCGTCGCCGGATGCTGATGGAGGACCCCGAAGCCGAAATCGACTTCATCCACCCGTCCCTCGAACATGTCCTCGGCGAGACCCTCGGCACGATCATCTTCCAGGATCAGGTGCTCGAAGTCGCTGTCGCATTCGCGGGCTTCACCCCGGCCGAGGCCGAAGGCCTGCGCCGAGCGATGAGCAGGAAGCGCTCGTCCGCCGCGGTCGAAGCCCATCGCCTCAGGTTCATCGAAGGCGCGGGCAGGACCCACGGTGTCGACGAGGCACTCGCCTCGAGGGTCTTCGAGATGATCCGAGGCTTCTCGGGGTTCGGCTTCCCGAAGGCCCATTCGGCCGCGTTCGGCCTGCTCGCCTACCAGTCGACCTGGCTGCGGGTCCATCACCCCGCCGAGTTCCTCGCTTCGCTGCTCGACGAGCAGCCGATGGGCTTCTACCCTCCCGACTCCCTCGTCCACGAGGCCCAACACAGGGGAGTGGAGGTGCTCGGGGTGGACGTCAACTCCAGCGGCGTCGAGTGCACCGTCGAGGACGGGGCGGTCAGGCTCGGCCTGACCCGGGTCAAGGGGGTTGCCCGGGAGTGCGCGGCCGCGATCGTCGCCAGCCGCTCGGCTCTCGGTTCCTACCGTGATGCCGCGGACCTCGCGTCCCGCTCCGGTGTGGGCAGGCCGGCTCTCGAGGCGCTGGCATGGGCGGGGGCCTGCGATTCGCTCAGCGGCTCCAGGCGAGCAGCCCTCTGGGAGCTGGGGGTCGGAGCCGTGGTCGAATCGAAGGCGGAGGGAGACCAGCTGGCCTTTCCGATCGGGGTCACTGCCCCGGCTCTCGATCCGCTCGACGCCTGGGGCCGTGCACTGGCCGACTATTCGACCACCGGGATCGCGATCGAAGGCAACCCGCTGAGGATCCTGCGTCCTCGCCTTCCCGGGAGCGTCACCGCAGCCGATCTGCGGGGCCTGAGACACGGCAGCCGGGTCACGGTCGCAGGCTTCGCCGTGGCCCGCCAGCGGCCCCAGACGGCGGGAGGGGTCGTATTCCTGCTGCTGGAGGACGAGGAGGGCACGATCAACGTGGTGATCAAGCCGCGCGAGTACGAACGCCACCGCCTGATCGCGAGGTCTGAGCCCTTGCTGCTGGTCGAGGGCATCCTCGAGAAGCCTGCGGCAGCAGGGGGAGGGATGTCCGTGCTTGCCTCGCGACTGGGGCGTGTCGAGCGCGCGGCCGGGGGTCCTGCGGCCGTCAGGGACCTGTTCGCTTGCGATCCGCCCGCGCCGGAGCTTGAGCGCTTCGGCGCCGAACAGCTTCCCCGGGCGTCGTCGGACCGGCGTGGGCGGTAGGCTTCCCGCCGCATGCTTGCCACGTACATGTTCGTCCTCGCTTGGGTCGCCCTCGGAGTCGGCGTCCTCCTGACTGCCTTGATCCGCAAGCGCGAGCCGGGATCGGGGCCAACGCAGCCGAGTCGCGCCCGCTGGATGTTCGTCGTGTTCACCGTGCTCTACGTCGGAGTCGGGTTGACCGTGCCCGCGTTGGCGATGGTCGACTCCAACAACTCGAACATCGTTCGCGGTCAAGGCATTGCACTGACACCGGACCAGAAGAACGGTCAAGCGCTCTTCGGTGAGCTCTGCGGCTCCTGCCACCGACTCGGTTCGGCCAACGCCCAAGGTCGAGTCGGACCGAACCTCGACGTCCAGCTGACCCCTCAGCCCGCTACCGACGCCGCAGCCGCTCGCAAGAACTTCGAAGGCCGTTACGACTACGTCTACACGACGATCATCAACGGCATCGCCAGGGGCAACGGCAACATGCCCGCCCTGATCGCCCAAGGCCAGCAGGCCAAGGACATCGCTTCGTTCGTAGCCGCCACGGCCGGCTACATGAATCCCTGATCGGGGCGCCGGGTGGATCCCGAACGGGCAGCTGACCTCCTCGCGCAGGAGCGGGCCCGCGTCGAGAACTCACTGGCATCGCTCGAGTTGGACGCCGCGCAGGATGCCCGCGACTCGGCGGAGGATGCCGTTCCCGAGGACCGGGCGGCGGACCTGACCCGGTTCGAGACCGACCAGGCGCTCGCCGCCCGGCTGAGCCGCGAGCTGGAGTTGATCGATGCGGCCGACGCGAGGCTGAGGGAGGGCACTTACGGGATCTCGGTGGTCAGTGGCGATCAGATCCCGGATGAGCGCCTCGAGGCGATCCCATGGGCCGATCGAACCGTCGAGGAGGAATCGGCGGCCTGAGGCTCCGGTTCGGCCTCCCGATCCGCGGGAGCGCAGCAGCGACAGCGGTTTTCCGTGCTTTTCCGTCCGCTCGATGGTGGACGATTCCGTCCCGATGGCTGGGCACCGTTCCGCGGGTCTCGCACGGGCCGCACATGTGGTCCCGGTCGACCGACGCCTCTCGGGGCCGATCGAGGTCGATTCCGGCGGTTCCCTCGCCAAGGTCCTGCCGTTCGACCAGTCGCGGGCAAGGCGCGCGGCTCGCGATCGCGGACCCGGGCCAAACCGGCGGGGAGTCCCAGCCCCGGTAAGGCCGCCCCTTTCGCGGGTCCGCGACACCGGCGGTGTTGTCGCTCGGCCGGACGGGGAGAGCTTCGGGCGCGGGCTGCCGGATCGGCCCGAGCAGTCCGTCGAACGTGAACCGGTCTCGATCGCTCGCGTCGCTCCAGCCCGCCCGGTCCTGCAGTTGCCCCGTGACTCCCGCGAGGCGGGGATTCTCGTCTCAAACGCGGTCGCCTACCTGACCGAGGAGATAGACCCGAGGCACCGGCGCGAGGCGGAGAGGGTGTGGTCGACGAGCGCCTTCGAACGCCCGAGGATCGACTCGTTGGTCGGACGGCTGCCTGAGCCGCTCGCTCCCGCCCGATGGGCGTTCATCGGCGCCCTCGGCTTGATCGCCGCCGCCCTCGCAAGCGGCCAGGCGTGAGCGCCGTCCACCACTGTCGGTCAACGCTTGGGAAGGCGGCCTTGCCGTTCTATGCTGGAACGGTCGGCTAGCGACAGTCGAATCCAATGCAAGGTGCAACCGCAATAGACGCAGGCAACGGGAGTTCCCCCGAGGCGGAGGCTGCCCACGGCGAGTGTGTCTGCCAGGTGTACCAGGAGGCGATCGAACTGGTCGGTCGCCGCTGGACGGGCGCGATCATCACCGTCCTGCTCGGCAAGCCGAGGCGCTTCTGCGAGATCAGCGCTGCAGTGCCGGATCTCTCCGATCGACTGCTCGCTCAACGTCTCAAGGAACTCGAGGAGCGCGGGATGATCGAGCGGATCCCCTGCGAGGAGCGTGCCTCCAGCGTCCGTTACGCCCTCTCGCCGATGGGCGAGGACCTCGCACCGGCGCTCGACGCCCTCGGTCTTTGGGCGAATCGCTGGCTCTCCGACCGCCCTTCCTGAACGCCGGTAGGCTCAGTCGCGATGGCTGAGCAGATGCCCCGCACAGCGGAGGAAATCCTCTCGTTCGTCGAGGAGCGCCAAGTGCGCTTCATCCGGCTTTGGTTCACCGACATCCTCGGGCGACTGAAGTCGTTCGCAGTCGGGCGCGACCAGCTCCGCGACGCCTTCGACGGCGGCATGGGCTTCGACGGCTCGTCGATCACCGGTTTCAACGCGATCGAGGAGTCGGACATGATCGCGATGCCCGACCCGACGACCTTTGCCCTGCTGCCCTGGCGGCCTCAGGAGGACGGGGTCGCGAGAATGTTTTGCGATGTGCTCACTCCGGAGCGCACCCCGTACGAGGGCGATCCCCGCTACATCCTGCGCAAGGCAGTCGAACGGGCGCGCGCGATGGGGTTCGATGACTTCTTCGTCGGTCCGGAACTCGAGTACTTCTACTTCAAGGACTCCCAGGGGACCGAGGTGCTCGACGAGGGTGGCTACTTCGACCTGACGACCCTCGACGCAGGCTCCGACCTGCGCCGCGAGACGGTGATGGCGCTCGAGCAGCTCGGGATCAGGGTCGAGTACAGCCACCACGAGGTCGGGCCATCCCAGCACGAGATCGACATGCGTTACTCCGACGCCCTGAAGATGGCCGACGACTGCATGACTTACCGGATCACGGTCAAGGAGTACGCCCAGAAGTACGGCCTCCACGCGACATTCATGCCCAAGCCCCTGTTCGCGGAGAACGGCTCCGGGATGCACACCCACCAGTCGCTGTTCAAGGGCGGTCGCAACGCGTTCTTCGACTCGGACGACAAGTACTTCCTCTCCGACACCGCAAAGGCATTCATCGCCGGCCAGCTCAGGCACGCCCGCGAGACGTCATCCGTATTCGCGCAGTGGGTCAACAGCTACAAGCGGCTCGTGCCCGGCTATGAGGCGCCTGTGTACGTCGCCTGGTCGCGCCGCAACCGCTCCGCTCTGGTCCGGGTCCCGCTCTACCACCCCGGCAAGGAGCAGTCGACGAGGATGGAGCTGCGCTGCCCCGACCCCGCATGCAACCCCTACCTGACGTTCGCCGTCCTGCTCCACGCCGGCCTCGACGGGATCGAGCACGGCTATGAGTTGCCCGAGCCGATGGACCGCAACCTCTACAACCTCAGTCCCGAGGAGCGCCGCAGGCTCGGCATCGAACAGCTGCCCGAGACGCTCGGCGAGGCGATCGAGATCACTGCGGAGTCGGAGCTGGTGCTCAGGGCATTCGGCGAGCACGCCTTCAACCGCTTCGTCGAGATCAAACGCAGGGAGTGGGAGGAGTACCGGGTCCAGGTGACCCAGTGGGAGCTCGATCGCTACCTGCCGGTCCTCTGACTCAGGCCTGAGTGGGGCGGCCGGGGCCGACCCTGCCCGGTCCGCGTCTGGCCGTGAGCCGAGCGCTGGTCCGGCGGACGGAACCGACCCTGTCCCGTCCGCTTCCGGCGTCGGCGTCCCGCCTCCGCCGGTGAACCGCTCCCGGAACAGGTCGCTCCCGACCGCTTTGCCGAACGGTTCCGGGACCGGTTTGTCGCGGTCGTTGCTGGGCCGGACGGAAGTGGCCCTGTCCCGTCCGCTTTGCCGAACGGTTCCGGGGTCAGATTGCCGTGGCCGCGGCTGGGGCGCAGAAGCAGTTCGGTCGGGTGTGGCGGTGACGGCCTGCCTTCGGGGCGATTCCCGGAGGCAGGCCGGCGAGCGGCAGCGGACGAGGCACGGCCTCACCGCCACCGCGCCACAGGGACCTAGCTGACGAGGCCCTTCGCCCGCTCGAGCTCGTCGAGCGCCTCGGGTTCGTCCCCGCCACCGTCGGTCGGCTCGTCGCGCTTCGCGAGGGCCGAAGGCCACCAGATCTTCTTTCCGGTGTCGAACACCAGGGCGGGCACCAGCACCGAGCGCACGATCAGCGTGTCGAGCAAGACCCCGAAGGCGATCACGAAGCCGATCTGCGTCAGGTAGACGACCGGGAGGACGCCGAGCACGGCGAACGTTCCGGCGAGCACGATGCCTGCGGAGGTGATCACCGAGCCGGTCACCGCGAGGCCCCTCAGCATTCCCATGCGGGTGCCGTGTTCCTGGGTTTCCTCGCGCGTTCGCGCCATCAGGAAGATGTTGTAGTCGACACCGAGCGCGACCAGGAAGATGAACGACAGCAGGAGCAGTGACGGGTCGGAACCGGGGAAGTCGAAGACCCACTCGAAGACGAGCGCGCCGGTCCCGAGGGCAGCGAAGAAGGACACGATCACCGTCCCGACAAGCATCAACGGCAGCACGAGTGCCCTAAGCAGCAGGGCGAGGATCACGAACACGACGACCAGCACCAGCGGCATGATCAGCCAGTTGTCGCGGATGTTGGCTTCGCGGAGGTCGTATTCGAGTGCGGAGCTGCCGCCGATCAGGACAGCTCCCTTGCCGATCTGCGGGTCGACTGCGAGCTGATCGCGGAGTGACTGGACGTCACTGAAGGCCTTCGGTGAATACGGGTCCTGGACGAGCGTGGCGTCGAAGACGGTGTTCTGGCCCGAGGTCAGCTGCTGCGCAGGGGCCTGTATCGAGGCGATCACGGCCTTGTTGGACGCGAGCTTCTCGCGCACCGCAGCGACCTTGGCCGGGTCGGTGACGACGACGTTCATTGGGGCCGAGGAGCCGGCAGGGAAGGACTTCGAGATGATCTCCTGGCCTTGGACCGACTCCACCTCGCCGCGGAACGAGTTGCCCTGAGTGAGGTTGGTCGAGAACTGCGTCATTCCCGCGCAGAGAACGAGAAGACCGGCAAGCGTGGCGATCCACACGGTCCGCGGGCGCTTCATGACCCGCTCGCCGAGGCTGCGCCAGGCGCCGTGGGTCTCGTCGGTGCCCTCGTCGCCGACCCTCGGGATGAACGGCCAGAAGGCCTTGCGCCCGAAGATCACTAGCAGTGCCGGGAGCAGAGTGAGCATCGCGAGCATCGCCATCGCGACGCCGATCGCGCCTGACGGGCCGAGGCCCTTGGTGCCGTTGACTTCGGCGAGGGTGAGGCAGAGCAGGGCGAGGATCACGGTCCCGGCCGAGGCGACGATCGCCGGGCCGGCCTTCGTCAGGGCGATGTGCATCGCGTCGAACTTCGATTCGTGGCGCCTGAGTTCCTCGCGGTACCTGGCGACGAGCAGCAGCGCGTAGTCAGTACCTGCTCCGAAGACCAGCACCGACATGATCCCCGTTGACTGGCCGTTGAGGGTCAGGCCGTTCTTGGCGAAGAGGTAGGCGACGCCTCGCGTTGCCACCTCGGCAAAGATCACGGTGAACAGTGGGATCGCCCAGAAGATCGGGCTTCGGTAGATGATGATCAGCAGGACGAATACGAGGGCGAGGGTGGCGAGCAGCAGGGTGCTGTCGATACCGCCGAAGACCTTGATCGCGTCGGCCGAGAAGCCGCCACCTCCGGTTACTTTCGCCGCCAGTCCTGGCGGGCCCTCGTGGACGACCTTCCTGATCTGGTCGACCGAATCGAGGATGTCGTTGCCCTCCCCTGTGGCTTGGAGGCTCAGGGCGACGATCGCTGCCTGCCCGTCCTTCGAAAAGACCGGCTGGGGCGAGACTGCCGGCACGCTCCTGCCGCCGATCTCGGTCTTGGCGAGGGTCTTCGGGGCGGTCGGGGGAGTCGACAGGGCAACGATGTCCGACTGGATCGCCTTCTTGTCCGCCGCTGTCAGGCCGCTCGTGCGGTCGTAGACGATGATCGTCGGCAGGGTCTCGTCCTTCTGCGCGGCGTCGACGACCTTCAGCGCCTTGACCGACTCGACGCTCTGGGGCAGCCAGGACGACTGCTCGTTCGAGGTGACCTGCTCGAGCTTGCCGGCGACCGGTCCGATCGCGCCAATCAGGACGAGCCAGGCGACGATGACGACCCAGCGACCAATTCGGGTGCCGGGGAAGCTGAGGACCTTGGAGAGGGCGTTGCGCATTGGGATCCTGTTCGGGACGGGGAGGGACGGGAGTCTGCGCCGGAGCGCATCGTGAGTCTATCGGCGCGATTGGCGCTGAAAGTTCACGCCCGGGCGGTCTTGCTGCGCGCCACTCTCACCGCAAGCGTGAGGGTGATGAGTGCGAAGATTCCACCCGCCGCGAGGCCCTTCAACAGCGACGAGGCAACCCAGCCCTCGATCATCACCGAGCGCATCGCTTCGAGCATGTAGGTCGTCGGATTGACCTTCGCGATCGCCTGGATCCAACCGGCGAGCTGGTCCATCGGCAGGAACACCGGAGCGAGGAACATCAGCGGGAAGAAGATGAAGGTCGCGGCCTGCGCCGCCTGGGCGTTGCCGGTCTTGAGGCCCGTCGCGACCGAGTACCCGGCGAAGCCCATCCCCCACAGCAGGGCGAAGAAGAGCAGGGCGAGGATCCCGCCGAAGCCCGCGGCCGGGTCGGCTCCGAGCAGCAGGCCGAGGCTCATGATCAGCGTCGCCTGCACCAGTACCTGGATCGCTCCGAGCAGGATCGCGGCAAGCACGATCGCCGAGCGGGCAAGCGGCATCGAGAGCTGCCTGCGGAAGTAGCCGGTCTCGAGGTCCTGGACGAGGGTCAGGCCGGCAGCGCCGCCGCTGATCGAGGAGAACAGAACGGTTACCGGCAGGATGAAGTTGAGGTAATTGCCGCCGACTCCTGGGAAGTTGGTCACGCCGGAGTCGCCGAACGCCCCGTTGTACGTGAACAGGAAGAAGACGCTGATCGCGAGGTTGGGGATCGTCACTGCCGGCTCGCGCAGCACCTTGCTGATCAGCCGCACGGTGAGGAGGCGGATCTGGGTGCCGGTCGAGGCGGGCCTCAGGGGAGGGCGGGTCCCGTCGGTGGCGCTCATTTGGCGTTCTCCCGCGAGTCGGTGAGGTTGAGGAAGACGTCGTCGAGCGTCGGCTGCGAGAGGGTCACTCCCTGCGGTTCGATGCCAGCCGTCTTGAGTGTCCCGACGACCTCGGCCAGCACGGCCGGACCGTCGGTCGCATTCACTCGGATCTCATGGCCGACAACGTTCGCCTCCGGGCCGACTGCAGCTGCCGCTCGCGCGGCGGTCTCCTCGTCAGCCAGTTCGACCTCGACCACGTCGGCTCCCATGCCGGCCTTGAGGTCGTCCGGGGTGCCGCTGGCCGCGATCGTGCCGTCGGCCATGATCGCCACATGGTCGGCCAGCTGGTCGGCCTCCTCGAGGTACTGGGTCGTCAGCAGGACTGTGACGCCCTCCTTCCTCAGTGACGAGACCTCGTCCCAGATCGCCCGTCTCGATGCCGGGTCGAGCCCGGTCGTCGGCTCGTCGAGGAAGAGGATCTTCGGATGGTGGATCAGGGCCGCTGCAAGGTCGAGCCTGCGCCTCATTCCCCCGGAGTAGGAGCCGATCCGCCGTTCGCGGGCGTCCTGCAGGCCGACGACGTCGAGCAGTTCGTTCGTCCTGCGCTCGGCACCCGCCTTGTCGTAGCCGTAGAGCCGCGCGTGCAGATTCAGCAGTTCCCCGCCCTTCTGGAGCGGGTCCAGCCCTGTTTCCTGCAGGGCGGCGCCGAACGAGAGCCTCGCCCTGGTTGGGTCGGCAACGACGTCGTGTCCTGCGACCCGTGCGTTGCCGGAGGTCGGCTCCAAGAGGGTCGCGAGCATCAGCACCACTGTCGATTTACCGGCGCCGTTGGCGCCGAGCAGGCCGAAGATCTCACCCTCGGGGACGCTGAAGTCGATCCCCGTCACGGCCTTCACGGCGTCGTCGCCCTTGCCAAAGGTCTTGACGAGCTGCTCGACTTCGATCATCGGGGTGGGCACTGCGACAAAGCTAGCTTGAGCGGTGGTCAGTGCCATTCCGTTGCCTTCGGGTCGATGGCAGCGGGCCGGGACCTCTTGCGGCGTCGGCGCCAGCCGATGTCGGAGCGAGGTTCAGCCGGAGAGCTCGGTGAGGAGCTCGCCCGCAGTTTCGACGGGCAGGTGACAGGCGAAGTTGCTGCAGACCCATGCCGCAGTTCGGGCCTCTCCGGGCTCGCGGCCTGCCAGCAGCGGAACGGCCGACCCCTCTGCGGTCGGGGCCGAGGCGATCACAGCGGTCGGCCTCAGGGTCGAGCGGTAGGCGGCGACCAGGTCGCCTGCGTCGGGGCCGACGATCGCGACCTCGTCGAGTCCGCGATACCGAACGAGCAGTGCCCTCAGCAGGCGACCGCACGCCCGCGGGGCCTTCGCGGCCACCGGCGAGTAGAGGCGCAGCAGAGCTTCGACCGTGTCGGCGTACCCGCCGTTCCCTGTCAGGCCGTGCAGCCTGGTCAATGCCAGGGCCATCGCCGAGTTGCCCGACGGGATCGGGTGGTCCTCGAGGTCCTTGCGCCTCGCGGCCAGCTGCTCCCCGTCGGCTGACGTGGTGAAGAAGCCGCCGTGCTCGCTGTCGCCGAACCGCTCGCAGGTCTCGTCGGCCAGCCCGGTCGCCTCGCTGAACCAGCGCTCGTCGAACGTCGCCTCGTAGAGGTCGAGCAGTGCAGCGAGCAGGAACGCGTGGTCCTCGAGCATCGCCGGGATCACCGCCCGCCCCGCAGTCCGGCAGCGCATCAGCCTCCCGTCGGAATCGCGAAGCTCCGCCAGCAGGTGGTCGGCGCAGTCCGTCGCAATCCCGAGGTAGCGCCCGTCGCCGAGGGCCGCCCCGGCCTGGGCGAAGGCGCTGATCGCAAGTGCGTTCCATGAGGTTATGACCTTCGTGTCGGTCGCAGGGCGCGGCCGCGGCGCCCTCGCTTCGAACAGGGTCCTGCGCAGTCGCTCGAGATTCGCAGGGTCGATCCTGTCGGCCTCGGCGGTGCGGACAGCGACGGTCAGGCCGTCCTCGAAGTTGCCGGCGTCGGTGATCCCCCAGGCCGAACACGCGGCTGCGGCATCGGCTGAGTCCGCGAGCGCATCGGCCACGAGATCGGGAGTCCACGAGTAGAACCTGCCCTCGCCGCGTTCGTCGTCCGCGTCAAGAGCGGAGTGGAAACCACCTTCGGGGCCGAGCAGCTCGCTTGCCATCCAGTCGAGGGTCGAGCGACAGACCTCGAGCATCCGCTCGTCGGCTGTCGCGAGCCATGCGTGCAGGTATTGGACCGCGAGCAGCGCGTTGTCATAGAGCATCTTCTCGAAGTGGGGGACCGTCCAGGTCGAATCGACCGCATAGCGGCAGAAGCCCCCGCCGATCTGGTCGTGGATCCCGCCGTCGGCCATCTTGCGGAGCGTCCCGAGGCTCACTTCGCGTTCGCCCGCCGCCAGCAGGAAGGCGATCGACTCGTGCGGCGGGAACTTCGGCGCCCCGCCGATCCCGCCGTTGACCGGGTCGTATGCCTCCTCGAGGCTCGCGATCGCGGCGTCGATCAGCTCGGGCCCGGGAATTTCGCTCACCGGCCGCAGCGAGGCGGCTCCGCCGAGCCTCGGGGCGTTGCGCTTCCCTGCCTCGAGCACCTCGTCGCGCTGCTGGGACCAGACCTCCGAGATCCCTCGCAGCACCGTCCTCCATGAGGGCGTGCCACCGCGGTCGATCGGCGGGAAGTACGTCCCGACCCAGAACGGCTCGCCGTCGGGAGTCGCGAACGCGTTGAGCGGCCAGCCGCCATGACCGGTCATCAGCTGGCAGGCCTCCATGAACAGGGCGTCCACATCCGGGCGCTCCTCGCGATCGACCTTGATGCAGACAAAGTTCGCGTTCATCAGCTCGGCGACCTCCGGATCCGAGAACGACTCGTGCTCCATCACGTGACACCAGTGGCAGGCCGAATAGCCGATCGAGACGAGGATCGGCAAGTCGCGCTCCTTCGCCTCAGTCAATGATCGCTCGTCCCACGGTTGCCAATCGACCGGGTTCCCGGCGTGCTGGAGCAGGTAGGGCGACGTCTCTTCGGAAAGGCGGTTCGGCATGGGGCCAGCGTAGACGGCTGGTGGGTGGTGGGCCACGGCC